>JBBSDS010000321.1:0-6011 GCA_038240495.1 Chthoniobacterales bacterium | reverse complement strand
CCGTCGCGCACCTCGCCGCCAAAAGGGTCGATGCTCATGCCGAGGACGCTCACGGTGTCGGTGTGTGGGGCAAAAAGCACGCGCGGTTTTCCGGCGCGGTCGCCCGGCCAGTGCGCCACGACATTTGGCCGCCCCGGCAAGACCTCGCGCAGTTCCACCCGCGCGCCAAGCCCGCGCAAAAAGTCGGCGAGATATTCGGCGATCTTACCCTCACCCACGCCATCCGTTCCGGGGTCGCCGTGCGGATTCACACTCGGGATGCGAATGAGAGCCTGGAGAAGCTCGATGACGGAGTGCGGCTCGGACATGCGGTGGGAAGTTTCGCGGAGTCTGCGCCGTGCCGCGAGCCTCATTTGCACATCGCTTCCGAGGGCCGTGCCGTGTTCACGAATCATCTTCCGCCCGAAAAAAACACCAGCGATTCCATGGGAGACGCGCTGCCGCGGCTAAGGAATAAGTCAAACCGCGTTAGGTTAGGTGCCTGTTAGGACAAGCTATCGAGAAGAAGTGGGAGACACAGCAAGGTGTCATTTAAAGGCGGATACTTATCGGCTATGTGGCTCAGCGCGGGCGCACAATCATTTCCTCGATAATGACACGCGACGGCAGGTTGATCGCGAGCAAGGCGCACTCGGCGATGTCCTCGGGTTGCATCATTTTTGTGCGCGCAGCTTCATCGGGCACCACAGGGCGCTTCGCGAGGATCGGCGTGTCGATGTCGCCGGGAAAAATCGCACACGCGCGCACACCGCGACCGCGTTCCTCGGCATTGATCGCCGAAGTCAGTCCCGCCATACCGAACTTGGAAATGACGTAACCCGGGCCGGCCTTGGGCGAGGCCGCTTTGCCGGCATCGGAGACGATGTTCACGATCGTGCCCGAGCCCCGCGCGCGCATCTGTGGGAGAAAGGCCTGCACGCAATAATAAGCGCCATTGAGATTGGCGTTCATCATCTCGTGGTAATCCGCGAGGGAGAGCACTTCGAGAGCCCGCTTGGGGACGTTGGTGCCAGCGGCGTTGACCAGCACTTCGACGCTGCCGAATTCCGCGAGCACTTTGCGGCCCATCGCTTCGACCTGCGCCGCGTCGCCGACATCGCAGGGGACGACCAGCGCGCGGGGGATTTGCACGGCAACTTTTTCGAGGACCTCGCTGCGGCGGCCGAGCAGCGCGACACGCCAGCCTTGTTTTGCAAGGGCGAGCGCCGTGGCTGCTCCAACGCCGCTACCGGCTCCGGTGATCACTGCGGTTTTTTCCATAGAGAAGTTAGGAGTTGGGAAGTTCGATCCACGAACGCGTCTCAGCAGAGCGCACCGCGGCGTCGATCACCGCCTGTGTGCGCACGCCGTCGTGAAAACTCGGCACGCAAGCGCGCTGATTGCGGATGGCGTCGATGAACTCGAACGCCTGATCGTAGCGGAAGGTGATGAGCGGATCGCCGACGCTCGGATCGCGCGGGCTGCCGG
The DNA here is from genome assembly GCA_038240495.1 of Chthoniobacterales bacterium. Classification (GTDB taxonomy): domain Bacteria; phylum Verrucomicrobiota; class Verrucomicrobiia; order Chthoniobacterales; family Chthoniobacteraceae; genus Chthoniobacter. Next base: position 4,544 of record JBBSDS010000321.1, on the reverse strand, counting down.
GCCACGTCCAGAATTCCCGCGGCACAGCCAGCGCCGCGAGGCCGGGGCCACCGAGCTTGCCGTATTGCAGTTCATTCCATTTGCCGGTCGTAAACTGAAACGTCCCCTCGCTGCCATTGAGTTCCACGTAATCGAGGCTGCGCCAGCTTTCGTTGTGACCGCTGGCCAGCTTGGAGCTTTCCAGCACGCCGGTCGCTCCGCTGCGGAACTCTGCGAGGATCGCCGCCCAGTCGTCGAGATCGCTCGGCTTTCCTTCGCGATCATCGACGAGCCGTTTCAAATTTGCCACGAGCCGCGCCATCGGTCCGACGAGATGCTGCGCGAAATCGATACGATGCGCGAGCATGTCGCCGAGTTCGCCCGTAGCGGCGAGCGCCTTTACCTGACGCCAGCCGAGAAAGCGCGTGCCCCAATCCTGGAGGCGGCACGAGCGGTAATGGTAGGCCAGGCCGAGATCGCCGCGGTCGATGAGATGCCCGAGGTAACGCATCGCCGGCACGAAGCGATAAGTGAACGCCGTCATGTGCCGCACGCCGGCCGCGTCCGCCGCATCGGCCATGGCCTTCGCCTCCGCATAACTCATGGCGAGCGGTTTTTCGCAAAGGACGTGCTTGCCCGCCGCGATCGCCGCCAACGCGATGGGCCCGTGCGCGATGTTCGGCGTGGCGATGATCACCGCATGGACATCATCGCGCCGCACGATGTCTTCGTAGTTTGTGGAAGTCGCGCCGATGCCGGTGTCACGACTGGCCTTCTCGAGTGTCGCCGCATCGGAATCGCACAGCGCCACGGCGCGCGTATCCGCGCACAGCGCGAGGCCGGGAAGATGATTTTGCAGCGAGATGCCGCCGCAACCGATGATCGCAACGCCGATGGTTTTCATAGGGAAGAACGGTGTTGTCGCAAGGTCGTGTCGAAGCCGCAAGCCCGCAACGTGGCGGTTGCGGAAGTGGGATCAAAATGCCGCCCCGGTATTTGTATTTCGTCGCACGAATCGCATCGACTTCCGCGTCGAATTTCGGCATCAGATTCGCGCATTCGCATGCGCGGTCCAGTTCGCCCCGCGCCGCCCACATTCACATCGGGCTCAGACTACCCAAACATCATGCAAACGACATTCCGCCGCTTCTTTTTCTGGCTCTCTAGCGCAGGCACATCGACCCTCGAGAAGTGCCCCGAGTGGGAGCAGCGGAAGTACGTGGCGTTTGGCGCGACAGTGCTTGTGCCGTGCTCTTTCGCGTTCATCGCCTGCGCCTACGCGCTCTCGACGCTGACCAACGAATGGCGCATCAGTTTCGGCATCGCCGCGGTGTGGGCAGGCATCATCATGGTCATCGATCGCGCGCTGCTCGCCAGCTACCGGCCCTATCTCAGCATCTTCCGCAAGCTCGGCCAGTTTTCGCTCCGGTTCGTCATCGCTTTCCTCATGGGCCTCACGATCTCGCATCCGCTCACGCTGCTGCTTTTTCGCGACACGATTCAGGGCGTGGTCGAGCGCGACCGCCGCGGTGAGATCGAGTCGATGGAAGCCGCCGCCGCCACGCAGAAACAGAGCGTGCAGGAACAGATCGCCGCCGCTGAAAAAGGCGTCGCCAGCTTGCAGAAACAACTCGACGAGACTTTCTCCGGCAACATCCCCGACAACTGGGAACTCAACGCGAAATCCACCGGCAAGACCGCCGCCGAGGAGGACAAAGCGCAAACGGAATTGAACTCGCAGATGGGAAAAGCCAAAGCGCCGGTCGAAGTGCGCCTCGCCGGGATCGACGCGGAAATGAAGCCACTGCTCGAGCAATTCAACGCGTTGCAGACCGACCTCGATTATTGGCAAAAGGAATACGAACGCGAAATCAACGGCCAGCGCAGCGGCTTTGTGGGTGTGGGTCCGCGAGCGCGCAGCGTCGAGACCGACCAGCTCGCCTGGCGTCGCACCGAGGCTTCACGCCTGAGCGGAGCCATCGAGCATTTAAGCTCGGAGAAAAATCGTCTCCGCAAAGATATCGCGGGGATCGAGAGCGGCATGCTCAAGAATTTCGAGGAGCGAAAGACCGAGAGCGAAGAACGGCAGAAAGCAGAGCGCAACCGCGTGACCGCGCTCAAAAAGCAGATCCAAGAACGGCAGGCCGAGGCGCTCGTGACGCAGCTTCAGCAAACCCGCAACACCATCTTGACGCAGATCGAAACCAAGCTCGCAGAAGTCAAACGCCTGCACGGAGAACTCGCCGCCCTTGCACAGCAAACCGGCGAACGCGTCGCGCAAATCCAGAACGCCTCTCGCCGCGACATCCTCACGCAGACCCTCGCGCTCCATAAACTCTTCCACGCGGGCGATGGCGCGGGCGAGTTTGCCCTCTGCGCCTATGCCGTGCTCACCGCGCTCTTCATGCTCGTCGATACGATCCCGCTCATCGTGAAATTCTTCACCAAAGCCGGCCCCTACGACACGCTGCTCGACCGCGACGAAATCCGTTTCGACACCGAACACCAGTTGTTCCGCGACAACTACGATCGCTACGCGATCGAGCTGGACCGCGGCAGCCTCCTCAGCCTCACGCAAAACAAGCCGCTCGAACGCGCGCTCATCGAAGGCGTCGAGCGATCACGCGTCGCGAAGCAATTCATTGAGTCATTGATGGAAATGGAAAAATCCTTCCAGGAGCGGATGCGTCTGGAACAGGAAGCCCTCGCTCACGCCAGCGTCGTCGAGCGCGATTCGAAGAAGGCGATGCTCGAGAAAATGGCCTCGACCTTTTACACCGATCTCCACCACCGCATGGCGCAGTTTTTCGAAGACGGGAAAGCAACCGGAATCGCGTCTTAAAATCTCCCGCGCCGTTGCCGGCTGAGTCCACCTTGAAGCCATGGCTCACTCCGTCGAAGGACATCTGAAACTCCGGGTCGAGGAATATGACGACCTGATTCGCAAGCTCGTGCCCGCCTATCCGGCGATGCGTCCCGTGCAGCTCGATCTCCTGGCCCTGAGCATGCCGGCGGAAGGTGGCCTGGTGCTCGATCTCGGCGGTGGCACTGGCGCGCTCGCGGCGGCGATCGCGGAGCGATTTCCCCATGCGACAGTGGAAATCTGGGACATAGACCCTGACATGCTGGCGACGGCACAGCAGCGTTGTGCGCATTTCGGAAAACGCATCCGTTACGTCGAGCGTTCCTTCGCCGATCCACTGCCGTCGTGCGACGCCGTCGCCGCTTGCCTCTCGCTGCATCACGTAAAGGATCTGTCAGTGAAGGCGGACATCTACCGCCACATTTTCGCGGCCCTGCGGTCGGGCGGAATCTTCGTCAATGCCGATACCGCCGTGCCCGCGACGCCGGCGTTGCATGATCACGCGTTTTGCTTGTGGGCGCAGTCGATGAAGCCACACGGGATTGTCGAGCGAGAGGCCTACGAACATTTCGCGAGCTGGGCGCACGAAGATTATTACCCGCCGCTGTTCGTCGAGCTGCGGATGCTAGCGAATGCAGGTTTCGCGGAACCGGAGTGTTTCTGGCGCGATTCCGCAGCCGCGGTTTTTGGAGCGATAAAACAGGTATGACGGAGATGCGTTCGGCGCAGTGATCCGTCGCTTCTCATTCGGAACGCGATGGTTCCTTCTCGAAACGAGCCACTTACTCGCAGTCGCAGTGCTCGGGAAAGTCCTTCGCGTAGCGCGCGAGGAGCGCCTGCACATCGTTCGGAACGACGTACATTTTTCCACGGATTTGCTTCGTTTCTCCGGGCTTGAGGCCGCCAAGACGGAAATCGGAATGCACGCAACGCGCCACTCCCTGGAAGAGTTCCTGATACGGTGCCCACGCCGTGGCGAAGATCAGCTTTTCGTCGCCGCTGAAGACGCCGATGAGGCCGTTGCTCGGGACGAGCGAATTGAGCGGACGCGGATTCACGTCAGTGCGCGGGACGCCCTCGGGGCACCACACCTGGCCCGGCGTGTAGCGCGCCTGCGTGGCCCATTGCGGCGTCGGCATGCGGGTGAGTTTTCCTCCGAGGAAGACGAAGCATTTGCCAAGATAGTCGTCGAGGTTCTTGCCTTGCGGATCGAAGCCGGTGAAAGCCGCAAGCCGAATGCAGGGCTGAGCCCAGTGAGCTTCGCTGCGCGTCGCCACGGGATTGTGTGCAGTCAGGCGGAAATCCACTTCGTCTGCTCCAGCCGTGATCGTGTGCTCGACGGTGACGCCATCGGCAAGAGTGTCGCGAAGCTTGAGGACTTTGGCGTCGTCGCTCAACGAGAGCAGCTCGGAAGTGTGCTTGACGACGGTGTGCTGCACCCAATCCGCGTCGGTCGAGCCGGCACGACAATAGGCTTCGAGATAGTTGATCCGGATTTCGCCGCCGGGAATCTGCGGGCCGCGAATGACCAGCCAGTGGCCGTCGCGCGCGAGTGTCAGCGAAGGCGGCGCGTCGACCGCGCCGAGCGAAAGGGCGGGCAGTGCAACGGCGATGAAGCCAGCGAGCAAACGACGGATTTTACGCATGGGGGAAAGCGTGACCGATCATTTTGTGAGCTACACCGGGACGGGCTCGGCGCTGG
>JBBSDS010000320.1:0-6029 GCA_038240495.1 Chthoniobacterales bacterium | reverse complement strand
GCCCCGCATTTCCAGGTGATTTCATCATTCGACAGACCCTGAAACTTGTAGGGCTGGCCGCCCAGCGCTCCCGCCTCCCGCACCGGCAGGTCGTTGAGTTGCGACTGGAGCAGGCGCACGACAGCTTGCACGGCCTCACGTTCGTCGTTCAGTTCCGTCGAAATCCGAATCGCGGCGAGGTTTGCGGCGAGGAAGCGGTAAAGCGTCAACGCCAGCATCGCGACGATCATCGTCGCGATGATGACCTCGAGCAGCGTAAACGCCGCGCGGCGGCTACGGCTTGCGCGGGTGGACATAAAAGGTCATCTGCCTGGACTGCGTTTCCCGATCGCTCAGCCAGGTCACTTCGAGCATCACCGCGTAGAGCCCGGTCATTTCCACCTTCTTCTCGTTCTTCTTTTTTAACTCCACGCGCCTCTGTTTGAGCGTCATGCCCTCGAACGGCGCCTTGAGTTTTTCTTCGCTCGCGTTGGCGATCGTGACGGACTCCGCTTCGATCTCCGCCATCCGATTTTCCAGCACGCGCCGGGCGCGCGCGTCTTCGGCCTTAAAGCGTTCCGCGGCGACGCAATTGCTCACGCATCGTCCGAGAGAGATCACGCCCAGCGCGAAGATCGCGACTGCGATCATCGCTTCGAGGAGCACGAAGCCGGCGCGCCGGCGTTCGTTCCGTTTGATTTCATGGCCGGAGCGTCGATTCATGGCACGGCGGAATTTAAGAAAGTCCCACGGACGGTGAGGGGATCGTAGCTCACGAGCCAGCTTCCGGCCTTGCCCTGAAAAGCGACCTGCGCGGGCTCGCATGTCCCGTTTTGCCAGAAGACCCAAACGGTCGGGGCATCCTTCAGCAATGTTGCGGTTCGGTGGAGAGCGAACGATTCGTCCTTCGCAAAAACCAGGCGGCTTCCCGCATCATTTTCGTCGCCCGATTCGCCTGTTCCGAGCGCCTTCACGCTGATTCCTTTGCGATCCCACGCGAGCGCGTAGGTGCGCTGCTCGGTCACACTTTTGAGTTTCGCGGCGGCGACCAACTGGTCGAGCCGCTCGAACGACTGCTTGAGGCGCTGCTCCGCGAGCAGGCCGGAAATGCTCGGCACGGCGAGCAGGATCAGCATCACTCCGATGGCCAGCGCGAGGCAGATTTCCAGAAGTGTAAATCCGGCACGTCGAGAGAAAATCACGCGCGGAACTTAGCAGCCACGGTTGCCCGGGCAACCGCCCAATTCGTGCCTCCGCGGCTCCTTGTGTGACGCCAGTTCCGAGCCTCAGGAGTGTCGGAGAAAGAACTTGCCGTTTCAAGTTCGCCCGCTACTTTGCCCGCCCCATGCCTCGATCCATTGCACGTCGCAAGACGAAAAAAGCCGCTGCAAAGCGTATCAAAGTGACCGGGACAGGCAAGCTCATGCGTCGCAAGCCAGGTCTGCGCCATCTCGCCTCGAGCAAAAGCTCGAAGCGCAAGCGTAAGCTCGGCAAAGACGGTCAGGTCCACGAGACCATGGTCGCGCGCATCAAAGAGTGCCTGCCGTTCGCGTGACCCATCGGGGTCTTTGATCCGCACGGCATCCAGATCCGGCCACCTGTCCCGCCACGCGGGGCGCCTCAGCGAGTGAGGTCGGCGGGATCATTCCACTAAACGAACAACTCGCTGAAGAAACCAGGAGGCCCGGGAGACCGGGTTTTACAAACACATGGCAAGAGCCACCAATGCCCCCGCCAGTCGGGAGCGCCGCAAGAAAGTCGTCGATAAAGCCCGCGGTTATCGCGGACGCCGTTCCAAGCTGTTCCGCTACGCGAAGGACGCGATGTACAAGGCCCAGACTTGGGCGACGCGTGACCGCAAAACGCGCAAACGCAATTTTCGCATGCTCTGGCAGCAGCGGATTAACGCCGCCGCCCGCGCGCACGGCCTCACCTATTCCCGTTTCATCGAGGGCTTGAAAGCCTCCGGGATCGAACTCGACCGCAAGATTCTTGCCGACCTCGCCGTGACCGACGAAGCGGCTTTCAAGGCCATCTTCGACCAGGCGAAAGCCGCGCTCGGCAACAAGCAGGCCGCCGCGAAAAAGGCCGCTTAAGCGTCCGCGAAAATCAAACCAGTTTCCGCAGCCTCGGATGCGCCTCGCGTGTTCGAGGCTGTGCTGTTTTCAGGACTCAGGTATGAAACCGCAGAGGCGCAGAGGACGCAGAGATTCGCAGCGGAAAGGCAAATCTCCTTTCCTTTCACCCGCTGAATTTCAAATCCTCTCTCTGCGCCCCTCCGCGTCCTCTGCGCCTCTGCGGTAATTTTCACCACTCACTTTTTCCTCATGGACCAGCAACTCGAACAACTCCGCGCCGAAGCCCTCGCCGCCATCGCCGCCGCCGCGGACGAGACCGCTGTCGAACAAGCGCGCATCAAGTATCTCGGTCAATCCGGTGATCTCACGGCGCTAAGCAAAGGCATGAAGGACGTGTCGAAGGATGACAAACCGCGCATCGGCAAACTGCTCAACGATGTCCGCACCGCGGTCACCGCCGCGCTCGACGAACGGAAGGCGGGACTGCTCGCTGACGCCGACGCTGCGGCTTTCGCCGGCGTGGACGTGACGCTCCCCGGCACCGCACCGCGGCTAGGCTCGCTGCACCCGATTACCCAGCTTCAGGACCGCGCGATCCAGATTTTCCGCCGGATGGGTTTCGCGCTGGCCGACGGCCCGGACATCGAAACGGAGTGGCATTGCTTCGACGCACTGAACACGCCTGCCGACCATCCTGCGCGCAACGAACAGGACACATTCTATCTGCCCGATGGCCGCCTGCTGCGCACGCACACCAGCACCATCCAGATTCGCACGATGGAAAAGCAGGCGCCCCCCGTCCGCATCATTGCGCCTGGAGCCGCGTATCGCCGCGATGAAATCGACGCCACGCATCTCGCGCAGTTCAACCAAATGGAAGGGCTTTACGTCGATGCCGGCGTGAGTGTTGCCGATCTCAAGGGCACGCTGGAATTTTTCTTCCGCGAACTTTTCGGCAACGACGCGCAATTCCGATTCCGTCCACATTTCTTCCCGTTCACCGAACCAAGTTTCGAGGTCGATATCAAAGCTGCCGCGTTTGGCGGTGGCGACAAGTGGCTGGAAATCGCCGGCTGTGGAATGGTCGATCCCGCCGTCTTCGAGGCGATCAATACGAAGCGCGGCGACACCGCCTTCGACCCGGAAAAATATACCGGCTTCGCTTTCGGCTTCGGTCTCGACCGGCTCGCGATGATCATGTCCGGCACGCCGGACATCCGCGCCTTCACCGGTAACGATCTACGCTTTCTCGCGCAGTTTTGAGCGGACAGCGGAGGAGTCGCGCCGCTTCGCGAAATGGGTCGCCGAATCGTCACATCAAGCCCCCCAAAATATATGCCTTTTCGCTGTTTCGCCGTGCTCGCCCTTTCCGCTGCACTCGTCTTCGGTGCGGATGAAGTCGTCCCGTCCAAAGCCATTCTCGACCTTTCGCTCGATCCTCCGGTGATCAATACCGCGCCCGGTCCGGAGTACGACGACGCCGTACGGCCGGGTAACATGATCATCGGCGGCGAGCGCACGCCGAAGGGCCGATTGTGGGCGTGCTGGGTGGGCAATGGTGATTCGCCGAATGGTTTCTTCATGCTCGCGACGAGCGACGATGACGGCAAAACGTGGTCGAAGCCGCGCGTGGTGATCGATCCCACCGATCCGCCGAATGCACCGCAGCGGCGCGCTCTCGTTGGGAATCTGTGGACCGATCCGCTCGGGAGGCTGTGGTGCTTTTTCGATCAAAGCCTCGGCTACTTCGACGGGCGCTGCGGCGACTGGTATATCCGCTGCGATGATCCCGATGCGGCGGAGCCGGTGTGGACCAAGCCAGTGCGCTTCGCCGATGGCTGCACGCTGAACAAACCAATCGTACTGAGCAGTGGTGAGTGGCTCCTACCGGTGTCGCTGTGGACCCGCAGCCGTATCGGACCCGCGGTCCTGAAGGAAGCGCATCACGATCTCGATCCGATCCGCATGGCGAATGTCTTCGCATCCACCGATCAGGGGAAAACGTGGACCCGGCGCGGTGGTGTGGCGTTTCCCGGAACGGACTTCGACGAGCACATGATCGTCGAACTCAAGGATGGCCGGCTTTGGATGCTCGCGCGGGCGAAAGGCATCAGCGAAAGCTTTTCCTCGGACAAAGGCGCGACCTGGAGCGAGCCGCAGGTTTCGACGATCCAAAATCCGAGTGCGCGCTTTTTCATCCGCCGGCTTGCGTCGGGCAAGCTGCTGCTCGTGAAGAACGGGCCGATCGACGCGAAGCTGCCGCGGCGTTCGAGCATGACGGCGTTTCTTTCCGATGACGACGGGAAGACATGGGGCAAAGGCCTGCTGCTCGATGATCGCGCGGAGGTGTCGTATCCCGACGGCATCCAGGCACCTGACGGGACGATTCACATTTTGTATGATTGGAACCGGCACACCGACGCGGAGATTTTGCTCGCGAAATTCCGCGAGGAAGACGTGCTCGCCGGTAAGTTTCAGTCGCCCGGTGCGAAGCCGCGAATGCTGGTGAATAAAGCCTTCGCGCCGCACCCGCCGAGTTCGATTCGGCCCGATCCCAAATGGACCGCGCAGGCCGCGGAGGATGCGAAGCAGGATTTCAAGAGCATTCCCTACGATGGCGTGACGCCGAACAAAATGGTCTGCGACACCACGCTGCGCGAGTTGCCGGACGGCTCGTGGATTCTTTTCATGCTCGCCGGCGGCGACAGCGAGCCATCGCCGCAGAACTACACCGGCGTCACGCGCAGCACCGACAAAGGCAAGACGTGGACGCCGCTCGAGCCGTTCGACGTCGGCTTCCCGCGCGAAGGCAAAACCATCGGCCAGGGCCCGACCGAGCTGATGATCCTCGGCCAGCGCAGCACACTCTTTTTCTCCACGCACTCGAAGCATTGGGCGAACGACTGGTGCTCGTGGTTTCTGACCAGCGACGATTCCTTCAAGACATGGAGCAAGCCGGAGGAAGTGCCGGGCCGCTTGAAAGAGCGCACCTTCATCCGCAAACACATCGTCTGCAAAGACGGGCGCATCATCATCCCGTTCCAACACTACGTCGGCCCCGACGATGAGCAGGACAAAGCGCCCCTCGATCGCGCCTTCACCAATCCGCGCAACGGCGTCCTCATCAGCAGCGACAATGGCAAGACCTGGACCGAGCACGGCAACATCCGTCTCACGCCAAACGATCGCTATCTCGGCTGGGCCGAGAACGATCTCTTCGAGCACCCTGATGGTCACATTACGATGGTTATCCGCGGCGATGGTCTTGGCGGGATGCTGTGGAAAGCGGAGTCGCGCGATGGCGGCAAGACGTGGCCGGAGTTCGCGAGCACCACGCCGATCCCGAATCCCGGCAGCAAGACGACACTCTACAATCTCGGCGGCGACAGCGTCGCCATCCTGCACAATCCAAACTCGAAACTCCGCAGCCCGATGGCGCTGTGGATCAGCTTCGATGGGATGAAGACGTGGCCGTATCAGCGCGTGCTCCAGGCCGAGTCCGTCGATGGTCCGCGCGGCCGGATGAATTATCCCGACGGCTTCGTGAGCGCCGACAAGCAATGGCTGCACTTCGCCTTCGATGACAACCGCCACCGCGCCGTGCATTACTCCGCCAAGCTGCCGCCACTTCCGTAATGTCCAAAGCACGAGTGGTGATGTCTTATTCGGCATGATTCCTCGAACGACTCTTCGTCTCGCTGCGACAATCCTCCTTGTGCTCGTCGGTTTCGGTCGAGCCGCAGATTTCATCGGCATCGTGGCCTTTGGCGACAGCCTCTCGGACATGGGCAATCGCTGGCTCGATCCGAAAAAGCCCGACATCCAGTTTCGCCAGACGTGGGTGGCTCAGTTGACCGGTCCGGCCATGTTCAATTTTCCCGGCTTCAAACCATCGGGCATCGCGTCGTTCTACGGCGGTAGCAACTACGCCGTCGGCGGCGCAGGCACTGAGGCCACGTCGGCGGCGGGTTC
>JBBSDS010000319.1:0-6050 GCA_038240495.1 Chthoniobacterales bacterium | reverse complement strand
CCATTGCCCGAGGCGCAGAAAGACCGCTTCATGCTCAAAGTCTCGATGCAATACCCGGACCGCGACAGCGAACTCCAACTCGCGCAGCGCATGCTCGGCTCAAACTCGCCGGAAGAAGCGCTCGCCGCCGGAGCGGTCGAGGCGGTCATCACCGCTGAGGATTTGATCACGCTGCGGCGCTCGCTCGAGCAGGTCACCGTGCGTGAAGAACTCGTGTCTTACGTCGTCGATGTCGTCCGCGCCACGCGTGAGAACGACAGCGTCCTCGTCGGTTCCGGTCCGCGCGCCACGCAGGCACTCCTCCTCGCCAGCCGTGCCAATGCCGCGCTCGCGGGTCGCGATTTCGTGACGCCGGATGATGTCCGATCGCTCACTGAAGCTGTGCTCGGCCATCGTCTGGTGCTCCGCCCGGAATACGAGATTGAGGGCGTGACGATCGCGGAAGTGATCGGAAAGATTCTCGAACAGGTCGCCGTGCCGCGATGAAGCTAAAGTCGCGTCTCGTGAATGCTTGGGTGGAGCGCGCGGCCCGCGTGCCGCGTTCGGCGGCTCGCCGAACGCATCGACAGCGCGCCGCGTTTTGGGCGGGCGTTCGCGGCGGGCCGCCGCGAACAGCATGCGAGCCGCATGCTCCACCCGGGATCTGCCGTGCAACAAATTCGCCATGATCGTCCCTCGCACCCGACTCCTGCTTTGGATCTCGCTCGTCGTTCTGCCGTTTGCCGCGGCGGGGGCGACGTTACCGGGGGCCCTGCTCATTTCCACGGCCTTGATTGGCGGATTGCTCGCCGTCGCTGTGCTGGACGCCATTCTCGCGCGCAACCAAATCACCGGCATTCGTGTGCAATTGCCGGACGTGGTGCGTTTGCAGAAAGACCGGCCCGGTCTGCTCGAAGTCCGCATCCACAACGAAACGCTCGCCTCGCGACTCCTCCGCGTCGGCCTGGCCTTTCCTCATGAGGTCGCCACGGAAACGGACGATCGCATAATTCTTCTACCGGCGGACGCCGCGATTTCACGACTCGACTGGATGGTCACGCCCAACCGGCGCGGACAATATTTTCTTGAGTACGCCTACCTCGAAGTGGCTTCACCACTGGGTTTCTGGGCGGCGCGTGCGAGCCAGCCGGCGCGCGCAGAGTTACGCGTTTATCCCAACCTTTTCGACGAACGCAAAAATGTCGCGGCGCTTTTCCTCCGGCGGGGTGAGCTTGGCATCCACGCGCACCGGCAGGCCGGGCAGGGGCGCGATTTTGAAAAGCTCCGCGAGTATGTGCCGGGCGATAGTTACGACGAGATTCACTGGAAGGCTTCGGCCAAGCGCGGCCATCCGGTGACCAAAGTTTTCCAGATCGAGCGGACGCAGGAGGTCTATGTCATCGTCGATGCCTCACGCCTGACCGCGCGGGAAGTCTCTGTCAATGGGACGCAGACGACGGGCCTTGAACGGTTCGTCACCGCGGCGCTCATTCTCGGCCTTGCCGCAGAGCAACAGGGCGATCAATTCGGTCTCGTGACGTTTAGCGATCGCGTGCTCAGCTTCGTGCGCGCGAAGAGCGGCCAGGCGCATTACGGCACCTGTCGCGACCGCCTCTACACGCTCCACCCGCAAAGTGTGACGCCAGATTTCGAAGAACTGTGCTCGTTCATCCGGCTGCGGCTGCGCAAGCGCGCGCTCCTCATTTTCCTCACCGCGCTCGATGATCCGATGCTCGCGGAGAGCTTCGCGAAGGCGAGCGAACTGATTTCCCGACAGCATCTCATCCTCGTGAACATGCTCGAGCCCGCCGGCACGGGGCCGCTGTTTTCCGACGAGAGCGTGGCGAATATCGACGATCTCTACCGCCGTCTCGGCGGGCACTTGCAATGGAACAGCCTGCGCGAATTGGAAAAAGTGCTGAAGCGCCGCGGCGTCCGCTTTTCACTTCTCGATCCGGGCAAACTCGCCGCACAGGTCATCGCGCAGCACGCGGACGTGAAGCGCCGGCAATTGCTGTAAGGCCATGATCATCGACCTGCACCGCTTCATCGCTGCCGAGCGTCCGGGTTGGACGGAACTCGAGCGCATGCTGGAACGTCTGGAGGCCGATCCGTACCGGCAGATACCGCTCGAAGAAGTGCAGCGCTTTCATCTGCTTTACCAGAAAGTTTCCGCGGACCTCGGGCGGGTGGCGACTTTCGCGTCGGAGCCAGAGCTGAAGCGCTATCTCGAATCGTTGACCGCGCGGGCTTACGGCGAGATTCACGAAACGCGTGAGCGCGGCTCGCGGTTTCGGCCCGTGCACTGGTTCGCGGTCGAGTTCCCGCGCGTCTTTCGGAAACAATTCGGCGCCTTCCTCGTCTCGCTCATCATCACGATTGTCGGGATGCTTTTCGGCGGCTTCGCGGTGGCGCTCGATGAGGACGCGAAGGAGGCAATCCTGCCGGGGCAATTTTCCCATCTGCTCAACGATCCGGCGAAGCGTGTGGCGGAGGAAGAGAAGGCCAAGCACAACCGGATCGAGGGCAAGCACTCGTATTTTGCGAGCGCGTTGATGGCGAATAACATTCGCGTTTCCATCTTCACGCTCGGGCTTGGCGTGACCTTCGGTGTCGGCACGATCATCGAGCTGTTCTATAACGCCGTGCTTCTCGGCATGGTCATCGTGGATTACGCGCTCGCGGGGCAGACGATATTCATGCTCGGCTGGCTCATGCCGCATGGCGTCATCGAAATCCCGGCGATCCTCATCGCGGGTCAAGGCGGGCTCGTGCTTGGCAAAGCGCTCATTGGCCGTGGCGACCGCGCGCCGCTCGCCGCGCGGCTCCGCGCCATCGGCCCCGATCTCATGACTCTCATCTTCGGCGTGACCGTGATGCTCGTGTGGGCAGGCGTGATCGAGTCCTTCTTGTCGCAATATCACGAGCCGGCGATCCGCTATTGGCAAAAGATCGCCTTCGGTACGGTCGAACTCGCGGCGTTGATTTGGTTCCTCGGATTCAAGCGCAGTGCGACTGAGCCGGAGGACGCAAAGGCATGAACTCGGAGCTGAAAATTCAAACGCCGGAAGGTATCACATTTTCCTTCCAACTCGCCGGCCCGATTCTGCGCTGTCTCGCGTGGATCGTGGACCTGCTCGTGATCGTGGTCATTTCGCAAGGGCTCGGCACGCTTGGCCAAATCGCGGGCGTGATCAGCCGCGACCTCGCGATGGCGGTGGCGACGATTGGCTACTTCGTCGTGTCGATCGGCTACGGCGTGGCGACCGAGTGGGCGTGGCGTGGACAGACGATCGGCAAGCGTCTGCTCCGGCTGCGCGTCATGGATGTGCAAGGGTTGCGGTTGCAGTTCCATCAAGTGCTCCTGCGCAATCTGCTGCGTTTTGTCGATATGCTGCCGGGCCTTTATCTCGTCGGGGGTCTGGCTTGCCTCGTCAGCCGCCGTGCCCAGCGCCTTGGCGATTTCGCGGCGAATACCGTTGTCGTCCACAGCGCGAAATACACCGAGCCCGATCTCGATCAATTGCTCGCGGGGAAGTTCAACTCCCTGCGCCAGTTTCCGCACCTCGAAGCGCGTCTCCGCCAGCGCGTTCCGCCTGCCGAGGCGCGGCTTGCCCTTCAAGCTCTGGTGCGGCGCGACGAACTCGACCCCGCCGCGCGCGTGGAGCTTTTCGCCGAGTTGGCGGAGCATTTCAAATCGGTCGTCACGTTTCCGCCCGAAGCCGTCGAAGCCATGCCCGATGAGCAATACATCCGCAACGTCGTGGACCTGTTATTCCGCACGCGAACCATCCAAGTGAAGCCGGCGCCGCGGGAGTTGGCCAGCGTGGGCGGTTGAGGCCGCAGCGTCTTTCTACCACATGGAGCGCGCGATTGCCGTTGCTATCGGACCGTTGGGAGACGACGGTGCGGGATTACGTGCCCCGCGACCGACTCGTGGGTCGCGCTTTTTGTTTTCATGACTTCCTTACTCCTCTGGTCTGCTGCCGGCTTTGCCGCGTGGCTCGTTGTCGCGTCGTTTTTTGAATGGGTGCTCCATCGCTATGTGATGCACCGTCCGCTGGGCGCGTTCACGTATCCCTTTCGCGCGCATGCGGTGGTGCATCATGGCACGTTCCGAGCCGACCACACTTATCATCTCCAACTCGAATCGGATAAGAAAACGATCCCGATGGAGTGGTGGAATGGACCGGTATTGATCGCCATTGTGGTCCTGCCGGCATGGCCGCTGGCGTGGGCTCTGGGGCACTGGGCGCTCCTGGTCGGCGCGTTCCTCGCGATGACCGGATATTACTGCATTTACGAATACATCCATTGGTGCATGCACTTGCCAAAGGCCCGGATGGTTGAGCGCTCGGGAATGTTTTTTCGGCTCAATGGGCACCACCTCCTGCACCACCGCTACATGCACAAAAACTTCAACGTCGTGCTGCCGCTCGCGGACTTCTGCCTCGGGACCCTGCTCCGGCGCTCAAAGGTGAGCTTCGCGCAGACGCGCGGGCCAGCGGTGCCTGACGTGCAGCCACTGGTCGCGAGATCGTCCGTGATTGAGCCGCCGGATCGGTGCGAGGAAAGCGGAGTTTCCGAGGGACGTGGGCAGATGGCCGCTTCGCCGAATGTTTCACTGCCACGCGCAGAGCGACTCGACGTAAGCCGCTGAGCCGTCGCGCAGCCAGCCGTCGAGCTGGGCTTGATCCTTGAGCTGCTGGCCGCGGGCGCGTGGGACGGCGAGAAAGCGTGAATCGATTTCTGCGAGCGCGGACATGTCGCCCCAGAGCTTTTCAAATTGCGTGACCGGGAAGATGTCTTCCTGCCCATGTCCCCAGCGCTTCTTCACGTCCTTGAGCGTGATGTAGGTCGGCATCTTCGCGGCGAGATTGCGAATCGCCGCGGTGATCTTTTCTCCGCTTTCCGCGCCGGGCGCGAAGTCATCGCGCGTCAGTCCGAAAGCGGTGAGCAGGCGGTCGAGGTCGATCCACGTGGTGAGGGTGTTGTAATACGTCAGCGCAAACTCGGCTTCCTCGCGCGGCATGGCGAGGCCCTCGACGAGACGCGGGCGTCCATTGACGCGCGCGAGTCCGCCGCCGCGGTCTTCCAAGCGGCGGGTGATGACCTCGAAACTGAGTGCTGCGCCGCTGGCGATGTGTTGGCCGAGGAGCGCCGGATCAAGGTCCGCGCCGAGCGTGTCGATATTGTGCAGCAGCAGGTATTTGAGCTGCGGGCGCTCGGCGAGAAGCTGCGCGAGGGTGCCATTGCGGAGCAGGTTCGGCAGTTCGTACCAATGACCGACCGGATGCAGACACTGGAGCGGCAGGTTGTCGGTGTAGTCGCTCGCCTCGCCCGCGCCGCGCGCCCAGCCGATGAGTGCAGTGCGGAGACTGTCGCGGACCTTTTGCTGCTGCTCATCGAGCATTTGCTGCGGCATTTCTTCCCACGCGAAACGCAGGTCGCGTTCCGTCGGGATCATGCGCAGGCCGACGCTGCGACCTGGCGAAAGCAACAGCGGGCCGTCGTAGTCGTAGTCATGGTGCTCGGCGAGAAAGGCGGCGGTCGGCGCGTGCGTGAGATAGCTGGTGGTGAAAATGTGTGGCACCGGCGTGCCGGTGAGGCGCGAGATGCGGCGCGATTTGGCGAGATGTGTTTCGAGGAAGGTGCGATGCCGTCCGGCGAGCCTGGCAAAAGGATGCAGCGCCTTCACGACGCCCGCGCCCTGCGTCCAGCGCGAGCCGGCGCCGGCCGCGAGCGTGATCACGGCCGCCCCGCCGTTGGCCAGCGACGACATGCCGAGCTTTGTCCACTCGGCGTGGTGCGAAGTTTTTTCGGCGAGAACGGTGATGTCACCGGCTTCCACGTCTTCGATGACGGCATTCGCGGCCAGCCGGTTTTGCGCGAGACCGATGCGTCCGTCGCGGAGATGGGCGCGGATTTGTTCGTGCTGTCTCGCGTCGAAGCCGTTCGCCTCGAGCAGTGCGGGAATTGTCTGGTCGCCCGCGGTCTCGGATTTGCCGCGCGGGAGCATGGCGTCGAAGAGCGTCTGAACCATGCCGCGGAGTTCCGGTTTGGTCCGGCAT
>JBBSDS010000318.1:0-6054 GCA_038240495.1 Chthoniobacterales bacterium | reverse complement strand
TGTCGGGCCTGAATATCTCGACTCCCGCCGAATCGTCAGCGCCTCTTCCTTCGGGATCGCAACCGCAGTTGGCTGCGGTAACGGCAGCCAACCAAACTGTGCCTGTCTTTTCCGTGCATCCCGCCCCGAGTGCGCCGATCGCCGATCCGCAAGGTGAACTCGTGCTCAGTGAACGCAGATTCCAAACGGCTGCCGCGAGCCCCGCTGTGCCCATGCCGGCGCCGCCTCAGAAGCCCGTCGGTCCAATTACGCTCGATGGAGGTAACCGCGGTTCGATAGCGCTCGCGGACGCGGCGCCGGCGAATGAGCCGATGATGATGATGAAAGCAGCCTCCGGAACTCTCGTAACCGCTGGGAAGGTCGCTGTGCCTGCCAGTCCATCGTTGGCGCTCGACAGTTTAAGTACGTTCACCGGTGGGACGACAGTGAAGGCACTTAACAGCCCGACCGCCGATAGAAGCTACATTGCGGCGGGCTCCACGAAATCGAAAACCGCGGCCATCTCGTCGGTTAACGATTTGAACGGGAACCTCCGCCCCGAATCGGACACGCGGACTTCGGCTCACTATTTCATCGAGCGCCTGGATGAGCCCACCTCCGAGTCGTTCGATGCGATCACGGACAATGCTTTCCTCACCGTCCGCGAGAGCCCGCTCTCGACTTTCAGCATCGATGTGGACACGGCGAGCTACGCCATCGTCCGCCGCTTTCTCAATGAGAATCAGCGTCCGCCAAAGAGCGCGGTGCGGATCGAGGAACTGATCAACTACTTCACCTACGACTATCCGCAGCCGCAGGGCGAGGCGCCGTTCTCGGCGACGTTGGAAGTGGCGACGTGCCCGTGGACGCCGGAGCACCGGCTCGTGCGCATCGGATTGAAAGGTCGCGAGATGGCTCGCGATCAGCGTCCGGCCAGCAACCTCGTCTTCCTCATCGATGTTTCCGGCTCGATGAATATGCCGATCAAGCTCCCGCTTTTGAAGCAGAGCCTCGGCCTGCTCATCGATCAACTCGGTGCGGAGGATCAGGTCGCGATCGTGGTCTATGCGGGCAATAGCGGCTGCGTGCTGCAGCCCACGCACGACAAAGCGAAGATGCGTGCTGCGCTCAAGAAGCTCGAAGCGGGCGGTTCGACGAACGGCGCGAGCGGCATCGAACTCGCCTACCAGCTCGCCACGCATAGCTTCATCAAGGGCGGCACGAATCGCGTGATCCTCGCGACCGATGGCGACTGGAATGTCGGCGTGACCAATCAAAGCGACCTGCTCGACATGATCGCGAAGAAAGCAAAGAGCGGCGTCTTCCTCACCGTGCTCGGTTTCGGCATGGATAATCTCAACGACTCGATGCTCGTGAAACTCGCCGACAAGGGCAACGGCAACTACGCCTACATCGACACGCTCATCGAGGCGAAGAAAGTGCTCGTCGATCAGCTCAGCGGCACGCTCGTGACGATTGCCAAGGACGTCAAAATCCAGGTCGAGTTCAACCCCGCGCATGTCGCCGCCTACCGGCTCATCGGTTACGAAAAGCGCTTGCTCGCGAAGGAGGATTTCAACGACGACAAAAAGGATGCGGGCGAAATCGGTGCCGGGCACACCGTGACCGCGCTCTACGAAATCGTGCCCGCAGGCAAAGAGCTGCCGGGGCTGGCATCCGTCGATACCTTGAAATATCAGCCGCGTCCCGTTGCAGCGCCAGAACCACGGCCGGCAGCCGCGCTCGCCGATGCACCGGTGAGCAAGGAAATGCTCACGCTCAAACTGCGCTACAAGGCACCCGACGGCGACACGAGCAAGCTGCTCGAATTTTCGCTCACCGACGCGGGCGGGCCGTGGGAAAAAAGCAGCCGCGATTTCCGCTTCGCCGCCGCCGTGGCCAGCTACGGCATGCTCCTGCGCGACTCGCCGCACAAAGGCCAGGCGACTTGGAGCTCGACGCTCGAACTCGCGGAAGAAGGCAAAGGCGAAGACACCAGCGGCTACCGCCGGGAGTTGATGGCGCAGATCGAAAAGGCGAAGGAGTTGGCGCGGTAACTCGGCCAATGCCAACGGCTACCTGCGAGGGCGGTTGCCAAAAAGACCTTTCCGTAATTTGAGCAAATGACGGAATTCAGAGCCGGGAGTTACATCGCGTTCACCGCGCGCGGGGCGAGCGTGAATAGCTCCCCTTCCCGCGCCGCATCCACCCGCAGGCTGCTGCCCGCCTTTTGCGCCAGGTCGCGGGCATGCATGAGCATGTTCGAGATGACGCGGTCATCGTGGGACGGATCGTGATGAAAGAGGAAGAGGCGCTTGACTCCTCCGGCGATGGCAAACTCCACCACGTCATCCACACAACCGTGGCCCCAGCCAACATGCGTCAGATATTCGTCGGCACTGTATTGTGCGTCGACAATCAGGACGTCGGCATCGCGGACAAACGCGGCGAGGTTTTCCCCGAGAGTACTCGGCAGTGTCCCGTCAGGGGTCTCGGCGATTTGCTCGTTGAAAGATTCATTGTCCGGCAGATACACGATCGTCCCACCCGAAGTGAAAAGCCGGTAGCCGACGCAGACGCCGGGATGATTGGAAAAGCACGCCTCGACCCGCACCGACCCAATGTTGAAGGACATTTCCTTCACCTCTTCGATGACGATATTGCCCGGCATCTGCTTGAGCGCGATCGGAAAATATGGGCTCTCCATCTGCCCGGCGAGCGTCGCTGCGAGGCCGTCTCTCGCGCCTTCATAGCCGAGGATTCGCAAGCGATTGCGCGCATCGTAGGCCGGCAGAAAAAATGGGAATCCCTGAATGTGATCCCAGTGGGTGTGCGTGATGAGGATCGTCATCTCGATTGGTTCACCGCCGAACTCCTCGGCGAGAGCCTGGCCGAGCGGCCGGATGCCGGAGCCCGCGTCGAGAATGATGATTTCGCCATTCGCGCGGACTTCCACGCACGCCGTATTGCCGCCAAAAAAAACCGTCGCCGGACCCGGCGTCGGGATGGATCCGCGAACGCCCCAGAACTTCACGTGAGTCCCCGGGTCGGCCGGAACGCGGGGGCTCGGCGCGTCGTTTGAATCGCCAGCCTGCGGCGCCAACCGGTTCAAGGTTTCGTTGATCTTTTCGAATTCAACTGGCTTCACGAGATAATCATCCGCGCCGGCCTCGATGGCGGCCTGCCGATCCGCTTCAAAATCCCGCCCGGTCATCACGACGATCTTGGTGTGCCGCAGTTCATGGTGCTGCCGCACCGTGCGGCAAACATGGTAGCCATTTCCCCGAGGCATCAGCAGGTCGCAGAGGATCACATCCGGCCGGTGCTTGAGAGCCATCTCGATTCCCTGCTCGCCATCCGACGCCTCGATCACATGCCAATCCGACCGCCGCAACATCGTAGCTGCCGGACTGCGGCAGATTTCATCGTCATCGATCAGGAGGATCGTCTTCATCAAAAAGATGCGGTGTATCGTTTCAGCTTCGTGGGAACAAGACAAGCCACCCTCGCAAGCGTGACCGCGCGTAGAAAATGAAAAGGTCCGCTTTTCGTCCAGCATTCCTTTTTCCGAAAAATGCGCCGCGCCATCGAAGCTTGTCCGCTGGAAACGTGTCCGCTAGTTTTCCCTCCATGCACGTGCCCAATCTGCGCAGCCCATTCGGTCAGGTCGGCGGCTTGTCCTACTTCGGCCGCATGATCGACAAAATTCGTCTCCATGCCGCGGGTCAGCTTCCACCGGAATATCACGCCAATCTTGGCGGCGGCTTCGACGAGCGTGCCGTCCATTTTTTGTGGATCGAATACGCCGCGCTCGCCGAGCGCGTGAAAGAGGGAGGAACCGACGAGGAGATTCTCGCGTGGGCCTTTACCCAAGGCCGCAAGCCCAACGCGGAGGAAATCGAAGTCTGGAATGAATTCATGCGCAAGCGCGGCTGGAACGATGAAGCCTCCGCCCGCCTCGCGACGCGCAAAGCCGAGAGCGGTTTTGAAAATCGCGCCGACATCCAGACATTCTTTGCCTACATCGACCTCGACGAAGGTCGCGAGCCAAAGCCATAGCCGCGATCAGTGGCAGCCGCAGCCCGTCCCGCAACCGCCGTCGCCCATCACGCGCACTTCGAGCCGGATGCCTTGAAACGCGATCTGGTCGCGCACGACGCCGAGGAAATGCAGGACTGAAGAATCGGGTGCCGTGGCGCAGTCGAGTTGCAGGCGGATCGGGTGGTTTGCAAGCGCCGGATAGACTTCCGCGAGTTCTCCATCGAGCGCGAATGACAGGTAGGCGTTGATCTTTTCCTGAAGCTGAAAGAGGCGCAACTCCGAGCCATCCCACGCCCGCGGCTCGAGCATGATCAGCGCGGTTTCATCCGTCTGGCTGTCGTGCGCCACGATGTCGATGATGTGCGCATGCTCGACGCCGCGCACGGTTGGAGGAGTGGTTTCGGGACTCACGGCGCAAATGAATTGTCCAGCACGCGGCGTATGTCAAAAGTTCCAGCACCCATGAAAGCGATTCGCGTGCAGCAGTTCGGAGAACCTGAAGTCTTGACCATCGCCAAAATCGTCGAGCCGGAACCCGGTCCCGGCCAGGTCATCGTACGCGTCCACGCGGCCGGAGTGAATCCCGTCGAGACCTACATTCGCTCCGGCAAATACGCCAGGCTTCCACCGCTCCCCTACACCCCGGGGACCGACGCCGCCGGAGTCCTCGCACGACTCGGCGAAGGCGTGACTGGCTGGCAAATCGGCCAGCGCGTCTATGTCGCCGGTTCCCTCAGCGGCACCTACGCCGAGGAAACTCTTTGCGCAGCGGCGCAGGTGCATCCCCTGCCCGACTCCGTCTCCTTCGCCCAAGGCGCCGCCCTCGGCGTCCCGTACGCCACCGCCCATTTCGCGCTCTTCCATCGCGGGCAGGCCAAGGCCGGCGAAACCGTCCTCATCCACGGCGCCACCGGCGGCGTCGGTCTCGCTGCGGTGCAACTCGCCCGCGCCGCCGGACTCACCGTCTTCGCCACCGGCGGCACGGCCCGTGGCCGGGAACTCGTCCTCTGCGAAGGCGCGACCAACGCCTTCGATCACCGCGATCCCCACTACACCGCGCTCATCCTCGAAGCGACCGAAGGCCGCGGCGTGAACCTCATCCTCGAGATGCTTGCCAACGTGAATCTCGGCAAGGATCTGACCCTCCTCGCGCCCGACGGACGCGTGGTCGTCATCGGCAGCCGCGGCCCGGTCGAAATCAATCCGCGCGACCTCATGACGCGCAATGCCGACATCCGCGGCCTCATCCTTTTTGCCGCTGCACCCGCCGTCCTGGCCAGCATTCACATTGGGCTACGCGAGGGCATGGAAAGCGGTGCCCTCCGCCCGGTAATCGCTCGCGAGTTTCCCCTCGCCGATGCCGCGCACGCACACGCCGCAGTGATGTCGCCCGGTGCCTCCGGCAAGATCGTCCTCATCCCCTGAAGCCGCGCGAAAAGCCACTTGCCGCCTCGAGATTATCTGCGATACCTTCCGCCCTCGCTAGGAAGTGAAAAAGCCAGTGTAGCTCAGGGGTAGAGCAGCTGTTTCGTAAACAGCAGGTCATGGGTTCGAATCCCATCACTGGCTCCATTTATAAGTCTCTTAATGATAGTTATTTGGGCATTTTGTGCAGATCAGCGGATCGGATGGTGTGGTATACTCCGCCATTTCTCCGCCATTTCTCCGCCATTTCTCCGCCATTTTTTCTGCCCTATCACGCCTCTCTTCAGTGTGCAGGCCGGAGCGGTCTGACAATTCTCCGAACTGTTTCAACACCCTCAACATCCCCAACATCCCAACAAATGTCCCCGACATTTAAACGTGGGAATGCACCCCACAATCGAATTGAGATCCGCGGGTGAATGGTGTTTCAGGAGCTCGGTCACTTGGCTTAAGTCATCGATCTCGAAGCCGGCGTCAGTCCGAGGGCATCCATGACTCGGAGTGCGGCAAAGGCGTCGTTTGCGGCGTAGAGAAGTTGCTTTGGAGCGAGTTCCGGCGCAGCCCAGTTGCTTGTCGTGATGCGCTTTGATTTCCGGAAGTTCTGCCTGA
>JBBSDS010000317.1:0-6084 GCA_038240495.1 Chthoniobacterales bacterium | reverse complement strand
GACAATGAGGGACATGATTTTTTGCGGACGACTATGAAGAGAGCTTGAACAGCGCTTCGCGGAGTTGGCCGCGCCATTTGGAAAGATAGGCGATTTGTTGATGAAGCGCGGCGAGCCTCTCGATCGCATCGGCGGGACGAAATTCCCACTCGGCATCCAACTTCAGGACGACCGTGAGCGCGTGGTCGTATGCGGCGTCGAGTTGTGCCGCCGCGTCGGTACACTGGCGGGCAAGCCCGAGCCTTTCGCTGCTCAACAAGGCGCGAGAAAGCGCGCTGCTCGCGGCGGATTCCTTGAGCGCAAAGGCATCGAGCGCCTGGCGGAGCGCGGCGAGACGCATGAAAAAATCGGCCAGTTCATTGGGAATGGACTGCGGGCGGGAAAGTTGTCCGGGCGCTTCGAGTTCGAGCAAATGGCGCAGCCGTCCTGCGGGATCGCGCAGCGCGTGGTAGGCGACGTTGACTTCCGCAAATCGCTCCGCGTCGCCACGTCGGGCAACGTCGGGATGAAGCTCCGCGGTCGTGCGGTGAAACCATTCTTTCAACGCATCGGCGTCGAGCCACGGGCGGCGCGGCAGGGCAAGCGTCGCGAAGTGATCGTTCATCTGCCGATGAGTGCGCGCAGGCCGCGCGGCTGGGCGCAAGGGATTTCTCGACGACCCTCGCGGAAACACTTTGAGCCGGCGCGCATCTCGGCTATGGACGACCGAAGCCCGTCCTATGAACCTCCCCAAGTTTCTGCTTTTTCCCGCCCTCCTTTGCACATTGTGGCCGAGCGCCTGCGAAAAGAAAACGCCCCCCGATCGCGAGATGCTTTTTCTCGTGGTGCATGAAAATCTTCACGCCTTGGAGAAAAAGGACGTGGAGACAGTCATGGCAACGATCCACCCGGAATCACCCGTGTACGGTTCAACCCGCGGAGCGGTCGAAGAACTTTTCAAGACCATCGACTTGAAATTTACGCTCAGTGATCTCCGGCTGGTGAACGCCACGCCGGACGAGGCGAAGGTGAGTTTTGTGCAAAAAACGCAGAAGGCCGGCGGCGAAGCGCCCTTTCAGGATAACATCGTCGAAGGCATCCACACTCTGCGGCCGGACAAGGGAACGTGGAAACTCTACAGGACGCTTCAAACGAAAGTCACCGATCTCGATGGCAAGCCGTTCCTGATGCCGGAAGAGCCGCCGCCACCCGCGATTCCGCTGCCGGAGAAAACGCCCCCGGTGACTGAACCGACGCCGAACGCTCCGGCAAACGATCCGCCCAAATAGCTCGACCGAGAAGCCGATTGCCGAGGCCTCCGTTTTGCGATACTTGAATTCACCTTCCCGCCATGGCCCTCATCCGCAAACTCTTCTGGACCGCAATTTTCCTCGCCGCCACCTTTGCGTTCACCGTGCTTTTCGAGCATGGACCGACGAACTACATGGAGAACGCGCGGAAGGATGCCACGGCGCTCCAGGCCATGTTTGGCAAGAAGCCCGAGAAAGGCAAAGACGGCAGCGAAAAGCCGGTGCGCTGACCGGCAGCCCGCTTTTTCACAGGATTTGCACGCGGGAGGTTGTCAAATTTGGAACGCAGGTGCTAGTTTCGTTGTCCCCAGATTATGCCCATCCAAACTGAGAAGGAACTTTCCGACAGCGCGCGCGCCCTTTGGCTCAAAGCTCTTCACGCCATCGAGCTGCGGAATTACGGTTACGCGATCTCGCTCGTGCAGGCCATTTTAAAGGAATTTCCCGGCTTCCTCGACGGGCGCAAACGCCTGCGAAAAGTGGAAATCGTGAACACGAAAGGCAAGAAGGGCGGACTGCTCTCCGGCCTTTCCACGTCGTCGCTCAAAGGCGGCGGCATGATTAAAAAAGATCCCGTCGCCGCGATGGAACTCGCCGAGAAAAGTCTCGAAGCCGACCCGAACAACGCCCAGGCGAATCATCTGCTCAAGGAAGCCGCGAAAGCATCCGGCTATCCGGAGATCGCCGCCTTCGCGCTCGAAACACTTTGCGAAGCCAGCCCGACGGACACCAAGGTCATGCACGAACTCGGGGAGCACTACCTCTCCATGGGCGAGGCCGACAAGGCGGTGATCATTTACAGCAAAATTGCCGAGGTCAATCCCGCCGACTTGACTGCCGTCAAGCGGAGTAAGGACGCGGCAGCGACGGCATCGATGAAAAGCGGCGGATGGAATGAAGCGAAGAGTTATCGCGATCTGATTAAGGACAAAGACGAGGCGGTGTCGCTGGAACAAAAAGGCCGCGTCGTGAAAAGCGCGGAAATGATCGACCAGCAACTCGGCGAGCTGACTCCGCAGTGGGAAGAGAATCAGCAAAACGTCGATCTCTCGCGTCGCATCGCCAAGCTCTGGGAGGATCGCTTTGACCAGCATCAGGACGAGGAGAGCCTCGACGGCGCTTACTACTACTACCATCACACCAATGAATTGATGAGCAGCAGCGACCCCGCGGTCGCGCGCAAGATGAGCGACATCCAATTGCGCAAGCTCGATCTGCGGATCAAGACGATCGAGGACTGGCTGGCGGCTGGCGGCGATCAGCACGAGGAGGCCACGGCGTATCTCGAAGAGCTCGCGGAGCTGAAAAAGCAAAAGGCCGAACTGCTCATCGGCGATGCCCGCAAGCGGGTCGAACGCAATCCCACCGACCTGCAACTGCGCTTCGAACTCGGCGAGCAACTCGTCTTTGCCGGGCAGTACACCGAAGCGATTCAGGAGCTACAAAAAGCGCGGCAGAATCCGAACGCCCGGCTCAAGGCCATGAACCTGCTCGGTCAGTGCTACACCGAGAAGAACATGCTCGATCTCGCCGTGAAGCAATTCCAGGACGCCGCCAGCGAAATCATCGCCATGGACGGCACGAAAAAGGAAATCCTCTACAAGCTCGGGCTTGTCTTTGAGCGGATGGGCAGGAAGGACGAATCCTTGAAGTGCATGAAGGAAATCTACGAGGTGGATTACAACTACTTGGACGTGGCACAGCGCGTGGAGCAGTCCTACGGCGGGTAACCGCCGGGAGGGTAATGGCTGTAGCGGCGGTCTATTACCGCCGTGAACGTGCCTCGCACCTTGAGTCGGCGGGCATAGACCGCCGCTCCAAACCCAAGGAGAATCGAAACCGATGCGCATCGTCTGCCTGAGCGCGGAAGCGGCCGATATCTGCGCTCAAATCGGAGCATGGGACGACATTGTTGCCGTCAGTGCCTTTGCCCCTCAATCCGGTCTCGCCCGACGCACCGTCATCGGCGGTTTTTCCACCGCCGATTGCGACCGCATCGTCGGTCTCGCTCCCGACCTCATCATCACATTTTCCGACGTGCAGGCGGAGTTTGCCGCCCAGCTCATCCGCGCCGGATGCACCGTGCTGGCGACCAACCAGCGGACGCTCGCCGAAGTCGCGCAGACCATCCGAATCATCGGCGGCACGCTCGGTCGCAGCGCCGCCGCAGAAACCCTCGCCACCACATTCCTCCACGACATCGAAGCTCTGACGACCGATGCCAGCCCGCGTCCGCGCGTCTATTTCGAGGAGTGGCCGGAGCCAATGATCAGCGCGATCGGCTGGGTCGGAGAGTTGATCGAGCGCGGCGGCGGCGACGATGTGTTCGCTGCCCGCCGCGGCAAAGCTTCGCGCGAGCGTGTCGTCGCCGCGGAGGAAGTGATCGCCGCCAATCCGGACGTGATCGTCGCGAGTTGGTGCGGCAAACCAGTCGATCTCGCGAGCATCCGGCAGCGCCCCTGTTTCGGTGAAATCTCCGCGGTCCGCCACGGCGAACTCCACGCCGTAGATTCCGACATCCTCCTCCAACCCGGCCCGCGCCTGCTCTGCGGAGCGCGCGAACTCCGCCGCATCTTCGACAAATGGCGCGCCCAGCGGGCGGCGGCACTTGCAACTTGAGAGTCGCTCCTCCACGGTAGCGCACTTCTTTTCGCCCACCGCATGCCTTGGTTTTCCTTTCACTTCGATGACTTCGCCGTCTCGTTTCTCAGCGTTCTTTTTGAGGGCATTCCATTTCTCCTGCTCGGCTCGCTCATCTCCGGCTTCGTCGATGTCTTCGTCTCGTCCGAACGCATCGCGCGCCTTCTCCCAAAAAACGAATCCGCGTCGATCCTGCTCTGTGGCCTGCTCGGGCTCGTCTTTCCGATGTGCGAATGCGGCAGCGTCGTCGTCATCCGGCGATTCCTGAAAAAGGGACTGCCGCTTTCCAGCGCGGTGACCTACATGCTGGCCACGCCCATCGTCAGCCCGATCGTGGCCCTGAGCACCTTCGCGGCCTTCAAAGGACAAAGCCCGTGGGAGATGACCGTGCTGCGGCTCGCCTTGGGATTTGCCGTCTCCGCGGTCGTCGGCTTCATCGTCCAGCGACTGCCCGCGTCGATGATCGTGAACGCCGGAGCGCTCGGCGAAACCACTTCGCGCCGTCGCGCCGGACTGAGCGTCGCCGCGGTGCCGGCTGGCGAGACCATGGATTTCGCCGCTGTCGTGCAGGCGGCGGGCTTTGGAAAAAAGATGCTCCTCGCGGTCCAGTCGGCGACCGCGGATTTCCTCGACGTGACTTTTTTCCTCATCCTCGGTGCCGCCGTCGCGAGCACTTTCAATACGGCCGTGAACCAGGAAATCATCCTCCCCTTCGCGACCAACCCGCCGGTCGCCATCGCGTCGCTCATGACGCTGCGTTCGCTCCTTTCGATTTGCAGCACGACCGACGCCTTCATCGTCGCCAGCTTCGCCACGTTCCCATTTGCGGCAAAGCTCGCCGCGCTCGTCTTCGGCCCGATGTTCGACTTCAAGCTCTTCTGGCTCTACAGCCTCATTTTCAAAAAGCGCGCGGTGACCGTGCTCGGCCTCGGCTTGTTCATCGTCATCGGGCTGGTCTGCTGGCGGATCGCTGCTTTCCAATTTTGAAATCTGCCGCGCCTCCGCTATCCTAAAACCAAATGATGAACGCCGCCTTTCGCCGCTGGCTCCCGTGCGCCACACTCGCCACTTGGAGCGCCATCCTCCTCACCTTCTGCGTCTCCGGCAGAATGCGCGGATTTCTCACCCCGGAATTTCGCATCGGCGCACTCGCAGCAGGCATCGCCATGGGCGTGATGGCGCTGGTCTTTTTGCTTTTCCCAGCCGACGCCAACTGCTGCTCCGCCGCCGAATGCGGCCACACTTTTTCCCGGCGCGCGACCGGCAAGATCATCACGTTTTTGATTCTCCTCGTGCCGATCACGACCGCCGCGATGTTCTCGCCCACAGGCTACAGCGGCAATGCCGTGAAAAATCGCGTCGCCATCACCGACGCCGCGCAACTGGGGGCCGCACCACGCACGAACAGCACCTTCAAGCCCGTGGAACTCCCACTGCCAACGAAAGACGGAAGCCCCGCTCCCGCCTCGCAACCCGCTTCGGCACAGCAATCGCAGCAGCCACCCGCGCCTCAGGATTACCTCCAGCGCACCGCTGACGGCACGATCGTCGCCGAAGTGCTCGACCTGCTTTACGCCGCGCAGGACAATGCGCTGCGCAAGGATTTCGAAGGCAAGAAGGTGCAACTCGTCGGCCAGTTGATGCCCGACACTTCCAACAACGCCAGCGGCCTGCGCTTCAAGGCAGTGCGCATGTTTATGACTTGCTGCGCCGCCGACGCCCGCCCCGTCGCCACGCTCGTCGAGAGCGACGTGAAACAGACCTTGCCCGAAATGTCGTGGATCAAGATCAACGGCACCGCGACTTTTCCCGTCGAGAATGGACGCCGCATCGCGGTGCTCAAGGCGACGGGCGTGGAGAAATGCCCGCCTCCGGAAGAGTCGATGCTGTATTGAGCCGGCGGGGAGAATGAGCGGGAGCGCACCACGGCACGCTCGCAGAAGGATACAGCCGGGGAAGGCTTCGGGTGACGGTATTCAGGTATTTCCAATCTCAATCTGAGGTATTACCTCTCTCGCGAGACTGTGTGAAAAGTATTTCGCTGAGCCCATGCTGGTTTAAGTAGCAAAAAGGGCCTTGGGCTGGCAATCTCCAATTCCAGCATGAACTACGTCGCTGGAGCCAGCCGTGAGCAGAGCCTGCTCTTTCCCGAAGT
>JBBSDS010000316.1:0-6086 GCA_038240495.1 Chthoniobacterales bacterium | reverse complement strand
TTCGCGATCAATTCCTCCACCCACTTCGTCGTCTGGCCGCAGAGCTTCGCGAAATCCTCGACCGTGAGCGGACCCGCGGGAAGTTTTTCCAACGCCGCCGCCGTCGTCCCATACATGGAGCCGCCTTGGCACCAATAGTCCGCATTGCCACCCACGGCCCACGCGCCCCGCGGCGTCTGCGAGCCTTTGCCGTAAAAGGAATTGTAGGCATCGAGCTTGCCCGTGCGCGGATCGAGGAAGGCCGCGATCGCGCGACCGCTCGGCATCGCGAGCTTGTCGCCGAGCCACGCAAAATAGCCGTGCGGTGGCAGCCCGAGGTCAGCCATCTTGCCATGTTCTTCGAGTCCGTCAGCGATCTGGCTGATGTTCGCATTACGCCATTTCACCGCGCCGGAGTTCGCATCCACCGCGAGCGCAAACACGCCCTCGCTCGGCCACAAACCGCAACCGAAGAAAATCGTGTCGCCCTGCAAAACCGGCCCGCCGCGCGCGGGCCAGTGCGAACACAGTCGGTCATTCACGAACATCCGATAATTCGCACGATCCTCCGGCGCACCACGCGTCTTCCAGCGCAACGCACCCGTCGCCGCATCCACGCAGTAAAGAAACCCGTCATCCGACACGAACCACACCCGATCATTCGCCACGACCGGTGCAAAGCGCACCGGCCCTTCGGCAACAAAACTCCACGTCACCGCGCCCGACGCCAAATCGTAAGCCGTCACGCTGTCGCCGACATTCGACGGCACAAAGAGGACACCATTCGCCGCGACCGGCTCATAGGACTGATCTGCACAGAGCCGGAAGTGATAGTCGAAAGCAGGATCCGGCTTCCCGAGATCGCGCGACCAGACCAGCTTCAGCTCGCGCGGCAAAGCCTGCGCCGTCGCACCCGAGCGTTGTGAATCGAACCGCCACATCGGCCAGTCGGAGGCCCGCAGCGCGGCTGGCAAAGTCAGCAGCACAGAGGTGAGGATCGTGAGTGTGAGTTTCATATTGGTGCCATGCTCTGCGGAAACGACAGTGCAGCGAAGATGCTGATGATGGATTAGGTTTTTAGCGGTTCGCCTTGTGCTCGCCGGCGGGCCGCTGGTGCTGGTGGATCTCAGCTTCGCGTTGCGTGGCTTCGGCGCGCAGCTTGGCGACGATGTCGGGATGCTCGGCGGCTACGTCCTTCGTCTCACCGAGATCGGTCGCGAGATCGTAGAGCGTGAAATCACCCGCATCGGCATCCGCCGCGCCGCCATTGTTCGGCCTCTTTCCTTTCGGCGCGTCCTTCGCTGCCTGTGCGCCTTTGCCGCCGCCCTGGGCTTTCGTGAGGAAAAGTTTCCACTGGCCCTGGCGAATCGCGCTGATCTTGCCGGTGCCGGCAAAGTAGAGATGCGTGTCGCGCGCGGGGCCGGGATTGGCTTCAAACATCAGCGGCGTGATGTCGCGTCCGTCGATCACGCGATCCTTCGGCACTTCGGCGCCGACGAGTTTTGCAAAGGTGGGGAGCATGTCGATGTTGCCGGCGATTTGCTCGCACGTTGTGCCCGCAGGGATTTTGCCCGGCCAGCGCATGATGCACGGTTCGCGCACACCACCTTCCCAGGTGGTGGTCTTGTTGCCGCGAAATGGCGGCGCGGCGCGACCGGCGGGGCCGTTGTCCGAGGTGAAGATGACCAGCGTGTTGTCGTCGAGCTTGAGTTCCTTCAGCGTCGCCATGATTTGGCCGACGGACCAGTCGATCTCCTCGATTGCATCGCCGAGCAGACCCAACTTGCTCTTACCCTTGAACACCTCCGATGCCGCGAGCGGATTATGGATCATCGTGTGCGGCAGATAGACAAAGAACGGCCCGTCCTTGTGCTCGCGGATGAACTTCATTGCCTCCTCCGTGTAGCGCTGCGTGATGTGCGACTGGTCGGCGGGATACTCCGCGATCTCCTCCCCGCGCATCAGCGGCACGACGTGCTTGATGGCACCCTCGCGCGCCTTCGCCTCTGTCATGCCGTCGCGGAAAACGCAATCCTTCGCGAAGCGCGCGCTCACCGGATCAATGGTCATGTCGTTGCTGTATGGAACGCCGAGGTAGTGGTCGAAGCCCTGTCGCGTCGGCAGAAATTCGGGATGATGCCCGAGGTGCCACTTTCCGATCGCGCACGTCGCGTAGCCCTTCGGCTTCACGATCTCGGCGAGTGTGATTTCGTCCGTGTGCAGCCCGATGTTCGAATTCGGAAAAAGCACGCCGGGGATCGAGACGCGCACATTGTAGCAGCCGGTCATTAGGGAAGCGCGCGACATCGAGCAGACCGGCGTCGCGTAGAAGCTCGTGAACTTGCGCCCCTCGGCGGCAAACTTGTCGAGGTGCGGAGTGCGCAGGTCCTTGTTCCCGAAAGGCCCGATGTCCGCATAGCCCATGTCGTCGATGAAAATGAGGACGATGTTGGGTTTGCCTTCGACTGCAGAAGCACAGGGGACGCAGATGAAAAGCGAGGATACAACGCTAAGGAGAAGGGTGAGTAGCTTCATGGGATGACGGGTGTGGGATTTGGGTTTGGAGATATATTTGCGGCGCCGGTTCAACGCGTGACAAGCGGCTTCACCGCGACGCCATACATCAACGGAGGCGTCGTGTCGCTGACGGTGCGCGCGGGGCCGAGCTTAAACTCACCCGCCCCCGCCGCCGCGCTCCACACTTCAAACCACCGATAGGGCCGCCCATCGGGGCCGATCTCGACTCCATCCTCGTCTTTCGCGCGAAGCGTTCCCGGGCCGACCCGGACACGCGCCGTCCTCTTTGTGAACCGGGCTGCCAGCCAGTCCGGGGGCATCTGCCGCGCATCAATCAGCACGAATACCGTCGCAGCTTCGCGAACAGTCAGCGTGAGTTCGTAACTCAGCTTATGCCGGAAATTGACATACATTCGGATTATCTGCAGGACGCACTTTCATCTGGCCGGAAAACACCACGACACGCGATTCGCCCCCGCGTTCTGCCTCGATGCCAAAACGCGTGCCCAAATCAACCACTTCACCCGCATCAGTGATGACGGTGAATCCTTTTCCACGCTCGCCGACATCCGCGCTGAGTCGTCCCGCCATCTCAGGTGGTTTTCTGGAGTTCGGCGGACACGCAATCGCGGAGAAAGGCGCGTGCTTTGGAGAGCGCCACACGCACCGCGGCGGAAGTCATTCCGCTACCGTCGGCCATCTCCTCGGACGACTGGCGGCTGCTGTAGCGACGCCACAGAAGGTCACGAGCTTTGGGCGCGATCTTCTCCAAGCGACGCCCCAGCGCCGCCTCGCGCATCTGCGTCATGTTTTCCGACGGGGCATCTTCGGCGAGAGCGATGATCGCGGCCTCGCTGAGCACCGTGGCCCGCCTGGTGGGAATAAGGCAATGGGCGCGCTCCTGGCGGTTCAACACTCGATCACATTCACGGCCAGTCCGCCGCGGGAGGTCTCCTTGTATTTGCTCATCATGTCGCGGCCGGTTTCGCGCATCGTCTTGATAACTTTGTCGAGCGAGACGACGTGGGTGCCGTCGCCGGAGAGCGCGAGGCGTGAGGCGTTGAGCGCTTTCACCGCGCCCATCGCGTTGCGCTCGATGCACGGGATTTGCACGAGTCCGCCGACGGGGTCGCAGGTGAGACCGAGGTTGTGCTCCATGCCGATCTCCGCGGCGTTCTCGACCTGGCGCGGGGTGCCGCCGAGAAATTCGGTGAGACCGGCGGCGGCCATCGAACAGGCGACGCCGACTTCGCCCTGGCAGCCCACGTCCGCGCCGGAGATGGAGGCGTTGCGTTTGTAGAGCAGGCCGATCGCGCCGGCGGTGAAGAGGAAGCGATGCACGCCATCCGCGTGCGGCGAGGTGCGAAAGCGCGTGGCGTA
This sequence comes from Chthoniobacterales bacterium, assembly GCA_038240495.1. Lineage (GTDB taxonomy): Bacteria > Verrucomicrobiota > Verrucomicrobiia > Chthoniobacterales > Chthoniobacteraceae > Chthoniobacter. The sequence continues at coordinate 2,210 of JBBSDS010000316.1, read as the reverse complement.
GTGCAGCACCGATGGGATGATGCCCGCGGCACCATTCGTCGGCGCGGTGACGACCCGGCCACCGGCGGCGTTTTCCTCGTTCACGGCGAGCGCGTAAAGGTTCACCCAATCGAGCACCGTGAGCGGGTCGGCGAGCGCGGCTTCGGGATGCGCGCACAATTTTTCGTAGGTCGCCTTGGCACGACGCGGCACGCGCAAGCCACCGGGAAGCGAACCATCGCTCGCGCAACCGCGCGCGACGCACGCCTGCATCGCGGCCCAGATTTTCTCGCACTTCGCGCGCGTCTCGGCTTCGGAGCGGATCGCGTTTTCATTCGCCCGCACGATCTCCGAAATGGCGAGCCCGGTGCGCTCGCATTGGTCCAGCAATTCGGCACCGCAGGTAAAAGGATACGGCACCTCCGAACCGGTGGCGGCCTCCCGGTCGAATTTGTCGTCGCGGACGATGAAACCGCCGCCGAGCGAATACCACGTCTCCTCGAGCAAAGACGCACCGGCTTCATCGAAGGCCGTGAAGATCATGCCGTTGGGGTGCTTCGGCAATGGCTCGAGCCGCTTGAACTCAAGGTCGCGCGCGGGCTCGAAGGCGATTCCCTTTCCTCCCGGCAACACGAGTCCACGATCAAGCGCGAGCATTCGCGGAATCGCCTCGAGATCGATCGTCTCAGGGTCTTGGCCGAGCAGGCCGAGGATCAGCGCGCGATCCGTGCCGTGGCCTTTTCCCGTCGCGGCCAGCGAGCCGTAGGTCACGCAGGTCAGCCGAGCGACGCGTGCCGTCAGTCCGCGCTCCGCGATCTCCTCGACGAAGCGCCGGGCGGCACGCATCGGTCCCACCGTGTGCGAGGACGATGGGCCGATGCCGATGGTGAAAAGGTCGAGGGCGGATTGCATGGCGATGTCAGAATTTGTCGCCGGAGCAGCCGGGGATCGGCTGCAAGTTGTCGCTCGCGTTGAGAGAGTGCATGGCGGTTCGGGTGAGCAGCGCTCAAGCGATCGCCTTCACCAATCCGCCCTCGACACGGATGGCCGAGCCGTTGATGCCGGATGCGAGCGGACTGCAAACAAAGGCGACGACGTTGGCGATTTCGTCCACAGTTTCAAAACGCTGCAGCAGCGAGGTGGGACGGACGCTTTTGAAGAACTCTTTCTCGAAGTCCGCGAAGGGCTGGCCGCCGCTGAGCTTGTTCACAAACTCCTCCACGCCCTCCGAGCGCGTGGGGCCGGGCAGCACGCAGTTCACGGTGACGGCGGTGCCGGTGGTGAGTTCGGCGAGGCCGCGGGCGACGGCGAGTTGGGCAGTTTTGGTCATGCCGTAGTGGATCATCTCGGTGGGGATGTGCAGGGCACTTTCGCTGCTGATGAAGATGACGCGGCCCTTGTTGCGCTTCAGCATGCTGTCGAAGTAAAGGCGGCTGAGGCGCACGCCGCTGAGCACGTTCACGTCGAAGAAGCGCTGCCATTCCTCATCCGCGATTTCGCTGAACGGCTTCGGGTCGAAGATGCCAAGGCTGTTGACGAGGATGTCCACCGCGGGGAAGGCAGCGGCGAGCTTTTCGGCGTCCTCGGCGGTGGAGAGGTCGCCGGGAAATTTTTCCAGTTTCGCCGCAGGCACGTTGGCAAGGATTTTCGCGGCGGCTTCATCCACGGAAGCGGCGCTGCGGCCATTGAGGATGACGCGCGCACCCTCACGGGCGAGGGAGCGGGCGATGGCGAGGCCGATGCCTTTGGTGGAGGCGGAGACGAGGGCGAGTTGGTTTTCCAGTTGCAGGTTCATCGTGATGAAATGGGTTGGCGATGTTGGGGTGGTTGTTGGTGATTGTGTTCAGGCTTTCAAGCCGGGTGTGGGATAATTGGCAGTTCCGCCGCAGTTTGCTCGTTCGACCGCTCGCCGCTCAAAGTTCAGAGCACGCACGGAGCCTTTGGCTGAATCATGCGCTTCAATCCTTCTCCGCCGCCGCTTTTGCGGCTGAAAAACCCTTCGCCGGTTCAGCGCCGGCTAAAGCACCTTCGCTTTTGATCTTCGCGCGCATCTGGCGCAGCAAGCCAGGTCGTTGCAAAAGACAATTGTTTCGTGGCCGTTACTCGCTGAGTTCATTTTTTAATCGGGTGAATTTGGCGTCGGGCATTTGTCCGTAGCGGTGGCGCGTCTGGCTGATGCTCTGCTCGCGCAGCCAGCGCGTGAGCTCGATGCGGCCGTTGGCGAGCAGCGG
>JBBSDS010000315.1:0-6137 GCA_038240495.1 Chthoniobacterales bacterium | reverse complement strand
GCCCGTCGCGCCACGAGTAATTCGAGATGAAGCAGACAATTCCCTCGCCCGATTTTTCCACGATGCGCCGCTCGGCCATGCGGAAGAAGCGAATGTAGAGATCGTTCAAGCCCTGCCCCTGCGGCTTCGGCGCAGCCTTCGTCTCGCGGTAGGCGGCGCTGAGCGCGCGCTCTTCCTCGATGGAGACGCCAGCGTAACCGTCGTAGGGCGGGTTGCCGATGATGACGAGAATTTTGGCCTCGCGTTTCACACGGTCGGCGGCGTCGCGCTCGGCGGCGAGTTCGGGGAAGAGCAGCGTCTTCGGCTCCTCGGGCGGCACCCAGCCGGTCAGGGCATTGGTGAGGAAGACGCCGGCGCGTTCGGCTTCTTTTTGCTTCTCGCCCTTCTTCGCCTTTTCGGGCTCGTGCAGCAGCGGCGCACCGAGCCGCGCAAGCAGCAGGTCGATCTGGAGATGCGCGATGACGTAGGGCGCGGGGAGCAGCTCGAAGCCAAAGAGACGCGTCTGCGCGGCGGCCTTCGTCTGAAGCTGGGCCTGCGCTTCGCCGTCGCTTTCTTTCGCTCGCGAGTAGATGAGCCGCAGCGTCTCCACGAGATACGCGCCGGTGCCGCAGCAGGGATCGAGGACGACGACGCGCGGGTCGGCGAGGCCATCGGAGATGCCGTAGTTTTCGCGCAACGCGCGGTCCACGCGACCGACCATGTATTTCACGATCTCGGGCGGAGTGTACCAGACGCCGAATTGCTTGCGCAGCTCGGGATCGAACTCGGCGAGGAAGGGCTCGTAGAAATATTGCACGGCTTCGCCGAGGGCGAAGCGCGCAAAGAAGGTGGCGCGCTCGACGCGGGCGAGGGTGGCTTCGGTCCAGTCGAGCACTTCCTCGAGGCCGAGGTCGCGGAGCTTTTGCGGATCGGCAAGCTGGTGGAAAAGCGTGCGCAGGACGGGCAGGCCGAGATGGTAGGCGGCTTCGCGCCAGCGGAAACGGTCGCCGGGTTTGGGGTTGCCTTCATTCCATAGCACCCACGCGGAGAAGACGCCGTAGAAGAGCGTCTGGATGAGCGTGGAGCGGAAGAAGTGCGCGCCCTTTTCGCCCTCGAAACGGATGCCGAGCGCTTCACCGAGGGCTTCGCTGATCGGAGCGAGGGCATTGGTCTCCGCTCCTTCAACACGGGCGCGGGCTTCGCGGGCGTAGCTCGCGAGGTAGGCGGCGAGATCGCGCGGCGCGGCGAGCCGGGCGCGGAGCAGCAGGACGCGGCGGAGATATTCGGTGAGCCGTTCGCCGAGCAAGGCGTGGTCTTTCGCGTGCCGCGCGATTTCCCAAAAGGCGGCTTCGTTTTCGGCGATGAAAAACGTCTCGCCGGGGACGGGCTTGGCGGCTTCCCAAGTCCAGATCGCAAAGGACCGGTAGTTGGTGAGCAAAATTTGCCCGTAGTGTTCGAGGTAGCCGCGCACCTGCGGCGTCTGCCCGAGAACAATGAGGTCGTGATCGACGGGCTTCACCTCCAGCACGCCGCGCTCGGGGTGGAGCTTGAGGAGGGAGACTTCATCGGGATGCTGGCGCAGTTCTTTGGCGGAAAAGAAACCTCCGTCAGGCAGACCCGCGCCGCTGTTCGACGGATGAATGATCGCGGTGATCTTGGGCTTCAATGCGCCGCCGACTTCATTGAGAAGATTTGCCAGCGCGGGATAGCCGGAGGTCTCCGCAGTGCCCGCGCCGCGGACGGCGTAGAGATCCGCGAGATAGCTTTCCACAGGGGTCATGCGCGAAGGATGCGGCGGGCGAATAGCGCAGGGCAAGCGTGGCGCTAGGAATCGGGGAGGAGTGCGAGCACGCCGCGAAGCGGGATGCCGAGCCAGGTGGGGCGGTTGTTCACTTCGTAGCGGATTTCGTAGAGGGCTTTTTCGAGGAGGAAGGCGTCGAGGAGTGCGCGCTCGGCGGCGGGATCAGGGTCGCGGAAAACGGCGCCCGTGGTCGCAGCCCGCCACGCTTCGAGAAAGGTCTGCTGGGCATGTTGCGCCCACGATTCGGCGGCGTCGGCGAGTCGCGCGCGGAATTCGCCGAGCGGTTCGAGCGCGGCGTGAGCGGCGTAGTGGAAGGAACGCAGCATGCCGGCGACATCGCGGAAAGGCGACATCTTGCGGCGGCGCTCGGCGAGCGGGCGGGCGGGCTCGCCTTCGAAATCGATAATGACGAAACCGCCGGGACCATGGAGCACCTGGCCGAGGTGATAGTCGCCGTGGGTGCGCGTTTTCGCGGCACGCGTGGCCAGGGTCGAAAGAGCGTCGGCGCGAGTGGTGAGCGTGTTGGCGGCAACGCCTAGTTGGTCGGCAAGCGCGCGGGTGGTCGGGTCGAGTGTGGTCAGCCGAGCGGCGAGGAGCGTGCGCACTTGCTCCGTGGCGAGGCGGATCGTGGTGGCCAGAGCGCTGGCGTCGCCGGAAGTGAATGGCTCCGGCGCGAAGTCGGGCGCATCATTGTCGGCGGCGAGGGCCAGATGGAGTTCGCCGGTACGTGTGCCAAGTTGCCTCGCGGCGGCGAGGTATTCGGCTTCGAGTCGCGCGGCGCCGGGTGCATCGCCCGCCAGCACGTAAGCGTAGAACTGCGCGAGATGGCGCAGGGTGAAGCTCCAGGCGTCGCCGTCATTCGGAACGAGACCGAGCGCGAGCGCGAGGATGCGCGTGCCATCGTTGGGCACATGATATTCGACCGCGCCGCCGAAGGGCGGGACGTGCGGAAAACTACGCCCGCCGAGAAAGCGCAGGATTTCCGCGTCAGGGTTGAGGCCTTCTTCCAGCCGCCGGTAGAGTTTCAAAAAGATGTGGTCGCCGTAGATGATCGAGGAGTTGCTTTGTTCGACGGCGAGAGCCCGCGAGGGCGGCGCGGTGACGTGATGGCCGAGGATCGGGCCGGGCGCTCCGGCGATCCGGCCGCGCGTGCCGTCGATGGCGCCGCCGGTGGCGATGAGATCGAAGAGCGCGTTGCGAAAAGGGTCGTCGTGGAGGGCATCGAAAAGGACGGCTCTGTCTGAAAACCGGGCGACGATAGCACCGGGCGCGGCGACGGTGATTTCTTCCGCGGCGGTTCCCGAGGCGATTTGCAGCGGCAAGAGCCACGTCTCCTCCGCACCTTCGACGTATTCGATTTTGACGACGATGAGTTGAGCGGCATCGGGCGCGGCGCTGATCGGCACGGCATCGCGGACGACGAACCGGCGCGGCTCGCGGGCCTTGCTGCCAAACCAGCGGCAGCGCGGGATGTAGGCGGGAAGGATCTCAGTTTCGAGCGAGGCCCGGCCTTCAATCGAGGAAAAGAAACGATGGTCTCCGGGACCGGGAAGGAGAAAGCCGTGATCGTTGGAACTCATGGAAAGTGCGCGGTTGGTTTGCCCGAAAGACCGGCTTGCGGCCAGTCCCGATCAGTAACGAAGAATTCGCGCGAGAAAGTCGCGGCAGGCGGCGCTTTGCGGCGTGGCAAAGAGTTCGGCGGCGGGCGCGTGCTCGACGATCCGGCCGTCGGCGAGGAAGGCGACGCGGTCGGCGACGTGTCGCGCGAAGCCCATCTCGTGCGTGACGAGCAGGAAGTCGCGGCCTTCGTTTTTCAGTTCGTCGATGACGTCGAGCACCTCGGCGGTCATCTCGGGATCGAGCGCGCTGGTGGGTTCGTCGAACAGGAGAAGGCGTGGCTTGATCGCGATGGCGCGGGCGATGGCGACGCGCTGCTTCTGCCCGCCGCTGAGTTCGGCGGGGCGCTTGTGCGCGTGGTCGGCGAGCGCGAAGCGGCGCAGCGACTCGACGGCGATGTGCTCCGCTTCCGCTGGGGAAAGGCCATGCACTTTTTCCAGCGGGAGGGTGATATTGGCGAGGGCGGTGAGGTGGGGAAAGAGGTTGAAGGCTTGGAAGACGACGCCGAGATGGCGGCGGTGTTCGCGGAGCGCGGGCTCGTCGAAGCAGACGGTTTCTCCGTTGAGTGCGACGGTGCCGAAATCGGGGTTCTCGAGTCCGGCAATGATGCGGAGGAGCGTGGATTTTCCGCCGCCGCTCGGGCCGATGAGCGCGAGGCTGCGCAGTTCGCCGAAGTCGGCGGTGAGATCGTCGATTACACGATGACCGGCGAAGGTCTTGGTGACTTTGGAAAGCGTCAGATGCATCGGGCAGGAAGGAAAAACGCAGAGACGCAGAGGCGCAGAGGAGATGGCAACGCCACGTGTCTCTGCGTCTCTGCGCCTCTGCGTTGAATCACCGTCTTCATGTCTCGAAGCGCGCACTCTTTTCCAGCGACTGCGTCCAGAGCGAGATGGGGAGCGTGAGGATGAGGTAGCCGACAGCGACCGGCAGGTAGCTCTCGAAGGCGCTGTAGGTGAAGGCGTTGACCTGGCTCGCGGCGAGGCTGAACTCGGCGATGCCGAGCACCGAGAGGAGCGAGGAGTCTTTGATGATGCTCGCGAATTGCCCCGCGAGCGGCGGGAGAATCTGGCGGATGGCTTGCGGGAAGATGACGTAGCGGTAGGTCTGGCGGCGCGTGAAGCCGATGGCGCGGGCGCTTTCGAGCTGCGACTGGCCCACGCCCTCGATGCCGGCGCGAATGATTTCGCTGATATACGCGCCGCTGAAGAGCGCGAGGATGAGCGCCCCGGCGAGGAAGCGGAAGTCGCGCGAGAGCTGCTGGCCGAAGATGTACCAATAGAAATAGATCTGCACGAGCAGCGGTGTGCCGCGCGTGATCTCGACGTAGATGCGCGCCACATCGCGCAGGGGCAGGAAGCGGCTGCGGCGGGCGAGAGCAAAGGCCAACCCGAGCAGACAGCTCAGCGGCAGCGCGAGCCCGGCGATGGCCAGCGTGGCCAGCCAGCCTTCCTCGAAGAGCCGCCAATAATTAAGCACCGGCTGCCATGCCCAATGGTAGCTGAGCAGCGAAAACGCGCCGATGCAAACGCCGCCGAGCACCACGAGCGCGAGGGCGAAGCTGGCCGAGCGGACCAGTCCCGAAACGGGCTGGCGGTCATCGGCGAAAAACAGCGCGCGCATGACAGGCTCACGCCGGCCGCAAACGCGACTGCCAGATCCAGCTCCACGGGAGCGCGCCGTAGCTGAGCATCCAGTCGTTGAAACGCCGGAGCGTCCAGCCTTCGCGGCCGACGAGTTGGGCGTGCAGGCGCTCCACTTCGAGGCGTCCGAGCAGGTAGCTCATCGGGACGGTGGGCGAACTGGTGTACCAATTTACATCGCCCCGCGCCCGCGCCGCGGTGAAGCCGACGCCTTCCTGCAACCGCTTCGTCGCGGCGGCGTACGACATCTTCCCGCTGTGCAGCCCGCAGTCGATGACGATGCGGTGGGCGCGCCAGAGGGCGTCGTGAAGTTGCGTGAGGCGCGCCTCGGGGTAATCGACGATGCCGAGTTCCACGGCCTGCTTTTCGCACCAGAGCGTCCAGCCTTCGTAAAAAATCGCGTGATGAAAAAGCCGGCGCAGTTTGCTCGGGTGGCGGTTTTGGATGACGAACTGGAGATGGTGACCCGGATAGGCTTCATGTGCGCAGGTCAGCGCGAGGCCGAAGTGCTGGCGGATTTCGGCGGCGCGCTTTTCCGGTGTGCGCTGCTCGGTGCTGAGGTCGTTGACCCAGAAGATGCCGGTCTGGTCCTTGTCGAACGCGCCCGGCTGGACATAGGCGGCTGTGGGAAATTGGTGCCGCAGGTATTTCGGCACTGGCATCACGCGGCACTTTTCGTCCTTTGGAAAAGTGACGAAATCGGCGTGCTCGAACCGCCTCCGCATTTCGCCGGTGACGCGCTGGTATTCAGTCATCAATGGACCGGCCACGGGCGTCCATCGGTCGGCAGCCTGTTCGAGAATCGCGGCCACGCTTTTCCCTCGGCCGAATTTTTTCGCCTCGGCCTTTAGCTCGGCGCTGAGTTTTTCCACGAGGGAAAGTCCGAGCGCTTCGGCTTCGGGCAGGCTGAGGGAAAAGCCGAGCCGTTCGCGGATGAGAAACTCGAAGGCGTCGCGCCCAATCGAGAAGCCATTGGCGGGACCGGGCGGACGGGATTCGGCGGCAGCGGCGAAAGTCTGGAGCGCGCTGATCGCCTCGCGAATGAGTCGGGCGGTTTTCTTTTGATCCGGTGAAATCAGAGCGAGCTGCGCGCCGAT
>JBBSDS010000314.1:0-6181 GCA_038240495.1 Chthoniobacterales bacterium | reverse complement strand
GGAAAATCCCCGCGAAGACCTGCATCCGCAGCCGACGATATTCCGGATCGATGCGCTCCCGGGGGCAATCGGTCGATGACGGGAGCGGGTTTGAGGAACGCAATCACGGGCTCAAAGATCTCGGTTTCAGGACGGCGCGATGGTCGCGCGCCGCGTGCAGGACGGCACGGACGTGGACGACCTCGCCGGAGATGAAGTAGAACACACCATACGGAAATCCCTGGAGATTCAGCTTTCGCACATCTTCGAAACGCACACGACACCTCGACGGCTCGCGACCCAGCACCCGAATAGCGTCCTCTGCCGCCCGGATGAATCGCTCCGCCAAATTCGCCTCTCGCGCCGCATACCATAGCGCCGCTTCCTCGAGGCCGCAATCAACCAGAGGATGCTTCTCAACGACGAACATCTGCGACTTTCGTGCGAAGCCGGTTGAAATACTCGTCATCGAAAGGCTGCGCGATCTGCGGATTCTTCATCAGCTCATCCCGCCGTCGAAGCACTTCCTGCAGTTGCGCCTCCGCAATTTCCGCAGCGTCGCCTGCTGCTGCGGGCAGCAGATCGCCCCGGTGTTCGTCGAGCCAAAGCACGAACCTCATTCGCTCGCTTTGCGGCAGTTGCTGCACTGCGGATTCAATCTCGCCGAGAGTATTCATGGTCGGATTTTACATTTCAATAGCGACCAAGGCAACTGTTCCCGGCGTCCTTTTCATTCTCTCACTGTTTGGCGTTCGTTTCCGACATTCTGGTGTCTGCGAGTCAGCCCTGTCCCTTATCGTGTTCCCGGCGTCAGCTTCAGCGGCCCGCCCGACCGTTTGCCCGTCAGTTCGCCCGCTTTGATCACTGGAACACCGTCCACGATCACCTCGCTGAAACCCTCGGCGTAATGGTGCGGGTCATCGAACGTCGCAGGGTCGCCGACTTTCTCCGGATCAAAGATCACGAGATCGGCCCGGGCCCCCGGCTTGATCAGGCCGCGGTCTTGCAGGCGAAACGTCTCCGCGGGCAACGAAGTCATGCGCCGCACCGCTTCCTCGACCGTGAGCAGCTTCAGCTCGCGCACATAGCGGCCGAGCACCCGCGCGTTGTTGCCGTAGCTTCGCGGATGCGGCACATCCTGGCCGAAAGCGCGTGGACCGCCGTCGCTGGCGATCATGGTCAGCGGGTGGCGCAGGAACTTTTGCAGGTCGGGCTCGTCCATACCGTGAAAAACGCCGCTGCCGCCGCCCTTGCTCTCGATGTCGAGAATCATTTCGATCTGATCATCGAGCGACGCGGACCCGCGTCGGAGCTGTGCGGCTTCCACGATCGACTTGCCGTTGAGCGCGGTATCGGACGGTAAACGGGCGATGACTGCGTAACTGTAATCGGTGCGTCCGCTGCGCCGCAACGTCTCCTTCATCTTCTCCATGATCGATGCCTTTTGAGCCGGGTGTTTCAGGCGGTTCACAAAATCCTCCCGCTTGCCCTCGAGCGCGCTGTCCGGAATCATCTGCCGCAGGCCCGTGCTCGAGGCGGTGTAGACATACTGGTCGTGCGTGATCTTGAGCCCGGCGGCGCGAGCCTTGTCGAGGTAAGCGAGCACCTCGTCAGCCTTGCCCCAGGCGCTCGGCCCCGAAAGCTTGATGTGCGAGAGCTCGGCACGAATGTCTGCTTCGCGCGCGATGCGGGTGAACTCGTCCAGCGCGGTGAAAATCCGCTCGGTCTCGTTGCGCATGTGGCTTGCGTAGATTCCCCCGTGGGCGGAGGCGACCTTCGCCAGCTCGATGATCTCCTCCGTTTTCGCATACGTCCCGGGCGTGTAGATCAGCCCGGTGCTCAGGCCGACCGCGCCGTCTTCCATGGCCCGCGCGACGAGCGCCTTCATCTGCTCCATTTGCTCCGGGTTCGGCGGCCGGATGAAACTGCCGCCCATCACCTGCTGCCGGACGGAATTGTGGCCGATGAGCGTCGCCACATGGATCGCAACCCGTGCCTCCTCGAGTTCCTTGAAAAACTTCGCGACGTCGGTGCGCGAGCCGCCGCAGTTGCCGGTGACGATCGTGGTCACTCCCATGCGCAGAAAGTTCTCGGCAACCGGCAGTTCGGCAATCTTCTCGGAGTGCGTGTGCACATCGATGAAACCCGGAGCCACAACGTTGCCCTTGGCATCGATCTCCTCTTTCGCGGAGCCACTGACCTTTCCGGTCGCCGCGATGCGGCCGTCCTTCACCGCGACATCGCCGGCCACCAGTGGCGCCCCGGAGCCGTCCGCGATGCGGGCGTTCCGGATGATCAAGTCGAACTCCGCTGCCTGCGCAGACGCCGCAACGACAATTAACAAGCAAATGGAGTGAAACGATTTCATGCGCTATGCTAACAGTTCGCGGACGACTGCGCCATGAACATCCGTCAACCGGAAGTCGCGGCCGCTATGGCGGTAGGTGAGTTTCGTGTGATCGAGACCCAGCAGGTGCAGCACCGTGGCCTGCAGATCGTGCACATGCACGCGGTTCTCGACCGCGTGGAAGCCGAAGTCGTCGGTGGCGCCGTGGAAAGTCCCGCCTTTCACGCCGCCGCCGGCCAGCCACATCGTGAAGCCGTGGTTGTTGTGGTCGCGGCCCGCGGTGGGCTTGAGGTTGTTGTCCTGCGTCAGTTCCACCGTCGGCGTGCGGCCGAATTCGCCGCCCCAGATCACGAGCGTCTCGTCAAAGAGCCCGCGCTCCTTGAGATCGGTGAGGAGCGCGGTGATGCCCTGGCAACTCTCACTGGCCAGCCGGCGGTGTTCAGATGCGATATTGTTGTGGCTGTCCCAGGGCTGCAAGGTGCCGTGCCACACCTGCACGAAACGCACACCCCGCTCCACGAGCCGGCGGGCGATCAGCATCTGCTTCGCCTGGGCGCTGTCGCCATACATCTCCCGGACGTGCGCCGGTTCGCGGTCGATGTCGAAAGCATCCGTGGCCGCGGTCTGCATGCGGAACGCGGTCTCGAACGAATGGATGCGCGCCTCGAGCGCCGGGTCGTGGCGCGAGGCGAGATGCGTGCGGTTGAGCTGCTGCACAAAGTCGAGCTGCGCGCGCTGTTCGTCGTCCTTGAGAAACTGATTGTGCAGATTCTCGATCAGATCCCGCGGGCGCTTGTTCAGCGTTTCGATATAGGTGCCCTGGAAGGAGCCGGGCAGAAACGAGGACTGCCAGTTGTCCGCTCCCGCGACTGGCATGCCGCTGGGAACCAGCACCACGAAGCCCGGCAGGTTCTGATTCTCCGTTCCGAGGCCGTAAGTGATCCAGGCGCCGATGCTGGGCCGGGCCATGGTGCTCGCGCCGCAGTTCATCAGGCGCAGGGAGTTCTCGTGGATCGGCGTGTCGGTGTGCATCGAGCGGATCACGCAGAGATCGTCCGCATGACGCCGCGCCAGCGGTGCGAACAACTCGCTCACTTCCATGCCGCATTCCCCGTAACGCTCGAAGGCAAACGGCGAACCGAGCGCCGCGCCCGTGGGCCGCTCCGTCGCGAAATGCAGCGGCAGCCGCTGACCATGATACTTCGTGAGCATCGGCTTCGGATCGAACGTGTCCATTTGACCGGGCCCGCCATTGGCCAGAATTTGGATCACATACTTCGCGCGCGGCGGGAAATGCGGTCGCTTGGCCACGAGCGGATGTTGTCCGCCCTGCTCCTGCGCAAAAACGTTGGCGAGCCCGACGAAGCCGAACCCGGCCCCGCAGTGTTGGAGCATGTCGCGACGTGTCAGCATCGTTCCTAGGTTCAATCCACAAAGACAAATTCGTTCGAAAGCAGCAGACTTTGCACGAAGTCCGTCCAGCGGGGTGCGCCGGCGGCATCCAATGCGGTGGTCGAGAGATAGTCCATTGCCAACCGCATTTCCGCGGCAGCCGGTTGCCGCGCGAGCGCCAGACGAAAGGCCGCGCTGATTTGGTCGCGCATGGACTTGGCTGCAACAAACTCCGGGCGGCGCTGCAGGGCCTCCGCCTGCTGCCTTGCGAAAGCGCTGTTCATCAGGAACAACGCCTGCAACGGCACCAAGGTCTCGGAGCGTTTCGCCATGGAGGTGTCGGGATTGGCCACATCGAAATTTCGCAGGAGCGCCGGAATCCGGAAGCGGTCGGTGTAACCATACACCGCGCGACGCGTGTTTTTCTCATTGAGCAGGACGCCGCGACCGCCGGAGCGCTCGTCGAGCTGGCCCGCGACGAAGAGCAGCGCATCGCGCATCGGCTCAAACTCCAGCCGGCGGGGCGGCATACGCCAGAGCAACTGGTTCGAGGGATCGGCCTCCATCGCGCGATCATCGAGCGCGCTGCCCTGCTGCCAGGTGGCTGAGCTCATCAGGTAGCGGTGGAGTTCTTTCAGCGACCAGCCGTGTTCCATGAACCACCCGGCCAGATGATCGAGCAGTTCCGGATGAGTGGGGGGCGAACCTCGGGTCCCGAAGTCGTCGGGTGTGGCCACGAGTCCGCTGCCGAAGTGATGCTGCCAGACGCGATTGACGATGACGCGCGCGGTCAGGGGGTTCTTCGGACTGGCGATGGCCTGCGCCAGTTGCAGGCGGCCGTCGTCGGCGTAACTGCGCGCGTCCACGGATGAAAGCACCTGCAGGAAACGCCGCGGCACCGCGGCGCCCGGCTGCTTCATGTCACCACGGACGAACACGTGCGCTTCGACGGGCCGCGGCTTCGTCTGCACCACCATCGCGCGCTCCACCGGTCCGGTGGCGTCCAGAACATGCAGTTCGCCCAGGAGCTTCCCTGCCTTCTCGCCATCACCACGGTTCACCAGTTGTTTCTCGTTCAGAAAGCGATTGAGATCGTCGCGCACCTCGTCGCGATCGCGGGGCGGCACCGGCGAGGCTTTGCCAAAAACCAGCTCAACGATGCCACGCGATGGCGCGTCATCGGCCTTCAGCGCCGATTCGATGATCCCGCCATAGATTGTTGCGACGTCAAGCATCGTCTGGGGCAACGAAGTGCCGAAGGCCTCCGCCACTGTCGGATGATGCCCGTCGAGCCCACTTTCGATCAGCCCCTTCGCATTCTCGGCGAAGCCTTCCTTCGGGAGCGCCATGAGCTGATGCCACAGGCGAAAGAAGGGTTCGTCGTTGTCCTTGCATTGCTTAAGCAACGCCACCCAGCGGTCCGGCGCGCGATACACCAGCCAGCCGCGCGGGGTGTCGAGCGGGATGTCACCGTCGGTGGTCCGATGGGCCGGCGAGGAGCGGACGACGTATTGGAGATACTCCGGCGCAAAATCGCGCAAGTGTTTATCGGAGGACACCAGGCAGGCGTCGACATGCGCCTCGCAGGCTGCGACGGCCTTCGCCCGTTTTTCCTCATGCGCAGCCACTGCTTCGGCCCCGCCCGTTGCCCGCACGACAGGCAGGTCGAGAGGTTCGTCGATGCTGTCGAGGATGCCGTATAGTGAGTAGTAGTCCTTCGTCGGGATCGGATCGAACTTGTGATCGTGGCAGCGGGCGCATGCGAGCGTCAGTCCAAGGAAGCCGCGGCCGATGGTGTCGATGCGGTCATCGACCCGGAGCGCCGGGCCGTCCGCGTTAGCGAAGAATTTTCGCCCCACGCCAAAGAATCCCAAGGCGCGCAGATCGGCGGGCGTGGTGCCGGGAAGCCGGTCGCCCGCGATCTGTTCGAGGATGAAGCGGTCGAAAGGCTTGTCGGCGTTGAAGGCGTCGATGACATAGTCGCGATACGTGTGTGCGAAGGGAATGCGCCGTTCGCCATCCACGGACTGCTCGGTCGTGTCCGCGTAGCGCGCGACATCGAGCCAGTGCCGGGCCCAGCGTTGGCCGTAGCGTGGATCGGCGAGGAGGCGGCTGATCAGATCCTCGATGCTGGATGCCGGATGTTGGATGGACGCAGCGGCGAACGCCTTGACCTCCTCATAGCTCGGCGGCAAGCCGATGAGATCGAAGTAGGCGCGGCGGATCAGTGTTCGCGCATCGGCGGGCGGAGAAGGTGATAAGCCGTGGTCGTGGAGCTTTGCGCGGATGAAGACATCGATCGGATTGCTGGCATTCCAAGGAGCGGGGCCGCCTCCGGCCCCAGTTTGCTGAGGGGAAGGAGAGGGGACGATGGCGTCCCCTCTCCTAGGCAAAGGCTGGAAGGCCCAGTGCTTTTTACCTTCCTCAATGTTAATTTCTCTCTTCAGCACTGCCGCACCGTCG
>JBBSDS010000313.1:0-6190 GCA_038240495.1 Chthoniobacterales bacterium | reverse complement strand
GTTTGAATCCGTGATCGAGCACTACAAGGACGAGAAGCATGGCCAGCACGACATCGACGATTCGAAGCTTGATGCCGGCGATTACATGGAACTCGTCAATCGCTTCAAGGCACTGGTGAAAGAGCGCACCGGCAAAGCTTTCCCGAATAATCCGTGGGACCAGCTTCGCGGTGCGGCCGGCGCCGTCTTCGGCTCGTGGATGAATGACCGCGCAATCGTTTATCGCCGCAAATACAACATCCCGCAGGAGTGGGGCACGGCGGTGAATGTGCAGGCGATGGTCTATGGCAACACCGGCGAGACCTCGGGCAGCGGCGTGGCTTTCACCCGCAATCCGGCCAACGGCGAGAATGAATTCTATGGCGAGTTTTTGATCAACGCGCAGGGCGAAGACGTCGTCGCCGGCGTGCGCACGCCGGAGCCCGTATCGCAGCTCAAGAAAGAGATGCCGAAGTCCTACGCGGAACTGATGAAGGTCCGCCAGACCCTCGAGAAGCACTTCAAGGACGTGCAGGACATCGAGTTCACGGTGCAGGAAGGGAAGCTCTTCATGCTCCAGACCCGCAACGGCAAGCGCACCGCCGCCGCGGCCCTGAAGTTCTCCATGGACATGGTGAAAGAGAAGCTCATCGACTGGGAAACCGCGGTGCTCCGCAACCCCGCCGACCAGCTCGACCAGCTCCTCGCACCGATCTTCGACGTGGCCCAAGTGAAGAAGGCCAAGGCCATCGCCACCGGTCTCCCCGCCGGTCCAGGCGCTGCGTCCGGCAAGATTTACCTGAACGCCGACCGCGCGGCCGCGGCGGCCGAGAAGGGTGAAAAAGTCCTCCTCGTGCGCAACGAAACCTCGCCCGAAGATTTGCGCGGCATGATCGCCGCGGAAGGCATTCTCACCGCGAAAGGCGGCGTCTCCTCGCACGCCGCGCTCGTCGCCCGGCAGATGGGCAAGGTCTGCATCTGCGGCGCCAGCGCGTTGCAGATCGACTACAAGGCCAAGACCGTGACGACCTCCGGCCAGACGTTCACGGAAGGCGACTTCCTCTCGATCGACGGCACCACCGGCACCGTCTATGCCGGCCAGCTCGCGACCCAGCCGAGCGAGATCATCACCGGCACCATCCACGGCGACAAAGCCGCGCAGAAGACCGAGAAGTTCAAGGCCTTCAACCAGCTCATGAAATGGTGCGGCCAGGCGACCCGCATGGAGGTCCGCGCCAACGCCGACAACCCGGAGCAGACCGAAAACGCGCTCGCTTTCGGCGCGGTCGGCATCGGCCTCACCCGCACCGAGCACATGTTCTTCGAGGGCGACCGCATCGACGCCATGCGCGAGATGATCCTCGCCGACAAGACCGAGGACCGGATCGCCGCGCTGAAAAAGCTCCTGCCCTACCAGCGCGCCGACTTCACCGGCATCTTCAAGTCGCTCAAAGGCTATCCGGCGACCATCCGTTTCCTCGATCCGCCGCTCCACGAGTTCCTGCCGCACGATCACGCCTCGCAACAGGCGCTCGCGGAGAAAATCGGCATTACTTCCGAGAAGATCGCCCAGCGCGTCAAGGACCTGCACGAGTTCAATCCGATGCTCGGCCACCGCGGCTGCCGCCTCGGCATCGCCTATCCGGAAATCACCGAGATGCAGGCCCGCGCCGTCTTTGAGGCCGCCGCCGACGTGGCGAAAAAGAAGATCAAGGTGAAGCCCGAAATCATGATCCCGCTCGTCGGTTTCAAGAAGGAACTCGACCTGCAAGTGGAGATCGTCCACCGCGTCGCGAAAGAAGTCATGGCCGAGAAAAAAGTGAAGTTCGACTACATGGTCGGCACCATGATCGAAGTCCCGCGCGGCGCCCTCACCGCCGACGAAATCGCGCACACCGCCGAGTTCTTCAGCTTCGGCACGAACGACCTCACGCAGACCGCGCTCGGCATCAGCCGCGACGACATGGGCAACTTCATGATGCCCTACATCGAGAACGAAGTCTTCAAGAAAAACCCCTTCGCCACCCTCGACACCGTCGGCGTCGGCCAGCTCATGGAGATCGCCGTGAAGAAAGGCCGCAGCAGCCGCCCGAACATCAAGCTCGGCATCTGCGGCGAACACGGCGGCGATCCCGACAGCGTAAAGTTCTGCCACAAACTCGGCCTCGCCTACGTGAGCTGCTCACCCTACCGCGTCCCAGTCGCCCGCCTCGCCGCCGCCCAAGCCGCGATCGAGGAAAAGCGCGCGGCAAAGAAGAAGTAAGCGCCTCGCTTAGTTCGCTAATTACAAAAGCCTTCCCGGGAAACCGGGGCGGCTTTTTGTTTGCAAATTAAAGAAGCTTCGCAGCTTCAAATTCACCCTGAATTGCGCGGTATTTATCCCTCACATCGTTCGCGAACTGAACTCGGTTCACGCCATCGAAGTCAGAATAAATGCTTACTCTGTCTTGAAGAAGAATCAGCACCCGCTCCTTTCCGAGTCTTCCGACAAACCAGCCCGTCTCGAAAATGACATTTGGGCGCGCTTGCCAATATTCATCGCCATTCTTGGCGCGAATTAAGTCATCAGCCGTGAACAACGCCACCGCGTAGCTGCAGCGTTCTGCATACTGTTCAAATTTCTCGATTGTCGTTGCAGATTTCCCCGGCTTATCGAGGAGCACTTCTGGAGTAAGTTTAAAGTCATCCCGTACCATCTGCGACAGTCGGTGAAGGTTTAATTCGTCGTGTCCATGGATTACAAAAACGCTCTTGGTTGTCGGCTGGATAGAGGCACGCGAAGTGGCAGCAAACGACCCGGAAGGATTGGAGGCACCAAATACACTGAGCAAGTGTTCTACCTGTGCGACGCGGCCAATGAATTCCTCAACGGAGAGTGGGGCCTTCTCTATTTCGGCGCGCCATCCGGCAAGGGTGGTCAATAGCGGATGCTTCGTTCCGCAGAGCTGCTGCAATCCATTTCTCACTCGCACTACCCACTGAAGTTGGAGCCCCTTGTTTAGCTTTCCTTCGCTAATTGCCTTTCTCACTAAGCCGGTGGCTTCGATGATTTTCTCAAGCACGCTCTTTTCTGGCACAGCAGGCGTTTCTGCAGATGGCGCTTTGACTGGCGTTGCTAAACTCTTGAGATAGCGATCAAGCAATTCCGGGGTGACCTTAGGTGCTTCGGGAGGTTTAGGTCGCGGGAATCCGCCCAAGAAATCAAAAGGATTGTCGGACATGTATCAGAAATAGCACACCACGAGCAGGCGGCCAACGCCAACGGCGTTGGAATCATCCAGCCCAGGGTTGCGAGGGACGAGCTACCCTGGGAATGCTCCGCACCACGAGGCCAACCCCAACGGGGTTGAATCGAATCGGGCCGGAGGGATGCAACCTCTTTCAGGGTTGGCGCGGAGGGTGGATCGGGGACCCAAGGTAGCGCGCGGCGCGCAACCTTGGGCTGGATGATGAAACGCCGCTGGCGTTCTTCTCGGTGACGATGGCGGAGCGAGGGGGCAGGGCGGAACCCTTTCGCGAGCGAATTTACTTCACCTGCACCCGTTGCGACGGCGTGAGGTATTCGAGAGCCTTGGCCGGGTCGGTGCGAATCCAGGCGTTTACCTTGGTGGCTTGCGCGCCGGTGAGGTGAAGTTTTTCTGCGGCGGTGCCGCCGAGCTGCTTTTTCTGATCGCCGCCAGGGGCGGGGCGGTAGCCGGCGATGGTGCCGACTTGCAGCCGTGTGGCCTGCGCGGCGGGGAGGTCGGTGGCGGGGACGGAGACGGCATTGGCGCAGCGCACGCGCTCGGCGGCGGCGATGAGCTTTGGCAGCGAAATCGCCGCCGGGTCGTAGCGCACGAGCGTGACCTCGCGCCCGCCCATGAAGCCGGCTTCGGTGGTGATGACACCGTCGATTTTACCCAGCTCCATCTCGCCGGTCCAAAAGCAATACATCGCAAAGACGGCCGGCTTGAGCTGCGCCGAGTGCTCGGCAGCGAGCAGGCGCAGATAAGCGGGCGCGGAACGGCGCGCTTTTTCCAGCGTGGCAATCATGCGTTCCGCGAGCGCGCCGGTTTCCCACACGTGGTCGCGGCGCGGGATGATGTCCTCGGCGTCGGCATTGAGAAAACGCACGACCTGATAGTTCATCGCCGGCTCGCCGAAGCGCCGCAGGACTTCGGCGTCCTTGCCGGGCTGGCTGTTGGCGATGAGCAGCGGGGTGAATTCGCGCTCGATGGCCTCGACGAGCAGCGGGTCGGAGAGCACCTCGCGCCCGAATTGTTTGCAGCCTGCGCAGCCGGGGATTTCCTGGAACAACGCGAACACGGGTTTGCCCGATTGCCGACTGGCGGTGAGCGCGGCCTGGAGATCGCGGCCCCAGGCGACTTTCCCGGTCTCCTCGGGTTGCGCGGCGGAGCACGAGATCGTCATCAAGGCGAGGCCGAGGGAGATCAGGCAATGCTTCATCACCGGATAGAGTGCGGAAACGCGCGGATTATTCCCTCGCGAAAATCGTGCGCGCTACTTTGCGTCGGGCTTCTTGAGTTGCTCGGCGAGTTCATACGCGCTGCGCTCGACCCAGTTGTGCGCGAGCTTGCCCTCGCGCACTTCCCAGATCGCGATGCCGGTGAACTCAATCGGACGCCCATCCGCAGCGGTGCCAAACAGGCCGCGGTTTTTTCCAGTCGCCAGCCAGCGCGAGACGACGCGCTTTCCATCCGCGCTCGGGAAGATTTCGCGATTTGCGAGCCGACCGTCGGCGATCTTGCTCCGAAAATTTTTGATCCAATCTTTGAAGGTGCCGCGCCCCTGCACATCCACGCCGGCTGTGGTGATGACGAAATCCTCGGTCATCAGCCGGTCCACGAGCGCGAGGTCGTACGGCGGATTCCACACACCTTCCCAAAACTGCAAGAGCAGATGCTCCGGCGTGGGCTGGCCGGTCTTCAAGGCGAGCAGCGCATCGACGAGGCGCGAGGGTTCTGCGCGGTATCGGTAGTCGGCATCGAGAAAGGCGTAAGTGACCGTGCCGTCCGGCGCGATGACATAGGCCGCGCCCAGCGGGAGTTCGTCTGAGGCGTCACCGTTGCGCTCGTGGAGCTGCGCGTTTTTCTGCATCGCGGCGGCCACGTCGGGCGTCATTTTGAAGACCACGCCATATTCGCGGGCGACGCGATTGCCGACATCCGAGAGCACGGTGAAGGGCAGCTTGTTTTTCTTCGTGGTCTCCTCGGCGCGCTCCGGCAGTTCCGGCGTAAGCGCCACGAGCTGGCCGCCCGCGGCGGTGATTTCCGGGAGCTTCTCGGCGAGCGCGGCGAGCGCGAGGTTGCAATAAGGGCACCAGCCGCCGCGATACCAGGTCAGCACGACCGGCCCTTTTTTCAGCAGATCGCTCAGCCGCACCGGCTGATCCTCCGCGTTTTTCAAGACGAAGTCCGGCGCCTTAGCGCCCGTCTTCACCACCCGGTCGTAAATGCCGCTCGCCGCGACGGCATCGATCCCCGCCTGATACGCGGCGGCCCGCTCCGGCGGTGCCTTGGCGGCAAACTCCCGGCGCTTCGCGTCGAGCTGTTGCTGGAGCGAATCGGCGTGCGCGGGCGGGCACCACAGGATGAGCGCAGTGACTGCGCCGAGGGCGAATGGTAGAAAACGTGGAGAGATCAGGTTCATCAAGGTAGATGGCAGGATAGAGGCGAATCTGCGGAGCGGAAGCTCGCCTTTCTCTTCTGGCTGCGGCGTGCGCGCCCACGCGACGCCGAGTTCTTCAGCTTCGGCACGAACGACCTCACGCAGACCGCGCTCGGCATCAGCCGCGACGAGATGGGCAACTTCATAATGCCTTACATCGAGAACGAAGTGTTCAAGAAGAACCCCTTCGCCACGCTCGACACCGTCGGCGTCGGCCAGCTCATGAAGATGGCCGTCGAAAAAGGCCGCAGCAGCCGCGCGAACATCAAGCTCGGCATCTGCGGCGAACACGGCGGCGATCCGGACAGCGTGAAGGTCTGCCACAAGCTCGGCCTGAACTACGTGAGCTGCTCGCCCTTCCGCGTCCCCGTCGCCCGCCTCGCAGCCGCGCAAGCCGCCATCGAGGAGAAGCGCGCCGCGAAGAAGTAGCATGTACCCGCGGATCTGAATCCGCGTGCTGATCGCAACCGCACCTTCAAGTGCCCGCGCTCTCACGAGCGCGGCAACGAAAATCACCGCCGCCCCGGGGAAACCGGGGCGGCTT
>JBBSDS010000312.1:0-6209 GCA_038240495.1 Chthoniobacterales bacterium | reverse complement strand
CGAATGAAGCTGCCAAGCACGTTCACGGCGGTCATAGACCGCCGCTACAGTTCGTTTTTCGCCGAACTGATATGCTACCGGGGTGTGGCCGCGCCTTGCCAAGTCCCGGCGTGCGCCGCTAAAGTCGCCGCCCCCTTCTCCTATGACCACCACCGCCAAAGCCCCGTCCAAGAAAGCGCCCGCGAAAAACGGCGCGAGCCTTCACCGCGTGCATTCGCGTCTCGTCACGGATGGAGCCGAGCGCGCTGCGAGCCGGGCGATGTTGCATGCGGTCGGATTTGCGCGGGAGGATTTCAAGAAATCGCAAATCGGCATCGCTTCTACGTGGTCGATGGTGACGCCGTGCAATATGCACATCGACCAGCTCGCGCGGCAGGCGGAGGCGGGCGCGAATGCCGGTGGCGGAAAGGCGGTGATCTTCGGCACGATCACGATTTCCGACGGCATCTCGATGGGCACGGAAGGCATGAAATATTCGCTCGTGTCGCGCGAGGTGATCGCGGATTCGATCGAGACGGTGATGGGATGTGAGGGGTTCGACGGGCTCGTGGCGATCGGTGGATGCGACAAGAATATGCCGGGCTGTGTGATGGCGATGGCGCGATTGAACCGGCCGAGTGTGTTTGTGTATGGCGGCACGATCCTGCCGGGCTGCATCACGGGAATCCTTGCTGGCAAGCGGCTCCGCAAGGATCGGCAGGAGAAATTTGTCGGGCGGAATCTTGATATCGTGAGTTGCTTTGAGGCCGTGGGTCAGCATGCGAACGGGCAGATCGACGACCGCGAACTCGCGCTCATCGAGGAGCAGGCCATTCCCGGCGCGGGCTCGTGCGGCGGCATGTACACGGCGAATACGATGGCCTCGGCAATCGAGGCGCTCGGCATGTCGCTGCCGAATAGCTCCGCGCAAAACGCCATCTCGCCCGGAAAGGCCGCGGATGCACGCGCGGCGGGTGGCGCGGTGCTGGAGCTGATCAAGCGCGGCATTCGTCCGCTCGACATCATGACGAAGGAAGCTTTCGAGAATGCGATCACCGTGGTCATCGCGCTCGGCGGATCGACCAATGCGGTGCTGCATTTGATCGCGATGGCGCATTCCGCCGGTGTGAATTTGAAAATCGACGATTTCACCCGCATCGGCGCCAAAGTCCCGGTGCTGGCTGATCTCAAGCCCAGTGGACGTTATCTCATGAGCGAACTCAACGCGATCGGTGGGCAGACTCCGTTGATGAAGATGTTGCTCGAAGCGGGGCTGCTGCACGGCGATTGCCTCACAGTCACGGGCAAGACGGTCGCGGAAAATCTGAAGCGCGTGAAACCGTATCCGAAAGACCAGGACATCATCCGCGGATTCGACAACCCGATCAAAAAAGACAGCCACCTTGTCATCCTCTACGGCAATCTCGCGCCGAGCGGAGCCGTGGCGAAAATCAGCGGCAAGGAAGGGCTGACATTTTCGGGCAAGGCGCTCGTGTTTGAAAACGAGCAGGACGCGCTCGCGGCGATCCTCGACGGGCGCGTGAAAAAGGGTCACGTCATCGTCATTCGCCACGAAGGTCCGGTCGGCGGACCCGGCATGCGCGAGATGCTCAGCCCGACGAGCGCCGTGATGGGCAAAGGGCTCGGCAAGGACGTGGCGCTCATTACCGACGGACGTTTCAGTGGCGGCTCGCACGGATTTGTCGTCGGCCATATCACGCCCGAGGCTGCACTCGGCGGGCCGCTCGCGGTCGTCCGGAGTGGCGACACGATCACGATCGATGCGAACAAACGCGTGCTGACGCTGGATGTTTCCAAGACCGATCTCGCCGCCCGCCTCGCCAAGTGGAAAGCCCCCAAGCCGCGCTACACCCGCGGCGTGCTGGCCAAATATGCGAAGCAAGTCGCGACCGCGAGCCAGGGCGCTGTGACGGATTGAAACGCTCCGCCGATGTGACCTCGGCGCGAATTCAGATAGTTTCTCGCGATGGGCTTTGACATCGCGAAGCGGGCTTCGTTAGTTAGCTGACCCAAGGCGGGAGCAAGGCGGGCGTTGATTCGCGCCACCGCGTTCACCGGCCAGCTTCCCCGAGCAAACTTCCAACACCTCCCCGTGGCACAGAACGACGAATACATTCTCGAAATTCTCCTCGAGACCAGCCTGATCACGAAGTCGCAGCTCGAACGCGCCCGCGCGGAATTGAAAGAGGGCGAGTCAGCCATCGAGGCGCTGATTCGGCAGGGGGTCGTTTCGCAGGAGGATGTGACGCGCGGGCTGGCGGCGCATGCGGCGATGGATTTTGTGGACCTGGCTGCGGTCTCGATTAGCGACGATGTCATTCAAACGATCCCGCGAGACATCGCCAAGCGATTCAAGGTGATTCCGCTCGCCGAATCCGAGACCGGGCTGATGGTCGCGGTCGGAGATCCGCTGAATTTCGACACGTTCGATTCGTTGCATCACATGCTGCAGCGCGATTTGGAATTTGTCTGCGCCACGCCGGAGGCGATCTCGGCCGCCTATCGCCGGTACTACGCCACGGCTGATGAGGCGGCGGACGCACTGGAGGCGGGGATGCAGGGTGAAATCGAAATCGGAGGTGATAGCGGCGCGGGAGCTGCCGAAGGCGATACGGCAGACGCACCGATCATCAAGATGGTGTCGATGATGCTGATCGAGGCGCACAGCATGCGGGCCTCGGACATTCACCTCGAGCCGCTGGAAAAGCGTTTCCGCGTCCGATTCCGCATCGATGGCGTGCTCCATGAGATGAACAACCCGCCGAAGAAGCTCCAGACGGCGATCATTTCGCGGCTGAAGATCATGACGGGCTCGATGTCCATCGCTGAGAAGCGGCTGCCGCAGGATGGGCGCATCCAGGTGAAGATGGGCAAGAACAAGCAGATCGATCTGCGCGTTTCGACGATCCCGACCAACCACGGCGAGAGTGTGGTCATGCGTATTCTCGACAAGGGGTCGCTGTCGCTCGGGCTGCCGCAACTCGGCTTCCTGTCGGACGATCAGGAGACGATGGAAACTTTGATCAAGCTGCCGGACGGGATCATCCTCGTCACCGGTCCGACGGGTTCGGGCAAGACGACGACGCTTTACGGCTTTCTGAATAACATCAACACGCCGGACAAAAAACTCATTACCGTCGAAGACCCGGTCGAGTATCAATTGGCGGGCATCAATCAGGTGCAGGTCAATTCCGACATCGGCATGACCTTCCCCGCGGCGCTGCGCTCCATGCTCCGGCAGGCGCCGAACATCATCATGATCGGAGAAATTCGCGATCTCGAGACGGCGAACATCGCGATCAATGCGTCGCTCACGGGCCATCTCGTTTTCTCCACGCTGCACACCAACGACGCGCCGAGCGCCGTCGCACGTCTTGTGGATATTGGCGTTCAGCCCTTTCTCGTCTCCTCGGCGACGCGGGCCATTCTCGCGCAGCGGCTGGTTCGCAAAATCTGCCAAAACTGCAAGCAGCCCTACGAGATGAGCGAAACGGAATTGGAGTCGCTCAGCCTTGATGCGGCGCAGCTCAGCGAGGCGACGATCATGAAGGGCGCCGGCTGCGAGGCCTGCAAGGGTCTCGGCTACAAGGGTCGGGCCGGGATTTTCGAGATTTTCATCATCGACGACGAAGTGCGGCACATGATCAATGAAAAGGCTTCGACGATCGATCTGCGCAAGCGGGCCCGGGAAATGGGCATGCGCACGCTGCGCGAAGACGGCATCCGCAAGGTCCTCGCAGGCATGACGACCGCCGAGGAAGTGATCAGCTCGACGATGTCGGACTCGCACTGAACGACGACGCCGCACCGCGTATGTCGATTTTGAATCCCCGCAAAACCGAGCCGCCGCCGATTCCCGCCGGGGAGACTGCCATGTCGCAGAAGCTCATCCCGATGGAGGACTTGCTGCGACTCGTCGTGGACGAGGGCGCATCCGACCTTCATCTTTCCGTCGGCGCACCGCCGGCGCTGCGGCTGAACGGCCGGCTGGTGAAATTGCAACTCCCGCCGCTCACGTCGGAGGATACGGAAACGCTGGCTCGCGCGATTACGAGCGAAGCTAATCTCCAGAGGGTTACCGAGGAAGGAAGCGTCGATTTTGCCTTTTCATTTCGCGGGGCGGATCGCTTCCGCGGGAGTGTCTATCGGCAAAAAGGGCAGCTCGGACTGGCGCTGCGGACCATTCCGAAAGGTTTGATGTCGCTGGAGGAAATCGGTCTTCCGCCCGCCGTCGAGGAGCTGCTCTCGCTCCCGCGCGGTCTGATCCTCGTCACCGGTCCGACCGGCTCCGGGAAAACGACGACGCTCGCGGCCATGCTCGACATGATCAATGCCACCAAGGCTGAGCACATCATGACGATCGAGGACCCGATCGAATATTTCCACCCGCACAAGGCCGGCATCGTCAACCAGCGCGAAGTGGGCGTGGACGTGCCGACCTTTGCCGAAGGCTTGCGCCGCGCGCTTCGGCAGGATCCGGATATCATCCTCGTCGGCGAAATGCGCGATCTCGAGACGATGGAGACTGCGATCACCGCCGCGGAAACGGGCCACCTCGTTTTCTCCACGCTCCACACGACTGGTGCGGCGCGCACCGTGGACCGGATTATCGACGCCTTTCCCGAAGACCGGCAGGAGCAAATCCGCGTGCAAATCTCGAGCAATCTGAAGGCGGTCATTTCGCAAATCCTGCTGCCGCGGCTGGATGGCAGGGGACGCGTGGCGGCCTTTGAATTGATGATCAACACGCCATCGATCGCTGCGCTGATTCGCGACAACAAAACTTTCCGCATTCCCAACGACATCCTGACCGGATCGAAATTTGGCATGGTCTCGCTTGAAGCCTCGCTCGTCGCGCACTACCTGAATGGGTTGATCAGCTACGAGCAAGTGATCGGCAAGGCCCAAGACCAGCAGGCCGCGATTCAGTTGATCGGCGGCCAGACTCCGAAGACGCGCTAACCACCCCAAGAACCATGAATCCAAAGCCAACTCTCGAAATGCTTGCCGAGCAGGGCGTCGTCGAGCGCGACCACATCGACGACATCGTCCAGGAGGTTTCCGGAACCGGAAAAGGACTGCTCGAAGTGCTCGTCGATTTCCAAATCTGCACGGAGGAGCAGTACTACCACGCCATTGCCGCAGCGCTCGGCTTGGATTGCGTGGACCTCGCCGGCTTCGAACCGCCGAACGAAGTGGTGCGGCTGATCCCCACGGGGCTGGCGCTCTTGCACCGGGTCTTCCCGATCGGTCTTGAGTCCGGCACGATCCAACTGGCCTTCGCCGATCCGCTCAATCAGGAATCGGTGGAGGCGCTGCGCTTCGCCCTCGGGAAGGAAATTCAGCCCGTCGTCGCGCCCATCTATCAAATCGATGAGCTGATCAAAAAATTCCTCGGGTCCGACATCGAGAGCATGGATGAAATCCTCGCGCAGCTCGGCGGGGAGTTGGAGTTTGGTACGGAAGGCCCCGGTCTCGATGCGAAGAATCTCGAAGCGGAGGCAAATGCGACACCGATCATTCGCTACGTCGATTTGATCATGTACCAGGCGATCCAGGATCGCGCTTCGGACATTCATTTCGAGCCGTTTGAGACGGAGTTCAAGATTCGCTACCGGGTGGACGGCGCGCTTTACGAAATGTCGCCGCCGCCGCGGCATCTCGCGCTCCCGGTCATCTCTCGGGTGAAGGTTTTGGCAAACCTCAACATCGCCGAACGGCGGCTTCCGCAGGACGGGCGCATCCAAATGAAAATCGCGGGCCGACAGGTGGACCTTCGCGTTTCCACACTGCCCACGCAATTCGGCGAGAGCGTGGTGCTGCGCGTGCTCGATCGCTCCACGGTCAACCTGAACATCGAGGCACTCGGGATGCCCGATTACATTTACGAATACCTGCTCAAGACGATTGAAAAACCGAACGGCATTTTCATCGTCACCGGTCCGACCGGTTCGGGCAAAACGACCACGCTTTACGCCTGCCTGAACAAAATCAATACCGTGGATTCCAAGGTGCTGACCGCGGAGGATCCGGTGGAATACGACATCGAGGGAATCATTCAGGTGCCGATGAATGAGGCGATCGGGCTGACCTTCGCGAGCGCGCTCCGCGCCTTCCTTCGCCAAGATCCCGACGTGATCATGGTCGGCGAAATCCGCGACCGGGAGACGGCCGAGATCGCGATCCACGCGTCGCTCACCGGCCACTTG
>JBBSDS010000311.1:0-6256 GCA_038240495.1 Chthoniobacterales bacterium | reverse complement strand
GCACCGCGCCGCCACCTTCCGCAGTTGACCGCCGCAACGCCTTGCGCCTCCATGCTCCGCGCAATGGCCGCTGATTCCCTCTGGCAACTTGACGCCGTGTCGCTCGGCGCAGCGCGGCTTCGCGATGTGTCCCTCGAGATTCGGCGCGGCGTGACAGCGGTCGTCGGCTGGTCAGGCGCGGGAAAAACTTCGCTGCTCAATGTGCTCGTCGGTTTCGAGCCGCCGCCGCGTGGAAAGATCACCGGTGCGCCCCGTGTGGCCTGGGTTCCGCAAAACGGCGGGCTCTGGCCGCATTGCACCGCGCGCGAACATCTCGAAATCGCGCGCGGTTCGCACGATGGCATCGATGCACTGCTCGCTTCGTTCGACCTCGGGGAGAAGCACAACGTCCGCCCGCACGAGCTTTCCGAAGGAGAGCAGTCGAGGCTTGCTGTAGCGCGCGCACTCGCGACGAATGCGGAGGTGCTGGTGATGGATGAGCCGCTCGTTCACGTCGATCCGGCGCGGGCGGGCAAATACTGGCAGCGCATCCGCGAACGTGTCACTGCGGGAGCGTCATTGATTTTTTCCACGCACGTTCCGGAGACGGCGCTCGGTGAAGCGGAACGCGCGATCTGTTTGCGCGAAGGTCGAGTGCGGCACGAGGGGATCGTCGCGGAACTTTACACGCACCCGCCAGATGCCGAGCTGATGGGCTTTCTCGGGCCGGGCAACTGGCTCACGCCGGAAGACGCACGACACTGGCTCGGCCTGGAGATCGCTACGTCACGTTGTTTCCGGCCGGAGCAAATCAGGATCGAACCCGCGAGCGATGGTCCGCTGGTCGTCGAGTCAGCGCGGTTCTGCGGTTCATTTGCCGAGTGCTCATTGCGGCATCGCGAACAGAACTCGACCGCAACATTTTTTCATCGTCCCACCGCCGCGCGAGTGCGCGTGGGCGAGCCCGCAAGCTTATGCGTCGCGTGATCGCATCGTTGACCGCGATTTTCACGATCGCGGCTTGCGTGGCATGCCGTCGCGATGCGGAAACTGCGGCGCTCATCGCGCGCGAGTGGCAGGTCTGGCAACTCCCCCCCGAGGGCGCGACGCTGCCGACCGCGCGCAGCCTCGCAACGGGAAACGACGGCGAAATCGCCGCGCTCGATACCGCGGGGCGCGTGCTCATTTTCAACGCCGACGGGATCGTGAAGCGGCAATGGCACATGCTCGATGTGAGCGTCGGGAAGCCGGAAGGAATCGTGGTCTTGAAAGACGGCCGCGTGGTCGTCTGCGACACCCACTATCACCGCGTCGTGTGGTTCGATGCGCAGGGGCAATGGCTGAAAAACATTGGTCAGAATGGTGCGCGCGACGGCGAGTTCATCTACCCGGTCGGCATCTGCAAAGACGCGAACGAGAATCTCTATGTCTGCGAGTACGGCGGAAATGATCGCATCCAAAAATTCACGCGCGAAGGGCAATGGCTCGCGAGCTTCGGGAGCTTCGGCACTGGGCCCGAGCAATTTCAGCGGCCATCAGGACTCGCGTGGCACGATGGAAAAATCTTCGTCACCGATGCGGTCAACAATCGCGTTCTGATCTACAGCGACGCCGG
This sequence comes from Chthoniobacterales bacterium, assembly GCA_038240495.1. Classification (GTDB taxonomy): domain Bacteria; phylum Verrucomicrobiota; class Verrucomicrobiia; order Chthoniobacterales; family Chthoniobacteraceae; genus Chthoniobacter. Next base: position 4,662 of record JBBSDS010000311.1, on the reverse strand, counting down.
AAAATATGTTGGCCTGCTCGGCGCGTCTGGCCAGCCGCCGATTGCCTTCAATCTTCCGTACGACATCGCCGTGGGCAGCGACAACACTCTCTACGTCATCGAATACGGCGCCGGCCGGCTCTCGCGCGTGAGCCTCGATGGCCGCTTGCTCGGCAGGCTGGGTCACGCCGGCAGCGGCGAGGGAGAGTTCGCCACGCCCTGGGGTCTGACGATCGATTCGCGAATGCGACTGTTCGTCGCCGACACAAAAAACCGCCGCATCGTCGCCCTCAAGCTGTGAAGCTGCTCCACCCGCTGCGCACTCTTTTTCCCCCGGCTCGCCGGGCGTTGACGCTGCCCGCGCTGCTCCCGCTTCTTCTTTTCCTGCTCTTCTTCGTCGTGTTTTGCGTCGGTTTGGAATGGCGCGGGGTTCTCCGCTTTTCGTATCGCCCGGCGTTCGCGCTCATCGCCGTGCTGCCGTGGGTGTGGTGGATGCACCAGGCGATCGGGAGCGGTCTTTCGCGCGGTCACGCGGTCGCTGCTTTGTGCGTGCGATTCGCATTGATCGGCGGCTTCATTCTGCTGCTCGCGGAGCCGCGCGCCGTGCGTCGCAGCGACGCGCTCTCGGTCGTGTACGCGCTCGATATGTCGGATTCGATGGGCGAAAAAATCCGCGACCAATCGCTCTCGTGGATCATGCAGACGGTGACGACGAAGCCGCCGAAAGATGAAGCCGGGCTGGTGGTTTTCGGGCGCGACGCGGCAGTCGAATTGCCGCCGCGCGCGAGCTTTCCGTTTGAAGCGATCAACTCGCGCGTGGCCAAAGACGGCACCGATCTTGGCAAGGCGCTGAGCCTCGCCGCAGCGATGCTGCCGGAGGGAAACGAAGGCCGCGTCGTTCTCATCACCGATGGCAACGAAACCGAAGGCAACGTGCTCGCGCAACTCGACGAACTGAAATCCCGCGGCGTGGCCGTCGATGTCCTGCCCATCGGCTTCGCCTACGAGAAGGAAGTATGGATCGAGCGTCTCGACCTGCCGCGGGTGGTGAAGATGGGCGAGACCTACGAAGCGACGGTGCTCCTGAGCTCGCTGGCGAAGAGCCACGGCACGCTGCGCTTGCAGGAAAACGGGAAGACGATTTTTGAAAAAGAGATCGAATTCGACGCCGGCAAGAGCCGCTTCACGCTCCCGCTTTATCTCCGCGAACCCGGCTACTACGAGTATGCGGCCACGATCGAAATGCCGCCGGGCGAGGACGGTTGGAAAGAAAACAATCTCGCCATCGGCGACATCTATCTGCGCGGCGAAGGCAAGGTGCTCCTCGTCACGGACGCCCGCGGCGATGCGCGCGATTGGGAGCCGCTCGTCGAGGCGCTCAAGGCTGCCGAGCGCATCGTGCAAGTGCGGACGGCCTTCGAGTTTCCGCGCGATTCGGCTTCGTTGCGGCCTTACGATCTCGTCGTTTTTGCGAATGCGCCCGCCGACGCTTTCGACGTCGTGCAACTGCAGGCGCTGCGCGATGCCGTGTACAATCACGGCACTGGTTTTCTCATGCTCGGCGGGCCGCAAAGCTTCGGTCCCGGTGGCTATCATCGCAGCGCGGTCGAGGAGGCGCTGCCCGTGACGATGGACGTGCAGCAAAAGAAAGTGCTGCCCAAGGGCGCGCTCGCAATCGTCCTGCACACTTGCGAATTTGCCGAGGGCAATACGTGGGCGAAGCGCATCGCGAAGGAAGCGATCCGCGTCCTCGGCGCGCAGGATGAAGTCGGCCTCATCGCCTTCGACTGGGGCAAAGGGAACAACAATGGTTACAATTGGATTTTTCCGCTCACCCCCGCGGGGCAATACGAAAAACTCGTCCCACTGATCAACGCCGCCGAGCCCGGTGACATGCCCGATTTTCAAACGCCGATGCAACTCGGCCTCACCGGATTGCAGAAAAGCGACGCCGCGATGAAGCACATGATCGTGATCAGCGACGGCGATCCTTCGCCGCCCACGCCGGCGCTCTTGCAGCAATTCATCGCAGCAAAAGTCAGCGTCTCGATGGTCGCGATCAATCCGCACGGCGGGCAGGACATTTCGATCATGCAATCCGTCGCGCAGCAGACCGGCGGCCGGTATTACTTTCCGCAGGATCCGTCGCAACTCCCGAGCATTTTCATCAAGGAAGCGAAGACGTTGAAGCGCTCGATGCTGCAGAATAAAGTCTTCACGCCCGAAGTGGAATTTCCGTCGCCGGTGTTGAAAGGAATCGAGCAGTTGCCCGCGCTGCGCGGCTACGTGCTCACGACCGTGAAGCCGCGCGCGAGTACCATCCTGCGCGTGCCGCCGAGCAAGGACGAGCCCGGCCAGCTCGACCCCGTGCTGGCGACATGGCGCTTTGGCCTCGGCACGACTGCGGCCTGGACGAGCGACCTCGGTCCCGCATGGGCCCAGGATTGGCTCGGCTGGGAAAAGTACCGCGCCTTTGTGAAGCAGCTCACGCAAGAGATTTCGCGCGTCGAGCAGGCAAACGATTTGCGGCTGATTACGTTCGCCACCGGCGGCAGCGGAACCGTCACCGTCGAGGATTTTGCGAAAGATGAAGCGTTCCTCGAAATCACCGCGCGCGTCGCCGGGCCGCGTGGCGAGACGCTCGACGTGCCGTTGCGGCAAATCGGTCCGCGGCGTTATCAAGGTCAATTCCCGCTCTCCGGCAAAGGCCGCTACCAAGTCATCGCCGCAGCCGCCGGGCGCGGAGGCGACAACCAAATTCCCGAGCAAGCGATCGGCGGATTCGCCGTTCCATATTCGCCGGAATACCTCAACTTCCGCAGCAACCCGATCCTGCTCAAACAAATCGCCGAACGCACCGGCGGGCGGCTCCTCAGCGCGACGACGACGGACATTTACCATCCGCCGCGCCAGCCGCGGGAGAGCACGCGTCCGGTGTTCGATTGGTTTCTCATCGTACTCGCGTGCCTGCTCCCGCTCGACGTGGCCGTGCGCCGCGTGCAGCTCGACTGGAGCTTGATTCGCGGCTGGTTCAGCCGCGGAACGAAAAAGGAATCCACCGAAACCATGGGCGCCCTCCTCCAGTGCAAACAGCAGGTGAAAAACGCCCTCACATTACCCCGCACCGAGCGCCCGCCACCGCCCAGTTCCGCAGCGACGCCACCGCCACTCAAGCCGCCCTCAAAACCGACCAAGCCCGAACCGGACGACGCCGCGCAATCCACCACCGAGCGCCTCCTCGCGCGGAAAAGAAAACGCAAAGACGACCCGCAGCGGTGATCTGAGGTTTTCGCGCCAACGGCGGGAAACGAAAACGCCGCGCCCCGATTGCGGGCGCGGCGTTTGGAGTCAGATGTGAACGGCAGCGATTACTTCGGAGCGGCCGGCTTCCCGCCACTCTTGCCGCCGGGAATGCCGCCCTTGGGGCCCGGCTTCAAACCTTTGCCGCCTCGGTCGCCGGGCCCATCATGATGCCCGGCTTTAAATTCTTCGAGCGTCAACTCGCCGTTGCCGGCTCTGTCCATTTTTTTGAAAGATTCCTTGGCCTTCGCCGGATCCTTTTGCGCGCGCGGGCTGGCCAGGAATTCCTTAAGGCTGACCGTGCCGCTGTCGTCCGTATCGAGTTTTTTGAAAACCTCTTCCGGCTTCGGATGCCCACCGGGTGGTGGGGCCGCTGGTTTGTCTGCCGCGAATGCGAGCGTGGAGGCGAAGGCCAGCGCGCTCAGGATGCTGAGAGTTCTTTTCATACTTTGGGGTGCTTGTTTGAAGTTGGACAGGCCGCGGAGTGCGATCCCGCCCATCCCTACAACGCCGCCGCCGCCCGTGAGTTTTGCGAAGTTTTGTCAGGCAATGGAAAAAGATGCGGTCAGCTCCAGAGGCTGCGGTCGAGAGTGCGATACTGGATCGCTTCGCCGACGTGCTCGGCGAGGATCGCTTCGGAGTCGGCGAGATCGGCGATGGTGCGGGCGACTTTGAGGATGCGGTCGTAGGCGCGGGCGCTGAAATTTAGCTCGGTCATCGCCATTTTCATCATGCCCGCGGCGGCTTCATCGAGCTGGCAGTGGCGCTTGATGAGTTGCGCGGACATGCGGGAGTTGCAGCGAGTTTTGCCATTCCCAAAAAAGCGGGTGCGTTGCACTTCGCGGGCTTTTTCCACGCGCTCGCGGATGGCAGCCGAAGCTTCGCCAGGGACGTTGCTCGACATCTCGCGATATTGGACCGCAGGGACTTCAACGTGGATGTCGATCCGATCGAGGAGCGGGCCGGAGATGCGGTCGCGGTACCGCTGGACGTCCAGCGAGCTGCAGCGACACTCGCGTTTCGGATCGCCGAGTAGCCGCACTTGCATGAGTTCATTGCTTTTTTGCTATTTGGAATGGGTCTTAGCAACTTTAGAGGGGTTGCGAACGGAGGTTTTTGAGTAAGACGAGGTAGTGGATGCGGTGATGCTTGTAGCCATCCAGGACGAGGCCGTCATAGGACTTCCAACCGTCGGTATAAACGGTGGCTTCGGCCAGCACCTGACCCTTGATGATCGGCACCAGTGCTTGCTTGGAGCAGTTTTCGACGATCTCGGTGAAAATCTTTCCACCGCGCTTGAGCAAGCCGACCACGGGCGTTTTTCCACCGGCTCCGCGCCCACGTTTGCCGCGCACCCGGCGTGCGCCAAAGTAGCTTTCGTCG
>JBBSDS010000310.1:0-6271 GCA_038240495.1 Chthoniobacterales bacterium | reverse complement strand
GGCGCACCGCCGAGCCGCCGCAGCCAGGCGAGGCTGAGCAAAGTCGCGCCGCATTCGAGCGTCGCGCCGGTGAAACGCCACAGCGGATCGTGGCGCGCGAGCGTTTCGCCGAGCGCGAGCATGAGGAGCGCGCACGCGGTGAGGCACCACCACGGCGGCGACGCCGGAGCGGGTTTCAGCGGCCCGTGAAACCGCCGCCACGCCATCCACGCCGCGAGAAAGGGCACGCCGAAGCCGTAGCGATATTGCTCATCCGCCAGCCACTCCGGAGCGAGGTGCCACCACGCGAGCAGCCACGCGAGGAGCACGGCGGCGGGCCAGGGAAAATTTTGAATTCTGAATTTTGAGTTTTGAATGGTGATGAAGGACGAGGGACGAACACCGGAAATCGGATGCCCGCACTGGGGCTGCGAGAGGGCGCGCGTCAGGGGTGGCGCTGTAGCGCCTCGGCGACCATCGCGGCCTCTTCGGGGAAAAGTTGTTCCTTCCCGCGCTCCGCCGCCTCGAGGAATGGACGCGCCGCGCCGGTCTCGCCATTTTGCGCCAGCAGAAATCCGAAGCACGCGGCGACGGAAGGATCGGCGAGGGCGGCGGGCGGAAATTTTTTCAGGATCGCGACGGCTTCGGCGGTGCGCTTCTGCCGGTGGAGGGAAAAGGCGTACGTGGCCGCGATGACGGGCTGCGCCGGAGTGAGCCTATAATTTTCCGCCGCGAGCCGGTGCGCCTCGGGCTCATCCTCGCCGAGCAGAAGCGCGAGGGAGGCGACGTTGTTCTTCGCGACGGGATTGGCCGGCTCGATCTCGCTCACGCGCCGGGCGACGCGGTAGAGTTCGCGCGTGTTTTTCACCGCAGTGTAGTGCGTGAAGAGGGCCTTCAGCGCGGCCCTGCCGCCCGTCGTGTTCTTTGCCGCCAGCCACCACGCCCCGGTGGCTTCCTCCTTCCAGCCCCAGGCGTTCACGAGCCGGCCGAGCATCATGAGGGCGTTGGGATTTCCGCGCGTCGCATTCGTCGCGCTCTCCCACATCGCGCGGAATTCCGAGCGCCGCCGCTGCCCGTCCGTCTCGAAAAGCACGCGCGCGTGGATCGCGAGGCGCAGAAATTCCAAGTCGCCCCAGTCGGAGTCGCGGACGATTTCGCGGAGCGGTTTCCAGTCGGCGAGGGCGGTGCGCGCCTCGGCCTCGGCGAGGGGCACGGGCATTTGTGCGCGGAGTTTGGCGGGCAGCGATTCGCACCACCGGGCGCTCTGCGAGGCGAGGCCGTGGGCGTTCATCCAGGTCATCAGCGCGTAGATGGTTTCGGGCGTCGCGCCCTTCGCGGTTTGCAGGCCGGACAGCTCGGAGGCGAAGTCGGCGCTGCCCGCGTGCTGCAATTCCTCGAGCCAGAGCAACTGGTCGCCGAGGGTCGCGCGGGCATCCTGCCTCAGCTCGCTGGCGAGCTGCATCGCGCGCGCGGATTCACCGTGAAGCCGCGCGTCGCTGAGAATGGCGCGCAGGGCATCCTGATGGAATTGCGGTTTCGCCCGCAGTGTTTCGAGGACGGCCCTCGCCTTTTCCACCTCGCCGGGCCTTGCCAGCGCGAGGCGCACCGTGGCGAGATTGAGCTGCAGGGCTTCGTTCTGCGGCTCGAGTTCCAGCGCCTTTTGAAAGTGCTGTTCCGCGGCGGCGTATTGCCTTTGCGCGAGGGAAAGGGCGGCCTCGGCCAGCAAAAAGCCGACGCTGTTTTGATCCGCCTCCCGCACTCGCATGAGCGCCTGCTCCGCGATGAAAGTCTCGCCGAAGCGCGTGGCGGTTGCCGCGAGTTCAATCAGCGGGCCGCTGTTTCCCGGCTGCAGTTCCGCAAGCTGCTGCCGCCAGAGGATCGCCGCGGGGGACTGTTCCAGCTCCGCGATCTGCACCGCGATCGAGCACGCGGCAATGCTCGTGGGATTCTTGAGCAGCGCCTCGCGGCTGCTGAGATAGGCGCTGCGAAGGTCGCCGCTTTTCAGGAAGCCGCGTGCCTTCTCCACCAGGCGGCGCTCCTGCCAGTGCCGGATTGGTTCCCTGCCGAATACGAGCACCAATCCTCCCGCTGCAACTAATGCCAGAAGCAGAACCAGGCCGCGCCGCGTTGCTATAAACACGCGCTTAGGCGTGTGCCTGGCATTGCAGCCTCTCCGCGCTGCGCCGCCGCCGGACCAGTCCAATCCCCATCATCCCGCCGCACAGCAGCAATGCGCCAGCGGAGGAGTTCACTTCGGGGAAGGCAGCGCCTACCGGGGTGTTGAAAGTGATCGGGCTGATGCCAATGCCCTGCGTTCCAAGCCCTGCGTCAGCGTTCGACCATAAGAAGCTGATCGAAGTGACAGTGCCTGTGAATGAGACACCCACCGTGCCCTGATTCGTATTATTGGTTGCGTTGCCTATTCCTGTGATCACTTGCGATGCACCCGTTCCTGTAACCTGATTGAAGGTGGCTGTGGGTGTGAGGGTCGGATAGATGATCGAGCCGGTCGTGGTGGTCGCCTGCAGGCTCTTAATCGTATCAATAAACTGACCGGCTAATGCATCCACATCCCAGAGCTGGAACGTGGGATTGGTGACGCCTCCGACGTAATTGAGGTTGATCGTCACTCGCGTGAAAGAAGCGGTCGAAGCGGAACTGGTGTTGAACAACTGTAGCGTGCCGATCGTGTTGCTCGTCGTCCCGCCCGTGAATGTGGCGGCGGACTCGGTCTGGACCTGCGGGTATCCTGCGTTCAGCGTTACACCCGAGTTGGCGACGGTCACGGCCACGCCGAATCCCGTGCCACCGGCGAAGTAATCCACCGTCTCTGAGCTTCCACTGGCCGGGCCCGTCGCAGCCCACGCGGGCGAGAGTGGCCAGTTAAAGACCGTGGCCCACGACACCGAAGGACATAGCAGGATGAAAGACAGGAATGCGGCGACCTTGATCCAGCGACGAAATGGTGCGGCAATTTCCATGGCTGTTTCTTTCAAATCAGTGCGGCATGAAGTCATCATTTAATAAAATAACTAGCGGCTCACGACCGGCTGTTTCGGCGTGCGCAGGGGTTCGTTGGCGTAGTTGCTGCCGCCGGCATCGCCCACGCCGGAGATGGCGCGGGAACTCTGGACATCGCGCAGGAGGGTCGCTGGGTCGGTGCGGAGGGCGAGGTCCACCGCGCCCTGGAGCGAGGAAAATGAGAGGCCGGGCTGCGAGGCGAAGGCGGTGAAGGCGATGGCTTCGGCGAGCGTCATGATCGTGCCGTCCGCGGCGTTTCCACCGAGGGAGGGATCCCCGGCCGACTGTCCGGGACCGCCATTTGCGAAGCTGCCGTCCCCCGAATTGCCATTGGCTGAATTGCCGTTCGCGGAATTTGCACCGGGGTCTCCCGCGCCGCGTCCTCCGAGATCCACGTTTGGCCCGCCGTCCCGCGAGGGCGACTGCTTGCCATCGTGTCCGCCCTTGCCGTCCGGTTCGCCTTTGAAATCGGGCTCACTTTTGAAATCACGCCCGGCTATTTTCCGATCCGGCGCTCCGAGGCGGCGGTAGGTCACCTGCTTCCACGGATTCGGGACGGCGGCGACGGCGGCGGTCACGATTTCGGGGACGGCGGCCTTCGGCGACACGCGGGCAGCGGCGTGGACGATGGAAAGTACATTATCAGGCGAGGAGCGCACCGCCTTGAAGACAATGTTGGAGATTTGCCTCGTGCCCGGATTTGCGCCGAGGGCCTCGATGGCGGCGGCGGTTTCTGCTGCGACGTGCGATCCGTTTTCGCCGCCGGCGGCTTTCAACGCCGGGGCCGTCGCAGCGTGCGCGGGCTTGTCGAGCGCGAAGGTGCTGGCGGGACCGCAGAGGCTGAGGATGATAAAAAATGCGGGAAGTGTTTTTTGGTGCACGGCTTGCATTGGGTGAGCATTTAGTCAGCCAAGATTTAAATTGTCAAGATGGCGGTCCTCAGACACTGCTTTTGTTTTTCCACCCCCGCCATTTTGAAAACGCCCATGTCACCACATTCCCGTCTTCCAGAAACGCTCTGCGCCTTTGCCGTTGCCTGCCTCGCCGGTGCCTCGCTTCACGCGCAGGAGTCCATCCGGCCCTCGGGCATCAGTTCGCTGGCGGCGGATGCGCGGGAGGAGCAGGCGATGAAGACCCACGGCGACTTCATGAAGTTCGGCCCGGTGAATGTGGACGCTTCGGCGACGATGGGCATCGAGGTGAATGACAACGTGGGTCTTTCCGAAAACAACCGGAAGGGCGATGTGATCTTCCGCCCGGGCCTGAACGTGGACGCGGAATGGAAGGTGAGCCGGCTGAACACCATCCGTCTCGGCCTCGGGCTGAGCTATGCGAAATATGCGAACAACCCGAAGCTCGACACGCAGGCGCTCCTGCTCTCGCCGGGGACGCAGCTTGGGTTCGACGTGTATGTCGGCGAGCACCTGCGGCTGAACATCCACGACCGGATCCAGATCGCGCAAAACCCGATCGAGGAGACGACGCTGAGCAATGTGGCGCGTTTCGCGCGGCTGCAAAATTCCGCGGGCGTGACGGCATTTGTGCGCTACCCGGATCATGATTTTGTCTTCGGCTACGATCACTTTAACTACAACACGCTGGGCTCCTCGGATTTCAACTATCTGGACCGCACCGAGGAGCAATTTTTCCTCAGCGCGCGCCGCCGGGTGAGCGATGCGCTGGGCGTCGGCATCGAGTCGAGCGCGGCGCTGATCAGCTACCAGCAGCATGTGAACAACGACGGCACCACATGGACCGCGGGCGCGTTTGCGGACACGACGCTCTCGCAGTACACGAAGCTGAAACTAAGCGGCGGCTATCAGGACATGAGCTTCGACGGGAACGGCAGCAACCGCGACGGAAGCCATTTTGGAAGCTGGTACGGCAATTTTTCCGCGGCGCAGCGCCTCACGCAATACGTGAGCCACACGCTCACCGTCGGGCGCGAGGCGCGGCTCGGGCTGAGTGTGAATTTCGCCGACTACGTCTTCGCGCGCTACGCTGCGATCTGGCGGATGAATGACATCATGACCTGGGGCTTCGACGCATTTGTCGAGGACGCGAAGGAATCCGGTGGCCGTGCGCTGAACGCCGAGCACGCCTTCCGATGGGGCAGCGGCGCGTCGCTGGGGTTCAAGATTTCCAGCCGCTCGTCGCTCGACCTGCGCTATTCGTACGTGAACAAGGATTCTGACCTCGCGCTCCGCAGCTACTATCAGAATTCCGGCACGCTGAACTTCAGCTACCGGTTCTGAAAATGCGCCGGCGCCTTCGCCAGATTTTCGCGGCCGCGGTTGCGGCACTGGCATTGTTTGTGCATCTGCCGCTCCACGCGCAGCAGCCCGCGCGTGATCGATCCGAACTGCCCTCCGCAGCCGGCATGGTCGCCGGCACCACGTCGATGGACGTGCTCGACAACTCGCGCCGGCTCGGTGCGGGCGACCGGCTCAGCTACCGAGTCGTGCAGGAAAGGCGCGCGCCTCTTTCCCTCACTGTCACCGACAGCGGCGAGGTGGAGGTGCCGCTGATCGGCCGCGTGCGCGCCAGCGGGCGGACTTGCAAGGAACTCGCCGAGGCCATCAAGCCGATGCTGCAGAAGGAATATTTCATCCACGCCACGGTGATCATCGGGCTGGACTCGGCGAGCCAGAAGTCGCGCGGCACGGTGTACGTGAGCGGGCAGGTCCGCACGCAGGGCAGCATCGAGCTGCCGCCGGAGGATCGCCTCACGGTGAGCAAGGCGATCCTGAAGGCGGGTGGTTTCGCAGAATTTTCCGACATGCGAAAGGTGAAGCTCGTGCGCAGCCGGCCCGGCGGCTCCGTGGAGACGACGATCGTGGATGTGGACGCGGTGCTCACGAAGGGGCAGATCGACAAAGATCCCGTGCTCCAGCCGGACGACCGGATCATCGTCCCGCGGAAATTCATCAACTTGTAGCACGCCGTGGCGGGAAACTCCTCACACCGCGAGGCGGAAAACACGCTCTCCACTTCGCACATCCGCGTCCGCCTCATCCGGTTTCGGATGCTGTTTCGGAAATATTGGTGGATCGTCGCCTTCTGCACGGCGCTCGGCATCGGCGTCGCCGCGTGGTTCATCGCCGCGCAGAAGGAACTCTTCGTCTCCACGGCGCGCATGATGGTGAGTGGAAAAATCAACCTCCCCGAGGGCGGCACCTTTTCCGAGGAGATGACGCATTTCATGAACACGCAGGGCGAACTCATGAAGGACGAGGCGATCTGCAATCGCGCGGAAGCGTACGTGCGCACG
>JBBSDS010000309.1:0-6287 GCA_038240495.1 Chthoniobacterales bacterium | reverse complement strand
TGCACCGGAGCGACTAAGCCGCGCGATCTTCCCATCGACGGCCGCGAACTCAAAGGCATTCACTTCGCGATGGACTTCCTCACCGCCAATACGAAGTCCGTGCTCGACCAGCACAAGAACGGCAACTTCATCACCGCTGAAGGCAAGGACGTCATCATCATCGGCGGCGGCGATACCGGCACGGACTGCGTCGGCACTTCGATGCGCCACGGCTGCAAGTCGCTCGTGCAGGTCGAGATTCTGCCGAAGCCGCCGATGGATCGCGCCAAGGACAATCCGTGGCCCGAATGGCCGAAGGTTTACAAAATGGACTACGGCCAGGAAGAAGCCGCCGCAAAGTTCGGCGACGACCCGCGCATCTATCTCACCACCGCCACGAAATTCGAGGGCGACGAAAACGGCCACGTCAAAGCCATTCACACCGTGCAGGTGGAATGGACGCGCAACGACAAAGGCCAGTTCATTCCGAAGAACGTCCCCGGTTCGGAGAAAGTTCTGCCGACACAACTCGTGCTCCTCGCCATGGGCTTCCTCGGGCCGGAGCAACCGCTCCTCGAAGCACTAGCCGTCGAGCGCGATCCGCGCAGCAACGTGAAGGCGGAGTTCGAGAAATACACGACGAGCATCCCCGGTGTGTTCGCCGCGGGCGATTGCCGCCGCGGCCAGAGTCTCGTCGTGTGGGCCTTTAACGAAGGCCGCGGCGCCGCCCGCGAGTGCGACCGCTACCTCATGGGCGGCACGGACCTTCCGTAGGTTTCGTCGAACACGGGCGCAACGCCGCGCCACTCGGCCTCTCGAGTAAGCTCATCGCGGCGAATTTGACACCGCACCTTCCGATCACGGCGTTTTGCCTCTTTGGATCAAGAGGTGCAAACGGGTGCGGCATGCGTGATGGCGGAGCTGTAGTGGCGGTCTATGACCGCCGGGAACGTGCTCAGCAGCTTCATTCGGCGGTTATTGACCGCCGCTACAATCCACTACCTGATCCATTACCGCCGACTCCGCGCGTGGGTATCGGCGTCGCAGGAGCTCCGCCCTCCAACGTTCGCTTTTCCAATGCGTTCGGTATAAACCATTGCGATCACGATGAATCAGAAATTGATCAGCGCCGACGACACGGCGGGAGGAATGCCCTGCTTCCGACTTGAACTCTGGTCGGGCGCAGGCACGAACAAACTCCTGCCGATTATGAAACGATCCATGCTCCCCGCCGCTACCGTGCTTCTGCTCGCGCTCGTCTCCACGGGGCGCGCTGAGGCGCCGCGGGCGACCGAAGTAATCATCCTGGCCGGCCAATCGAACGCGGTCGGGTTCGACGCACGGGCTGAGGATCTGCCGGCCGATTCGGTTGATGAGAAGGTTCTATTGTGGTGGCGGTGCGGCGATCCGCCGCCGGACGAGCACGACTCCACGAGCGGCGGAAAATGGACGCATCTCCGGGCTCAACCACGCGGCGAGCCGCAAGCGAAGGATCTGACGGCGCGGCAATACGGAAACTTCGCCAGCCCCGAAGGCGGCTTCGGGCCCGAGATCGGACTCGCGCGGACGCTTCACACGAAGGAGCGCAAGCCCCTCGCGATCGTGAAAACCGCATTTAGCGGAACGGCGATGGCGCGGGATTGGAACCCCGCGGATGCCGGCCCGGGCGGCTCCTGCTACCGTGCCCTGGTCGCGGAGACGAAGGCCGCGATGTCTGCAGCGAAAGCGCAGGGCCTCGGTCCGCACCTCCGCGCGCTTGTCTGGGTGCAGGGTGAAAGCGACGCCAACGAACAGGCGGCGCCGCGCTACGCCGAGGCGCTGGGCCGCATGATTGGAGCCTTGCGCAAAGACCTCGACGCGCCGCAGCTCACTGTCCTGCTCGGCGTGAATACGCAATTCAGTAACGGCAAAAACCCGTTCGTGCCAAAGATCGTCGAAGCTCAGCAGGCGCTCGCGAGCCAGGACCCGCACTGCGCCTACGTGGACACGGCGGGCGCGACCATCGCGAACCAATTTCATTTCGACAGCCCAGGGATGCTCGATGTTGGCGCGCGTTACGCGGCGGCGCTGCTCCAACTCGAATCCCGATCACCGGCAACGATCGAGACGAAAAGGTGAGGAAGGAACCGCGGATTGCGTGGATAGCGCGGATGTGCTTTCGCGCGCTCGCGCCAAGCCTCCGGCTTGGTGCGACCTGCTGAGTTAGGGTCTGTGGCCCGCGCGTCCTCCTGAGAAAATGCGTGCCGTGGGCCAAGAGGCCCCATCAGCGGAGACACGATCTACGGCACAGCGGAGCAAGATGGTGCGTACAACGGGGGCGAAATCTACGCCTTTGCGCTTTCCCAGTCTACCCCGGAGCCCTCGCTGGCAACGTGGGGACTTGTTGCGTTGATCGGTGCCCTCGCATTGCGCCGACCGCGCCGCACGGCGTGACACACAAGGAGTCAACGGAGCGGGGTCAACTCTTGAACTTGAAAGTCCCGGACCGAATTAGTCGAGGAATAAGGGGTCATGGTTCAAATATTGACAGTCTCCCGTTCAGGAAAGCGACGCAACTTCCGGGGGAGCGTGCCGGGTTCGCCGGCCTTGCGCCGAATCTGCTGGCTGACGTTGGCGGCGCTGCGCATCTGCAGACGCGCGGCGATCGAGGTCTGCGAGACGGTCGTCCGCTGCCAGAGCAGCCGCGCCAGCGCCACCTTCCGGGCATCGCTCCCCGGCAGCCCCGCGAGCTCCGCATCGCGCAATCCAGCCGCGGCCAGCCCCTCCTTGGATCCATCGCGCCGCCTGCCGCTGATCGTTCGTGCGTCGCACCCCGCCAGAGCGGTTGGCCCTTTCCTTTGGCTTGCACAGCGACCCTTCGGCCAGCGCCAATTATCACGGAGGCGAAAAACATCGACTCTCTCCCCGTCGTTGTCAGTGCTTTCGTTCAGGCTGACAACAGGTATGCACTTTGCGTCCGGCTCGTGGTAGAACGCGCCGGGATATTCGAGGCAAAATAAGTCAAGCCGTTCTAGAACTCTTCCGGCGGCTCCTCGGACTCCTCGGTCAGCGCCTTGGTCAGCGATTCCTGGAACATGAGGAAACGCTTCGTGACGAAGAGCGGATCACGTTGCTCGTGCTGCTCGACGTAGGCTTCGATGAACTCCTCGATCGTCATTTCCTCATACTCGTCGGCATCCGACTCCCAGAGCCTGCCGGCGAAGGCGACTTTGTGAGTGGACTCGAAGCAGCACAGCGCCAGCTCGAAATCAAGATCATCGAATTCTTCCCCGAACATTTCGGCGATGCGCGTCGTTGCGTCGCATTGGATCAGATCATCGCTGATGAAATGAACGATACTGATGAACGAGGTAACGTAGTAGCTCATGGGATCGCGCCGCGGCGGACGGAAGGCATCCGGGCCTTACTTGGCAGGCAGGGCGGTGGCGAGGAAATCGAGAAACTTTTTCCGCGATTCCTTCACCATTGCGGCGGGTCCGGTCATCTTGACGAATACATTGCCGTCTGCATGTTCGATGATCGCGCCGAGCAGTGCGTAATTTTCCATGACGGTCGCCGGGCCGCCCGGCATCCCGCTGCTGAAGGTGCCCTCCGTGGTGATGATCGTGACTTTGGCTCCGCCGATTTCCTGCGCCTCGATTTTCGCCTTGTCGTCACTCCCGCGAAACTGCGCGATCCAGCGCTGAGCATTGGACTGCACGTCGCCGCCGCCTTCCGGGCCGAAGTGGAAAAACGTGATGTCGGCGGCATCCTCCGGCTTTGCGCCGGCCACCTTGAGTTGCGCCTTGCGCATGGGGGAATTCACCGGCACCCACGTCCACTCCGATGGGCGCTTGAAGGTCAGGCCACCGACGGGGAAAGTCGCTGGGTCTTCCGCTTGAAGGGTGGCGGCGCAGAAGAGCGCGAGGGAGGTGAGGGCGAGGCGTTTCATCGGGCTGCTTGTGTAGAGCCGCCGGGCGACGCGCGCAAGAAAAGACCCGGGTCGGCAGTGGCGCCGTTTGAGAACGAGCGTTGTAGAGGCGGCTCTGTCCGCAGGACGTGCCGCCTTTGCTTGTCAGAAGCGGCACGTCGCCAAAGCGCGACAGAGCCGCCTCTACACCTGCAAATTGAGCCACTGCCCCGGCCCTCAACGACAATCATCGCCGCGAGCTGAGACGCTGCTTCAATGCGAATCGGGAGCCCGGAGTGCCCAGCGGAGCTTGGCGCTGGCCGAACGGGGATTCGCTCTCTGTTCCTCGGGACTCGGGCGTCCGACCTCGCCGGCAATCTCCGCATACACGCCTTCGCGTTCGCCGGTTTTGAAAGCCTGTTTTACGCGGCGGTCTTCGCCGGAGTGAAAGGTGAGGATGGCCGCGCGCCCGCCTGGACGCAGGCATTGCGGGAGATGTCGGAGAAAAGTGTCGAGCGCGCTGAACTCCTCATTCACCGCGATGCGCAGCGCCTGGAAGACGCGGCGCACGGTATCGTCGGGTTCACTGCGGGGCATGCTGGCGAGTGTCTCGCGAATGAGCGCGGCGAGCGCCGTGGTGGTCGTGATTGGCGCACGGCCTTGTGCGAATAGAATCTCTTTGGCGAGCAACCGAGCATGCGGTTCATCGGCGTTTTCCGTTAGCAGCCGCTCCAGCTTCTGCTCCGAAATTGTCGCGAGCAGCGCCGACGCGGGCTGGCCGCGTTCGGGGTTCATCCGCAGATCGAGTGGGCCGATGGCCTTGAAGGTGAAGCCGCGCGCCGGGTTGTCGATCTGCATCGAGGAGACGCCGAGGTCCGCGAGGATTACGTCCGCTCCCAAGGGGGCTTCGCGGGCCAGCAATTGCGCGAGTCCGGCGAAGTTCATCCGGTGGACGGTGAGTGCCTCCAGCGGAAAATTCAGCGCGCGCAGTCGGGCTTCCGTTTTCGGGAGTTCGATGGGATCGACATCGAGCGCGATCAGGCGTCCGCCCGGCATGATCGCGCGGAGAATTTCCTGCGCATGACCGCCGTAGCCGAACGTGGCATCGACCGCGGTGTCTCCGGGACGTGGGGCCAGCGCCGCGATGATCTCCCGCACCATGATCGGACGATGCGTGCCGGCGGGCGTCTTGCCGCTCGCCAGCACCTTCTCCACATCGGTCGCGTAACGCTCCGGCTGATGCTCCTTGTATTTCTCGTGAAAGTGCCGCGGATTCTTGCCGGCGTAGCGCGGGCGGCGTCGCGGTTTATCGGGAAGGGGATCGCTCATCCGCGGGCAGCGTATCAGTGATGTCACGTCGGGGCGCGATTTGCCGTTGGCCCGGGCGCGGGTTTTCCAGTTAGGCTCGTGCATGTTCCGACCCACTCCTCATGCTGCCCCGTCCGCACTTGTCGGTTTTATCGCCATCGCCGCCATGATCGCCGCGGCAACTGGCGAGGAATCTCCACTGCCCGATCCAGCGGCTCTGCCTGCAAAGCCGGCGCTGCCGGATGCGCTTGTTTCTTTCGGCGGCAAGCCGGTTGAGACCCGCGAAGCCTGGCAGACGGAGCGCGTGCCGGAACTCCGCAGGCTCGTGCAGCACTACGAATACGGATTTTTTCCGCCGCCGGCAAAGGTTGCGGCGAAGGTCGAGCGCGAAGATAAATCCGCACTCGGCGGGACGGCGACGCTTCGCGAAATCACGCTCACGCTGGAGCGACCGGCGGACGCGCAGATTCATCTGCTGCTCGTCGTGCCCAATCAGCGGACGAAGCCCGCGCCGGTTTTTCTCGGGCTGAATTTCAACGGGAATCACACGGTCGTGGCCGATCCGCTCGTGCATATCCCGGTAGGCTGGAAGCCGATAGGCGGTGAGCCGGCGGAGAAGAGTCGTGGCTCGGAAATCGACAAGTGGACGCTCGATCAGGCCGTGGCGCGCGGTTACGCAGTCGCCACATTTTGGAATGGTGACGTGGTGCCCGACGACAAAGACGCGGCGGAAAAGATGCTGGCAAAAATGCATGCACCGGAACACGAGGAGCGCCAGGCGGCGGACTGCGCGACCATCGCCGCGTGGGCCTGGTGCCTGCATCGGGCGGTCGATTATCTCATCACCGATCCGGCGCTGGATGCGAAGCGGATCGCGCTTGTCGGCCACTCGCGCAATGGCAAGACGGCGCTGCTCGCGGGAGCTTTCGATGAACGCGTGGCGCTGGTGATTCCAAGTCAGGCCGGCTGCGGCGGCTCCGCGCCGTGCCGGGTGGCGCCGGAGCTTTCTGCGGAAGGGCCAAACGGGCGTGCGATCGTCGAGACCGTGCGCCGCATCAATACGTCGTTTCCGCATTGGTTTTGCGGAAACTTCAAAGCATTCAACGAAGAG
>JBBSDS010000308.1:0-6287 GCA_038240495.1 Chthoniobacterales bacterium | reverse complement strand
GGGCCGGCGGCAGCAGCAATGCCAGCGCCGCGCCCAACGCCGACCCGGACTTTGATGGGCTGACCAATTTCCTCGAGTACGCTTTGAACACGGACCCTGCGTCACGGAATCCGAGTCCGGTGGTGCAGGACACCGAGACTGTCGGTGCCGATAAATTTCTCCGTCTCACGATTCCCAAAAATACCTCGGCTGTCGGCGTCACGTATGAAATCCAGGCGACGGGCAACCTCCTGGATTCCACGAGTTGGAGCGCCAACGGACTGATCATCGAGCAAAACACCGGCAGCTTGCTTCAGGTTCGCGATAACGTCCCAATCGGAAGCGGCGGCCCGCGATTCTTGCGGCTGCGAGTTTCGCAGTGATGCCGCGGGACAGCGGCAGGGGTCTGATGCGCGGGATCCTTCGACTGCGCTGCGCCCGCCTTGCCACCTCCGCTCCGCTCAGGATGACACGCGATTCGGGAAATGAATTTTGGCTGAGGATCTAAGGTGGCGCTGTTGGAAGCGCGGACGGAATTACGGAATTTGACCAAATGACGGAATCCAGCGCGCCGCCAGTTCATTCCGTCATTCCGTCCCTCCTCAAATACCGCGTGCAGCTCACCGAGTGAGCGTGATCGTCACCTGAGCTCCGCCGCCTTCGGCATTTTGGACCGTGAGGAGTCCGCCGTGCAGTTCGACGATTTGCTTGGTCACCGCCATGCCAAGGCCGGTGCCCTGTCCGCTCTTCTTCGTGGTAAAGAATGGATCGTAAATCTTTTTCAACACCTCGGCGGAAATGCCGGTGCCGGTATCCCGGATTTCGACCACGATCAATTTGTCTCCGACCCGGTAACGTGGATCAGCCACCTTGGCGGCGGCGTGATCGGAGTCGTCTGCATCGGCCCTCTTTTCGCAGGTGGTAATCGTGAGACTGCCGCCATGAGGCATGGCATGGCAGGCATTGACGAAAACGTTGATCAGCACCTGCTGGATCTTCTGGCTATCCAGCATGCAGGCGCGCAGACCCTCGCCCAGATTCATGGTCACCTTGACCCTCGACGCAGCGAAGTCATGCCGGACAAAGCGCAACGTCTTTTCGATAAGGTCGTTGATCGAACCTTCGCGGATCGTGAGCTCTCGCGCGGCGGAAAAATCCAGCAGGTCGCTGATGACAAGATTTCCGCGATCCACCGCGTCTTTCATGTCTTTCAAAACCACTGCGGCAATCTCTTCTCCGGCGAGTGGAGATTCTCCCAGATAGGCGATTCCCATGGTCAGGATCGCGAGCGGATTCTTGACTTCGTGTGCGATGCCCGCGGCGATCTGGCCGACCGATTGCAGCTTCTCGGAGTGAATCAACTGGTCCTGAGTTTCCTTGAGTTGTTCATGGGACTCCGCCAGCTCCTCCAGCGTTTCGCTCATTTCCCGGGCGAGACCTTCGAGCTTTTCCTTCGCCTCGATGAGTTGCTGGTTTTTCTGCACCGCGGTTTCATAGGTCGAGACGAGAAGCTCGACCGACTGGATCCAGTCCGTCTTCAAGGTATAGGTCTCTCCGGAATAGGAAACCTCCGCCGCGGACGCGTCGTGCGTCTCCTTCCTCATGGCCGCGTATTCGAACACGTGCCGGATGCGGGCGAGCAGGAAATTGTCCTCGTAAGGTTTGACGACGAAACTGTTCGCGCCGCATTCGAGACCTTTCAGAATATCCTTCGGTTCACCGAGGGAGGTCAGGAGGATGAGTGGGATGTCGTGGAGTTGCGGGTTCTCTTTGATGCGCAGGCAAAGATCGTAGCCATTCATCTCGGGCATGTTGACGTCCGAAATGATCAGCGTGGGCCGTCGCGTTTCCAGCTTCGCCAGCGCTTCGACGCCATCGCCAGCGCTGAAGACTTCGTAGCCGGTGCGCTCCAGCAAGTGCTGGAGCTTCATGGCCTGGGTTACGCTATCCTCCACGATGAGCACCACGCCCACGACTGCGGGCGCACTTCCACGAGCATCGGCTGGCTGTCGTTCCTCCATCGGTGGGCTTTTGGGTGAAAACGAATCCGATGTCAACCCTTGGTAAAGACTCGGTTTGGAGCCATGATCCGGTGCGAATGATCGGAAAACGCGGCGCGAAACTTGACCTTCAGCGAGACGATTCCAGCTGCGGATGTGGTGAGTTTTTTGGACCGCCGAACTCCAGCCGATTGTTCATTGACCGACCCTCGCGAGCCGCTAACGTGTGCGGCCCGATGAGTTCGCTGAACAAAAAGTTTCCGCGCCTGCTGCCCGAACCAATCCGCAAAGGCGTGAAGGCCGCGGACCTGATTGATAGTGCATTCAAAGCCTACAATGGCGGGCGCCTCGCCGAAGCCTGCCGGCTCTTCACTTCAAAGATGATCGCCGGCAACGGCACCGTCGGCATGTCGCTCACGGGCGCACTCACACCCGCGGGACTCGGGCGCTCGGCGATTATTCCGCTGATGAAAGCCGGGTTCGTCGATTGGATGATTTCGACCGGCGCGAATCTCTATCACGATCTGCACTACGGACTCGGCATGCACCTCTTTGCCGGCTCGCCTTTTCTCGATGACGTGGAGCTGCGCAAGGACGGGGTCATTCGCATCTACGACGTGCTCTTCGACTACGACGTGCTGCTCGATACCGACGCGTTCGTGCGCAATGTGATCCAGGGACCGGAGTTTCAGCACACGATGGCGACCGACGAGTTTCACCACCTGCTTGGCAAGTATGTCCACGAGCGGGAAAAAAAACTCGGGATCAAGGAAACTAGTGTGCTCAGCGCGGCTTATCAGTATGGCGTGCCGATTTTCACCAGCTCTCCCGGAGACAGTTCCATCGGCATGAATGTCGCCGCCATGGCGCTCCGTGACTCGAAGCTGTTCATCGACGTGAACCGCGACGTGAACCAGACGGCAGCGATCGTCTATGGAGCAAAATCGAGCGGCTCCACTTCGAGCGTCTTCATTCTTGGTGGCGGTTCGCCGAAGAATTTCATTCTCCAAACGGAGCCGCAGATTCAGGAAGTCATGGGCATCGAAGAACGCGGCCACGATTACTTTTTGCAATGCACGGACGCCCGTCCGGACACCGGCGGCCTGAGCGGCGCGACGCCCGGCGAAGCCGTGAGTTGGGGGAAGATCGATCCCGAGAACCTCCCCGATTGCGTCGTCTGTTACGCCGACTCGACGATTACGCTTCCGCTCATCACCGCCTACGCGTTGACGCGCGCCAAACCGCGTAAACTCAAACGCCTTTATGAGCGGCGCGACGCCCTCTACGCGAAGCTGCGCGAGCAATATTTCAAACACGGCAAGGTCGAGAAAATCCAACATCGAACTGATATTTCCAAACCGAAGCGCGGCCGTTCCGGGCGCTCAGTTGTCGGCACCAGCCGCAGCAATGGCCAGAAGACCTGACGCTCGCACGCTGCTCTTTGAGCGCATCCGCACTTCGCCGCCAAAGTTCGTCCACGTCCGTGGCGTGCCGTACACCGTCGCCGTCGAGCAATCGGACGATCCGTTGAAAATCGATCACGTCTGGCTGACGCTGGAAGTGCCGCCGTTTGGCCGTCTGCGCGCTTCCATCAACACGCTTTCGCGCCTGAATCGCGACGCCGGTTTCGATCAGCGAATCCGCGTCGGCATCAGCCGTTCGACTTACGCGGAAAAGCCGGTCA
This sequence comes from Chthoniobacterales bacterium, assembly GCA_038240495.1. Lineage (GTDB taxonomy): Bacteria > Verrucomicrobiota > Verrucomicrobiia > Chthoniobacterales > Chthoniobacteraceae > Chthoniobacter. The sequence continues at coordinate 2,624 of JBBSDS010000308.1, read as the reverse complement.
TTGGGCTCGAAGAATGCGCCGGGCTCGACTACGCCACGCACGAGAAAAAGCACAACGTCACCTACGAGACCTATGAGCCTGCGGCCCTCACGGAGTTGCTCATCACGAAAATGAAAATCGCGATCCGGGCGGAAATCTGGGGCGAACTTTACGCCCGCGACCACCTCGGCATTCACCAGATTCACTGCCGCCGCGCGAGTTGCGCCGTCACCTCGGACCTCAAGGGTCGGGACGGCGCGTTCAAGCTCTACTACCCGCAGGACAATCTTGCGGAAGCGTTTCTCTTCAAGTTCTGCGGGCAGCCGTAGCGGTTCGCCGAAACGACTGGCGGGACGCGCCAGCGCTTGCGCGGCGGCGTATTCAGTTCTAAAGGCTATCTTCTGCCCCCGAACATAACCCTCCCACCGGATCGCTCGATGAACCGCCCCTCCCATTTTTCCCTCGCCGCACGTGTCCTCGCTGCGGCTCTGACAACGCTGTTCGGCCTGGCCGCGCCGCTGCTCGCCGCCGGTGGATTTTCACCCGGCGATATGGTCCGCCTCACGCGCAGTGAAACCCTCATGCTCCAGGGGAAAAATTTCGTGCCTGCGCCGAAGGGACAGGATTTCTCCGTCCTGCAAGTCGATAACGCCCAGGGCCTCGTCTATGTCAGCTATCATAAGGACGATGGCAGCGTCGTCGCGCCCACGCTGCCCGCCGAAGCGTTGCAGCCCAGTCCCGCCGACCCGTGGCTGGATCTTCTCCGCGGCGTCGAATCGTTTCGCGACCAGCGCTACGACGATTCCAAACGGCTCCTCGCTCGTGCTGCTGAGGATCAGCAATACAAGGCGCTCGCCACGGCCCTCGCGGGCCGCATCACCGGAGCGCTCGCGGTGGCTCAGCAAGCGCGCTCCGGGGCGCCGGCGGCCCGACAGGCTTTCACGACGACCTTTCAAGGACTCCGGGACACCGCGGAGCAATTGACCAAACTCGGCTTTCTCTGCCTCGCGCTGCCTTTAGACGAAGGCGCCGATCGCCTGGGCGCGCTGGTGCTGGGACTTGCCGTTCCAGCGGGACAAAAGCCCGCGCCCGCCGCACTCGCGAGCCTCGCGCCGTCGAAACTGAATCGGGATGACCTGACCAAACGCGTGAACGTTTCCAATGTCATGACGGCGCGCGCGCGGCAGTCCGTGGCCCTCCACAAACTCGTGGAAGCGTCGAAACTGCTCAACGAAGGACTCAAGGCCGAACCCGCACGCCCGGACTTGAAGGCACTCGATGCCAAAGTGGAAAAGGACATCGACGAAGCCGATCAACGCTACAAGGCGGCCGACGAAATGCGCCGGCATTTCAAAGGCACGGTTCACGCCCTGACCGCCATCGAGATGGGCCTCAAAGTTTGCACCGATCACAAAAAGCTGCGCGATCTTCGGCAGGAAATGAGCGCGGCGTTTGAAGAGCGGACGTCGCCTCCGATCACTCCTGAATTTCTGGCCACGGCCAAGGTGGGCACGCCGGCCCAGGTCTTGGAAGAAGGGCGCAACCTCTACACCAAGCGCTGCGCCGAATGCCACGATCTCGAATTGGTCGATTCCCGGACGGTCAGCAGTTGGCAAAAGGCGATCTCCGGGATGGCCGGTCGCGCCCACGTTAACGAAGCGCAACAGGCGCGGATGCTGGACTACTTGACCGCAGCGCTCGTCGTCGTGGATGCGACGAAGTAACTTATTGTCCGCGTCCCAGCCGGATAGTTCGCCGTTCAGCGCGATCGTTCAAACTCGTAAGGTGTACTCCAGAGTAACGAGGCGTGCGCGACATCGCAGCCGCAGGCTGCCCTTCCCACAATGTCATCCTGAGCTTGTCGAAGAACCTCCATCTATTCTGCGGGCGGAGGTTGTGCAGAGCTTGAGAAGTCATGCGGCTCCGCGCCACCTCCGCCCTCGAAAAGCTCTCTCAGTTCCATGAGCAAAGTCGCCGAAGACGGCGTGGAGTCAGTGATGCCATATCGGCATGACGGTGATAGCGAAGTTGTATTTCCATTACAAGTGGATCGTCGGCTATTACTCCCCATCTTCCATGTCGCTCCGCAAAACGCTCCTGCTCTTTTTTACCGGATGGTTCATTGCCATCAGCGTGCTGCAGGCGCGTCTGAACCCGGATTCGATCCGCGGTTTGGGTGAATACTTCGGCTCGTTCCGCAAGACGGCGGGCGTCTCGACGGACAAATTTAAAATCGGTTTCCTGCCCGTGACCTGCCACCTCACCTGCCCGGTCACGGACTTCATCAACACGCAGGTCACGGGCCAGGGATTGTATGAGCCGGTGCGCTTCGCAAGCTGGCCGGAGCTGAAAGAGGCGTATCTTGCCGGCCACACGCCGGCGACGTTCATCCTCGCGCCGATGGCCATCGCGCTGCGCGAGCAGGGCGTGAATATCAAGATCGTCTATCTCGGCCACCGCGATGGTACCGCGGTGATGGTCCACAAAGATTCGCAGATTTATCGCATGGAGGATTTGCGGGGGAAGCGCGTCGCTGTCCCGAACCGTTACTCGAACCAGCGTCTGCTTTTTTTCCGCGCGCTGAAAAACGCCGGCATGACGATTGAAGACATCCAGCTCCTCGAAATGCCGCCGCCGGATATGCC
>JBBSDS010000307.1:0-6309 GCA_038240495.1 Chthoniobacterales bacterium | reverse complement strand
CGTCTACCAGGCTCATCAGCGCCGCGGGCCGGCGATCAGTTTGCGGTAAAGGCTGACGTATTCATCGACCATCGCGCGGTATCCGAACCGGGACTTGGCGTGCTCCCGAACGGTGCGGCGATCCAGTTCCAAAGCACGCGGAACGAGCTCCGCCATGCCGTCGATGACTCCCGTGTGGAAGCCGGTGATGCCAGCGTCCACCACCTCCGCCACGGAACCGCGGCGATGCCCGACCACCGGCGTCCCGCAGGCCATGGCCTCGATCATCACGAGGCCGAACGGCTCGTCCCACTGGATCGGAAAAATGAGCGCCGCCGCGTGGCGCAGCAGTTCGTTCTTTTGCGGATGATTCACCGGACCGATCCACCGCACGGACTCACCATCAATCAGCGGCTGAATCTCCGTCGCAAAATACCGCTGCTCATTCGCATTCTGCGGCTGTCCGGCGAGGACGATGGGCATCTCCACTGCCCGCGCGATGCGAATGGCATCGAGCGGATTTTTTTCCACCGACATCCGGCCGAGATAGGAGAGATAGCGCCCCGGCTCGAAGCATGGATCGTAGGCGTCGAAGTCGCAGCCGTTATAAACGATCGGGAATTCCCGTCCGAGCCGCACCCCCGGAGCGTGCATCTGGCACTGGCTGATGCCATTGACCGCGACCTGCGGCCAGCGGCGAAAAACGAAATCATCATCGAGATGCGGACTCGTGTGCATGGTGAACAATCCCGGCGTCGGCGTGGTCGTGGCCAGCGGCAGCCATGCGGTGCTGAGATGATAATGAATGAGGTCGAAATCCCGCGCACGGCTGAGCACTTCGGCCATCGTGGAACTCGCGTAGTATTCAAAGCAGTAAGCCTCGCCGCGCTCGATCGTCTCCGTGAGATTCCGCTCCAGGACTGGATGGAGGTGCGCCTCGGTCGCACAATCGCCGGAGGCAAAGAGCGTGACCTCGTGCCCGCGCGCCACCAGTTCATCGATGAGCAGTTTCATCAGCAACTCGATGCCGCCGTAAGTGGCCGGCGGAATGCGCGTCCAGAGCGGTGAAACCTGAGCGATGCGGAGCGGGGCGTTTTTCATCAGTTCTTGCGTGGCGGTTCGTGCGATGGTAGCTGCATCGCTCCCTTCGCCAATGTCTTCTCGTCTGCGCGCATGAAAATCCTTCGCCTTACCATCCTCCTCATCCTCCCCACGTTCGGACACCTGCCTGTTGTCGCTGAACCGCCGGTCGCGAAAGCCGTTCCCGTGAGCGCACGCGACGTCACCACTCAGGCGCAGATTTTTCTCGATCAGCAGCTCTTCGGCCCCGGCAAAATCGATGGCCGTCCCGGCGAGTTTCTCACCAAGGCGCTCAAGCGCTACCAACGTGCCCACGGCCTGCCCGAGACCGGCGTCGTCGATCGCAATATCCCGCTCGATACCGTCTATCCCGTTTACACTTTCTATACCATTCAGGAGGGCGATCTGAAATTCATCGGCGCGTGCCCCACCACGCCGCAAGAGCAGTGCAAGCTCAAGTATTTGCCCTACGAAAACCTCCTCGAATTCCTCACCGAGCGCTATCACTGCGCGCCCGAGTTTTTAGAGAAAATCAACAAGGGTAAAAAGCTCAACGACCTCATCCCCGGCGACGAAATCCGCGTCCCGAATGTCGAGCCTTTCAAAATCGAGGAGCTGCCGAAACAGGGCTTCCTCCCCGAAATCGAAGGCTATAAAAGCCGCGTCATCAATATCCACCGCGGGGAAAAAATGCTCGACGTGATGGAAGGCGAGAAACTCCTCGCCGCCGTGCCCATCACGCCCGGCATCACGGGAGGCGGCGCCAAGGAAACGCCCGCCGGGAATTGGAAAATCCTCGGCATCGCCACGTCGCCGACCTTTCGCTGGGACAAAGGCGTGCTAGAAGAAGGCAAGCGCACCGACACCTCCTACCTGCTCCCGCCCGGCCCAAATAATCCCGTCGGCGTCCTCTGGATCGGGCTGAACAAACCCGGCATCGGCATCCACGGCACGAACAGCCCGCAGACCATCGGCCGCGCCGCCAGCCACGGCTGCATGCGCGTGGCAAATTGGGACGTCGTCCGGCTCAGCAAGCTGATCACCAAAGGGATGACGGTCGTCATCGAGTAGCCGCGCGCCCGATGCGGAGGGACACGCTCCTGCGTGTCCTTAATTCAGGGACGCGCAGGAGCGCGTCCCTCCAATGGGATAACTATTTTTCCGCCCGGCAACGCCTTTACTTTATCGAGTCCAGTCACTTCGAGATTCCAGTAAGCGGACTCGCCCGCTTGCAGGTAGAGCTTGCCATCGACGGCTTGCGCCATTGTCTGCACATCAGAGTCCGGCATCTTCGCACGCGTCATGTCCGCGCCGGGAAGCGCGCGTGCGGGATAGGCAACCTTCACCGCATCGCCTTCCAAAAACTGCGCCACGTCGAAGCCATCTTCATTTACGAGATGCCAGGTGCCGCCCTTCACTTTCACCAGCCAGACATTGCGGATCGGATCATCGAGATGCGCGCTGCACAGCGGCAGCGCTTCGCGATGCTCTCCATCCGTCACCGCCCGCCGCCACAGCTCACGGCCAGTGGCGACTTCGCGGCACGAGAGCAGCCCGCCTGCATCTGTCGCCACGGACCCGAGAATCAACCGCCCATCCGCGCTCGCAGGCCCGACTTCGGGCGCTCGATGCGGCTCCGCAAATTCATAGCGCGGCGCGCCGCAGGCCGTCCACGACTTCACCCTGAGCAACCAATACGCCGCTTCCTTTCCGCTCCTCTCAGCTTGCAACGTGAGATCCTGAGCCGTCGCTTCGACGCGAATCGCAACGACGCCCGGAGCAGCATGCGCCTCGTCGCGCTGGCTTAGGCCGTCGCCGTTTTCATCCGACCAGATCATCGTCTGCGTCGCGCCATCTGTGGAGGTGACCTCTTCACCATTTTTGTCTGCATCGAAAATACGCGCACGCAGATGGTAGTCCCCATCGCCCACCCGCTCGAAAATATTCACCGAAAAGCGCGCCTCGCGCTGTTCCCGCACTACTAGATAAGCACGGCCATTTTCTCCCACGGCGTAGCGCGCCATCGTGAGAAATTCACGCGTCACCACGCCAAGGCACGACGCGCGGCCTGTCTTCCGATCAAGGCGCCACTCGCAGCCTTGGCCGAACATGAGATCGGGATCGAGCGGATTGATCGCGCCGCCCAGGCCGGTAGCCGGGCCGAAGAATTCACGCACCAGCGTGCCCTGTTTTCCCGTCGTATCCCATACGCTGATACGCTGGGGAAAAGCATCACTCTCGGCCACCCACAGCCGGCCACTGGCGTCGAGTGCAACACTGCGAATCGCGCGCAGCGACTCGGGCACCCACGGGCCAAGCAGCGGGCGCCCGCCGGGGCGGCCGACCGACCACACGTAGCCTTCGGTATCGAGCAACGGACGCGCCTGCACCTGATGAAAAGGCGCACCAAGCCCGACGAACGCCTCGTGACGATGAAACTTCCCAGCGTCGCCAATGACAGAGAGCGCCGTGATATTCACTTCGCGCTCCATCGGCGTGAGTTCGCTCGTCAACACCCACACCGGATCGTGCGCAAAGAGCACCTTGCCGAGCACGCCGCCGCCGAGTGAGATGACCGCGAAGTCTGCATCCACGAGCTTTCCCGGCGCATCGGGCAGATCGGACTGCGTCGCCACGACATCGATCATCCCTGGTGGCGCGCCGACGACTGTCTGCAAATAATCGCCGGTCTTCGCCTCCAGCACGGCGATAAACTCCGCGTTCGTGAAAGTGAGATAGATGTGCCCGTGCCGCACGGCCATCGCGTCGGCGCGATCCGGCTTGGTCGTCGAATCTGCCGGCCACAGCGCGGTAATCTTCAAATCGAACGCCCCATTGGGCCACGGCACCGGCTTTCCATCCTTCGCGCTCAGTTTGTACATCGCATCGCCCATCGAGTCGCCCTCGCGCCCGCCAAGCACGTAAACCACTCCCTCATCGACGGCGAGCGACGCGCATTCCGATTCGCCTTTCGTGCGGCGATGCGTCCATTGCGCGCGCCCTTCCAAGTCGCACGCCACGATGGAATTACCGGCCCCGGCGCGCGACCAGCCGAGATAGACCCGCTTCTCGTCCGCCGCCACCGCACTAGGCACGCCCGTGGTGCCGCCCCAAGTCCCTGTTCCATCCGGCATCTCCCACGGCAGGTCGCCCCCATGCGCCGCCCACCCGCGCAGTTTCAGCCCGACACCTTCGTGAAAAAGTCCGCGCCAAAAGTACTCGCCCGGCTCCGCACCTTCGCCATCCCATACAACCTTGTGAACGCCCGCCGGAAACCGCTGCACTGACAACAAAGGCCGCACGAGCGTCCCATCCGACCGGTAGATATTGAGCGAAACAAAACCTGCCCGTTCCGTACGAAATTGAATCGGAAACCCCGCACCAATGGTCACGCCTCCGAACAAGACAGATGCCAGCGCACAAACGAATCCACGGAAATGAGCAGACATGAAAAAACGTCGCTACCGCCGTTCCATTTGCCCGATTTTCCGCCCATTGGAAATCGGTTCCAACGCCACGGAAATTCTCACCGGTGTCGATCCGAGGATGGCGACATTTGGCGGGTCATCCGGCGTGGGGCGCCACTGCATCATCTGGGGGCGGGTCTTCTTCGGCACCTCGAGTTGGAAGATCGCTCCCGTCAACGCATCCACGACAATCCAGACACCGCCGATGAAAATATTCGCGCTCGCATTGTCGTTGAATGTCTTCGCCAGCGGCACCTCGAATGTTTTGTAGCCCTCCATTTCGATCCGCACGCGATGCATTCCCCAGCGACTGACGACCGCGGTCGCCGGCGTCTTCCCAATCGGCCGGCCATTGAGAAAAACCTGCGCGCCGTCCGGTCGCGTCCGCACACGGACCCGCTGCGTCGGCCCATTGACGAACGTGGCACAACCCGGAAAAAGCGCCTGACTCAAAGGCAGCGTGGACACCGCGAGGAGCAGCGAAAGGAGGCGCGTGCGGAGCTTCATCGCATCGCTCCTTACCATCTTTCGCCCAGAAGAAGTGTGGTTTTTCTGAGGAGGAGTTTCATAGCCACTACCGTCCGCCTCGCGCCGACACTGCGTCAAGCCGGGTCTCTCACGAGCAGCTACGTCAAAATACCCTTCACGACCTGGCCTTCATTCGTCGGTCCGACGAGCCGCTGGTTCAGGCCTTGGTACCGATAGCTGAACTTGTAGGGATCGAAGCCGAGCAAATGCAGAGCTGTCGCCTGAAGGTCGCGCACGGTCACTTTGTCCTGCGTGACGAAATAGCCGAGTTCATCGGTCTCGCCAAAAACGTGACCGGCCTTCACGCCCCCACCCGCCATCCACATCGTGAACGCGTGCGGATGATGATCGCGTCCGAGGAACGTGGAGCCGCCGCGGGCTTCATTCATCGGCGTGCGGCCAAACTCGCCGCCCCAAATCACGAGCGTGGAATCGAGCAAGCCGCGCTGTTTCAGATCCTGCACGAGCGCCGCGCTCGCCCGGTCGATTTCGGCACATTTTTTCGGGAACTTATTGATGAGATCGTCGCTCGCGCCGGTGCCGTGAATGTCCCAACCCCAATCGAAGAGCTGCACAAAACGCACGCCCTTTTCCACGAGTCGCCGCGCGAGCAGGCAGTTGTTGGCAAACGACGCCTCACCCGGCTTGGCGCCATACATCTCGATCATCTCCGGCGTTTCTTTCGTAATGTCCATGACCTCGGGCACAGCCATCTGCATGCGGTAGGCGAGCTCGTATTGCGCGATGCGCGTGACCGTCTCCGGATCGCCGAACTGCGCGGCTTCCGCTTCATTCAGAGTCTTGAGCGCATCGAGCGAACGGCGGCGCGTTTCGCGGCTCATGCCCTCGGGATTGTTGGCATACAAAATCGGCTCACCCGCAGCGCGACACTGCACGCCTTGATAGACGCTCGGCAGAAAGCCCGAGCCCCACAACGACTTCCCGCCGGTCGGGTCCACGCCACCACTGAGCATGACGACGAAGCCGGGCAAATCCTGATTTTCGGAGCCGAGCCCGTAGGTCGCCCACGATCCCATGCTCGCTGAGCCGCTCAGCATGCTGCCCGTGTAGAGGAAAAGTTCGGCCGGCGCGTGATTGAACTGCGTCGTGTTCATCGACCGGATGATCGTCACGTCGTCCACGATCTTCGTGAAATGCGGGAGCACGTCGCTGACCCACGCACCGCTTCGGCCGTGTTGGGCAAATTTCGTCTGCGTTCCAAGCAGCTTCGGAGTGCCCTTGATGAAGGCGAAGG
>JBBSDS010000306.1:0-6313 GCA_038240495.1 Chthoniobacterales bacterium | reverse complement strand
GGGACGATACGGAGTCGAAGGATCCCGGCGATTCCGTGCGACGTCGTCCGTAAATGCACGGGATTCGTTCGGCAAGCTCATCGACTCCGCTGCGCCCGCCTTGCCACCTCCGCTCAGCGCTTCGCCGCGGGCGCAGGGATTTTTTTGAACCGCTGCGTGAGCTCCACGAGCGGGCGTTCGACCCCGAGACGTTCGAGCGAACTCGCGCCGACGAAGCCGACGCAATCGGTGTGCTGATTCACGTAGGCAGCGTCGTCCGGCGTGGCGATGGGGCCGCCGTGGCTGAGGAAGTAGATGTCCTTCCGACCGGTCGAGCGCGCGCCTTCGATAATCGCCTGCGTGCGGCGCACGGCGTCGTCCATCGAGACGACGGCATTCGTCACGCCGATCGAGCCGCCGACGGTCGTGCCGACATGCGCGATGATCGCGTCCGCCCCGACATCCGCCATGGCCTTCGCCTCATCGGCCGTGGCGACATAGACGACGGTGAAGAGGTCCATGCGGTGCGCGAGCGCGACCATTTCAAACTCCTTCTTCACGCTCATCCCAGTCTCTTCGAGCACGCCGCGGAAGTGTCCGTCGATGATCGTGTGCGTGGGAAAATTGTTCACGCCGCTGAAGCCCATGTTTTTCACTTTGCCCAGCCAATGCCACATGCGGCGGCGCGGATCGGTGGCGTGAACGCCGCAGATCACCGGCACTTCCTCGACGATGGGCAGCACTTCGTATTCACCGATATCCATCGCTACTTGATTCGCATCGTCGTAGGCCATGAGCCCACAGGTCGAGCCGTGGCCGCTCATGCGGAAGCGCCCGGAGTTGTAGATGATGATGAGATCAGCCCCGCCCTTCTCGATGAACTTCGCGCTGATGCCCGTGCCGGCGCCGGCAGCGATGATCGGCTCGCCTTTGGCAAGCGCGGCGTCGAGGCGGTCACGGACTTCCTGCCGCGTGTAGGGGTTTCCTTTTCCAGTCCAGGGGTTGGGCATAATATCGGGTTGGGTTGGGGTTAAGATCGGAATCCGAAGAAAAGCGCGGCGCCCTCCGCACGGAAAGCTTTTGTGCTTTTCCGATAGCCGATGGTGGTTTGTGCCGCTCCGGTTGGGTCGGCAGCGGGGCGTCCGTCCGGCTAAGCGCTCGCGCCATTCCCGCTCACGGTCGGCGTGCCGTTTTCGACGACGAGATCGCCCCGCACGCCTTTGCTCATAAGGTTTCCCTGGATGAGCACATCGGGGCCGCATTTCTGTGCGAGGATGGATTCGCGCAGGGTGGGGGAGGGCTTTCTGGAAAGCACGGTGCAGCCGCTGACGATCGAGTTGCGCACGGTGTCGAGGTGCAGACCGCGATCGACCGGGTCGATGATTTGGCAGCCGGTAAGGGTCATTTCGCTGGAGCGCTCGATGTGGATCGCGCCGCCGGATTCAGGTGAGCCCGCGCGCACGGATTCGACGACGAGTCCATGCAAAGTGCAGGCCGCCGAATCGCTGATCGTGATGCCGTCGATACGGTCGCCGTTGTAGTCGGGATTGTAGTCGATGGTGTTCGTGCCGAGGGCGATGTTGCGGCCTTTCTCGATGATGATCGAGCGGTCGTAGCCGCTGCAAAAAGTATTGCCGCTCACGGCCACGGCGCGGCAGGAGCGCAGCAGGAGATTGATCGCCTGGCTCGAGATGTGATTGCCGGTGATCGTCCACAACCCGGCGCTGGTCGAAAGGTCGTTCGGCGAGCCTTCGATCCGCACATTGCAACCGCCGGGGCTGCGCTTTGCCTGGATCGTGCAACTCGTGATCGTGCCCTCGCGCACCGTGCCTTCGCGGTTGTCGATCCACACGTCGGCGCAGTCTTCCGCCGCTGCGTCGAAGTTGTATTCGATGTCGCAGCCGGTGATCTGGAAGTTGCGAATCTCGCTGCGCTGAATCTTGATGCCGGCGTGTTTTTGATAGCTGATGTGGCAGCCGACGACGTTCGCCTGATGCAGGTTCACGCCGTCGAAATAGATGCCGATGGCCGGGCCGCGGCCGTCGTAAATGTGGGAGTTCGCGATGAGGACGTTGCGGTTGCGCTTCACGAGATGGATGCCGTAGCGGCAGTGGCGGATGAGCACGCCAGAGACTGTCGCCTGCATCGTGCCTTCAAATTGAAGGCCGATCGCTTCGTCGTGCGCGCCGACGATCTCGAGTTGCGTGACGGTGGGCATGCGTTCCGATTCCCACACGCCGGGTTTGAAGGTCGTCGGGTCAGCATTTTTGTCATGCGTTCCGACAAAGCGCAGCGCCGGTCCGGGACCGTCCATAATGAGCGTCGCGACCCCGCCGTCACCGGCGATGGCGGTGCGCCCGAGTTTACTCAGATCGATTTCGATCGGAGCGGTGATGCGATAATTGCCACGCGAGAAAAGGACCGTGCCGTCGTGATTCTCAAGGCAGTGGCGGATGCCTGCGGTATCGTCGTGTTTGCCGTCACCGACGGCGCCGAAGGACTTGACGTAGCTCATGGGGAAAAGGTGTTTGGGAGAGTTAACGATTCTTCGCTTTGCTGACAATGACATCGTCCTCGCAGTAGTCCTTCGTCCTCGTCCTCGTCCTCGAAATCGAAATCGAAATCGAAATCGAATGGCGGATATCGAGGACGAGGACGAGGACGAGGACGAGGACGAGGACGAGGACGAGGACGAGAACGAGGACGAGAACGAGGACGATGGCCTGCGTGCCACCCCACGTCGAGAAGCCCGCGCACCGTGTTGATGTTCCTCAGAACGACCGGTCGGGCAGGCGAAGATTAAGCGAGCACTTCGCTGATGATACGGCCGCCTTGATTGTCGGTCAGCGACACGTCTGCGCCGTTGCGCTTGAAGGTGAGCCTGGTGTGATCGAGGCCGAAGAGCTTCAGCAGGGTCGCGTGATAGTCGCTGTGCTTGACGACGTCCTTCACCGCTCGGTGCCCGAACTCATCGGTCTCGCCATACGTCATGCCGGCTTTGAAACCGCCACCCGCGACCCACATCGAAAAGCCATTCGTATTATGATCGCGGCCCATTTTGTCGCGCGGCCCATCGTATTCCACCACAGGCAGCCGGCCCATTTCGCCGCCCCAGTGAACGATCGTGGAATCGAGAAGTCCGCGTGCTTTCAAATCCATGACCAGGCCCGCGGCTGGCTTGTCCACATATTTGCAGGCCGCCGGGAGGCTGCCAATAATGCCCGTGTGGTGGTCCCAGGTTTGATTGCCCGTGAAGAGTTGCACGAAGCGGACGCCGCGCTCCACCAGCCGCCGCGCGATGAGACAGCGCGTGCCAAATTCCTGAGTTGCCTTGTCGTCGATGCCGTAGAGTTTTTTCGTCGCTTCGCTTTCAGTGGAAATGTCGAGCGCTTCCTTGGCGGCCGTCTGGAGCTTGGCGGCGAGCACGTAACTCGCGATGCGGGCTTCGAGATCGGTCTCGCCCGGATGCTCGTGAAGATGTTGCTGGTTCAGCTTGTCGAGGAAGCCGAGGTAGTTCGTCTGCGCTTCGCCGCGGAGATGCGGCGCGGCGTCGAGATTGGGAATGCGCGGTTCGGTGGCGCGGACCGCGGTGCCTTGATAAATCGAGGGCAGCCAGCCATTCGTCCAGTTTTCCACGCCGAGCACCGGCAGCCCGCGCGGGTCGGTGAGCGCGACGTAGGCGGGCAACTCCTGCGTCTCCGAACCGAGCGCATAGGTGAGCCAGCTTCCGATCGTCGGGCGCCCGCCGAGGATGCGTCCATTTTGCATCGCGAAGATCGACTGGCCGTGATTGCTGACGCCCGTCTGCATGCTGCGGATGAGCGTCACGTCATCGACGATGCCCGCGAAATTCGGCAGCAACTCGCTCACGTCCATTCCGCACTGGCCATGCTTGTCAAATTTCCACGGGCAACCGAAGGCCTTGGTGCTGGCGTGCGCCGCGTCGTCGTATTTTACTTCGCCGGGAAATTTCTGGCCGTCGAGTTTGGTCAATTCGGGCTTTGGGTCGAAGAGGTCGATGTGACTCGGCCCGCCTTGCATGAACATGGAGATCATCGCCTTGGCGCGTGGCTGGAAGTGCGGCGTCTTTTGCGAGAGGTCGAAGTGCGGGCGCTCGAGTTCGGGCTTCTCCGGCGAGGCGAGAAGACCGTCCTGTTTGAGCAGCCACGCGAGGCCAAAGGCGCTGAGATGAAAGCCGCTCGTCGAAAGAAAATGTCGGCGGTTGTGGCCGCCGGATGGGTTCGAATTCATAAGGGGGATTTCTGAAACCGCAGAGGCGCAGAGGTCGCTGAGATTTTTGTTGAGGCACTTTTCTTCCTCCTCTGCATCCTCTGCGCCTCTGCGGTTAAATGAAATCGGCGATACGGATCAATCGACATACAGAAATTGATTCGAGGTCAGCAGCGCCTGGCAAAACGTGGCCAGCGCTTGCATCGCAGGTTCGGCGGGCGGCGCTTCTTTCCCTTTGCCGACGGGCGCGGGTTTGACGGGGTCCGCTTTGAAGTGCGCGGTTTGAGTCGTGATGAACTCGGTCGATTCCTTGAGTTCCGCCGCCGATGGCTCCTCGCCGAAAGCCAGCAACCACGCGCGTTTCGCCTGCGCCGTGGCGTCTGCTCCCGCTTCGCGAACGACGCGCTCCGCGAAGAACTTCGACTGCGCGAGCGTGAACTCACCATTCATCATCGCGAGCGATTGTGGAGCGACGGTCGAGGCGTTCCGCGCTTCGCAATTTGGCTCCATGCGCGGCAGGTCGAAAGTCTCGAGCATGCCGAGCGGACGGCTGCGGCGCATCTGAATGTAAAGGCTGCGACGAAACTCCTCGCCGTTCAGCGGAATGAATTTGCCCGACGGACGGCCTGCGGTGTCGGTCGTGTCCACGCCGACGATGATCTGCCCATCTTCATCGGCCATGACCGGCACCGGCGCGCCAAACATTTTCGGATTAAATTTTCCGTCCACGATGAGCATCGCGTCGCGAATCGTTTCGGCTTCAAGGCGGCGAGAATTCATCCGACCGAGGAGAAGATTATCCGGGTCTTCGCGGTCTTTCGCGGATTCGCGCACGGAGGATTGGCGATAGGCAGTCGAGGTGAGGATGAGGCGGTGGATTTTCTTCAAGCTCCAGCCCTCCGCGACAAATTCACTCGCCAGCCAGTCGAGCAATTCCGGGTTCGTCGGACGATCGCCGAGCCGCCCAAAGTCGCCGACCGAAGCGACGATGCCGCGACCGAAATGATGATGCCACACGCGATTGACGAGCACGCGCGTGGTCAGCGGGTGATGGCCGTCGGTGAGGCTCTGCGCGAGCGCGAGCCGCCGGCCAGTCGATGGCAGTGACGGAGCTTTTTCGGGAATCGTGCTCGGGTGAAACGACGCGAGAATCGTCAACTCTCCGGGCTGCACTTGCTCCTTCGGCACCATCACGTCGCCGCGGCCGAAGAGGAAGGTCGGTGGTGGTTTTACCCCGGGCGATTCCGTGAGGGCGGGGACGAATTCTTCGACCGGTTTGCGTTTGCGAATCTCCACCGTTTTGTCCGTGAACTTCTTCAGTTCGTCCGCGTTCTTCGTCTTGTAAGTGCGGTCGTAGAGATAGAGCGAGCCGCCGTTCAGATTCATGATCGTCGGGTGCTCCTTGAGCAACTTCACCTGCTCGGGTGTGCGCGCTTTTACGTCGGCACGGAAAGCGGTCCGCAGCGGTTCGCGCACTTCCTCCGGCTTTGCCGCGAGTTCGCGTTCGAGGATGTCGGTGATGAATTCCTCCTGCTTCGCGAGCCGCTCCGCTTCGACAGCTTTCGCTCCTTTCTCAATCTCCGCGGCTTTCGCGCGATCAGCTTCGGATTGCAGCGAAACGAGTCGCGCCGCGGGCACGCGCCAATTCTCGGTGTTGAGCGCTGGTTCGAAAATGGCGCGCAGCCGGTAGTAGTCGGTCTGCGGGATCGGATCGTGCCGATGATCGTGACACTGCGCGCAGCCGACAGTCATGCCGAGCAGCGACGACGACACGACTTTTATCGTCTCGGCGACGACAGCGTTGCGCGCGATTTTTTGATCAGACGCAGCCGCGCTCGCTGTGCCGTCGGGCGCCATCCGCAGAAAGCCCGTCGCCGTAAGTTTTTCGATCGTGTCGGGCGTCGGATCTTTGCCCGGTGGCGGCACCATTTCGTCGCCGGCGAGTTGCTCGCGGATGAATTGGTCGAACGGTTTGTCGGCGTTGAGCGAGCGGATGACGTAGTCGCGGAATTTGTAGGCCCACGGGCGCACGGGATCGGCGTCCGTATATCCCTCGGAATCCGCGTAACCGGCGACATCCAGCCAGTGCCGCGCCCAGCGTTCG
>JBBSDS010000305.1:0-6324 GCA_038240495.1 Chthoniobacterales bacterium | reverse complement strand
GCTCAATTTGGGAAACAGCGTTGTAGAGGCGGCACGTCGCCAAAGCGCGACAGAGCCGCCTCTACACCACTGCCAAACTTTTCCATCCCCTCAGCCTCGACTACCAGGCCGCTGCTTCGCTGGGAACGCGCGGTTCGCTGGCGGCGGTGAATGTTCCCTCCGCCCACGCGACGCCATTGCTTGCGCCGATGCCGATCGCGAGGTCGAGGGAGTGCCCAAGTCTTGCGAGATGCTCACGCACCGCGGCAGGCGCGCGATTTTCGAGGCGGAGTTCGTCCGGCTGCCATTGATGATGTAAACGCGGTTGGGCGAGTGCGGCGTCGAGCGTGAGGCCGAAGTCGAGGACGCCGACGAGGGCGAGAACGGTCTGACTGATGATCGTCGGTCCGCCAGCCGCACCGACGGCGAGGATCGGCTTGCCGTCGCGCAGGACGATGGTGGGCGACATGCTGGAGAGCGGACGTTTGCCAGGGGCAATGGCGTTGGTTTCCGCGCCGACGAGACGGAAGGCATTCGGTACACCGGGCTGCGTGGAAAAATCGTCCATCTGGTCGTTGAGAAAAATCCCGGTTCCGGGGACGATGACCTTCGAGCCAAACGACGTGTTGATCGTCGCAGTGCAGGCGACCCAGTTACCCTCGGCGTCGGCGACGGAAAAGTGCGTGGTGTGTTTCATGCCGAAGACATCGGTGGCCGCATCGGGCGGTTCACCGTGGCCGGGGACGGTGAGGACCGCGTCGAGCTTGATCTTCGCCGCGAGACTCTGCGCGTAGTCTTTGCGCAGCAGACCGCGCGGAACGGCTACAAAATCAGGATCGCCGAGCCAGTAAGCGCGGTCGGCGAAAGCAAGTTTCATCGCTTCGGCGATGACGTGAAACCGCGTGGGTTCTTCAAGTTTCGCGATGTCGAACGTTTCGAGAATGTTGAGGATTTCGAGGACGTGAACGCCACCGGAACTGGGCGGCGGAAAGCTCACGACTTCCGCACCGCGATACGTGCCGCGCACCGGTTCGCGCAGGACGAGATGGTAGTCGGCGAAATCTTCGGCCGTGATCACGCCGCCGTTCGCCTTCATCCACGCGGCCACCTTCGCGGCGTAGGGACCGCGATAGAACCAGTCGGGACCTTGCTCGGCGAGTGCGCGATAACTCTCGGCGAGGTCGGGTTGTTCGAGCACTTCCCCCTCGACGAGTGGCGTGCCGTCGGGATGGAAGAGCAACGACCTGGATGCCTCGAAGGATCGCAACTGCTCGGCGACGGTTGTGATCTTTGCGGCGTAGGGACGATCGATCGGAAAGCCGTCCGCGGCGATCTGCGCGGCGGGCTTGAGGAGTTCGCCGAATTTTTTGCGTCCGAATTTTTCCACGGCGTATGCATAGGCGGCGACGGAACCGGGAATGCCGCTGGCCAGGGCACCGGTCTGGCTGAGCGAGGTGTCGCCTTTTCCGTCGCGCAGAAACATATCGCGCGTCGCGGCGGCCGGAGCCATCTCGCGTCCATCGATGGCGATGAACTCGCCGTTGGCGCGGCGGATGAGCAGGAAGCAGCCCCCGCCGAGGCCGGAGTTGTGGCCATCCACGACGCCCAGCGTAACGCCGACGGCGACGGCAGCATCAATGGCGTTGCCGCCATTTTTCAATACGTCGAGCCCCGCTCGGGTGGCGAGAGGATGCACCGAAGCGACCGCGCCATGCCGGCCCTGCGCCACTTTTTCCGCGTGCGCAGAAAGCGCGAAGGACGCGAGGACCGCGAGCGCCCCGAGACCGCGAAGCGCACTCACGGCTGGCGTCCGGCGACCCAGCGCACCGCGCGCTCGACGGCGACTTCCATGCCGGGCGTCTGCTCAGGATGGGGGCTGGAGATGATCACGCGCCCCTGGCCGAACTTACCCTGCAAGATGGCCGGCGAATCGACCATGGCCCCAACGGGTGAATCGTTTTCGGCCAGTTCGGTGCGGAAGAACGCGAGCGGTTCGTAGGGCGCGAGATCGGTCCGCCCTGCTGGTTTGATGATGGGGCCGTTGGCGTAGCGAATCTCCCGGCGCTCCGCAGGCAGGCTGGTCAGGCGCTGCCCGGCGGGGGTGATTTCGATCTGGACCTGGCCTTCGCCGCGTTTCCATTTCGAGGAAACGGTTTGCGCGTCGAGCAGTCCGAGACCCCAGGAGAATTTCGAGCACGCGAGATATGCGCCGCCGCAGATCCCGAGGTAGCCGCCGCCTTCGCGGACGAAGCGCTGCACTTCCGCGCGGCCCGCTTCGCCGATGCTATTGCCCTGCTTGCTGCCGCTGCCGCCGGTGAAGATGACGACATCCTTGCCGGTCAGCGCACCCGGCAGATCAGCCGCCTTGAAGATGGTCACCTGGATATCGCCAGTCTTGCCGAGGATTTCGGTGACCCTCGGGATGCCTTTGCCAAAGGCGCCTTCGTCGCCGTAAAGCGCGACGCGGATGGGCTTGGTGTCCGCGGCGCGGAGGAGCGGGCTGAAGAAAAGAGCCGCGAGGGCAAGCAGGCAACAGGTTTTGAGGGCGGGTGGTTTCATGGGGTGGAGGTTTTCCGGATGAAAGCCGCTCGCAGGCAAGCGAAAAGCGGACCGCTACTTCTTGGCAGGTTCCGGTACCGGCGCTTTCGAGGTGACCTTCTGTTTCACGGCCTCGATTTTTTCGGTGACCTTTTTGTTTCCCTGATCAAGCGCCAGAGACTTCTGCCAATAGTTGAGCGCCTCGGAATTCCTCCCGAGTTTCGAGTAGGTGTCGCCGATGTGTTCGAGCACCACGGCGTCGTCACGCTTGTCTTCGCGGAGGATGCTTTCTTGGGCGCGAAGCAACTCCTGCAATGCTTTCTCGGCATCGCCTTTCTTGAAATAAAACCAGCCGAGGCTGTCGAGGTATTCGCCTTTTTCCGGCTCCATCGAAACGGCTTTCTTGATCAACTCGCCAGCCTCTTCGAGGTGCTCGCTGCGATCGACCCACATGTAGCCGAGGTAGTTGCAGGCCTGGGCGTTGTTCGGTTCCAGCTCGATACTTTGCTTCAGCAAATCGGCCGCTTTGTCGAAAAGTCCGGCTTGCTCGGCCGCCGCGCCGTAGCTGAAAAAGAAAGCGGCATTGAGCATTTCCTCGCGGCCCGTCTCCGCTTCGGCCTGCGCATCGGAAAAGGCGGCCATGGCCTCAGGGTGGCGCTTGGCCTGACTGAACGCGATGGCCAGGCTATAGGTGATGTAGGGCACGTCGCGAAATTTTTTCCGCGCCGCCAGCAGGACATCCACCGCGCGGTCGTAATGCTTCTGGCGGAGGAGCAGCTCAGCCAACCGGAGATGATTGCGCGGCTCACTCGCGTCGAGCAGCAGGCTGTGCTCGTAGTTGGCGAGCGCCTTTTCGAGGTCGTCCTGCTGCTCGTAAAGCTCACCGAGCAATTCATAGGTCTCAAACCGCAGCGGGCTGTCCTTGATGATGTCTTCAAGATAACGAATCGCCTCTTCGCGCTGGCCAGTGATGATCAAACTCCGCGCGAGTTTGTCGCGGACATTGTTGAGCGGTGCGTCCGTCGCGCTCGGCCTGATGTTGAGAACCTTGAGGTAAAAGGGAATCGCCTCTTTGACCTGCTTGGAGAGGACGAAGTAGTCGGCCGCTTTGGTCAGGATCGTGACATCGTCCGACCCGAGCTCGACCGCCTTCCGATAAACCGTGTTCATCTTTTCCAACTGCGCCGGGTCCGAGGAGCCCTCCTCTTTCAAATAGAGCCGCTGGAAAAAATCGCCGAGCTGCACCCAAAATTTGGGATCTGTGCAGGTGGACCTGGCGGCGCGTTCGAGGACTTGCTCGGCCTTCCGCGTCTGCCCGCTGGCGGCGTAAAGTTCATAGACCGCCAGATGCGCCGCGATGTTGTCGGGCGCGAGGGTCAGCGCCTGCTCGGCATACTTGATCGCGAGGTCGGGCTTGTTCAGGTTTTTCGAGTAAAGCTGCGAAAGATAGATGTAGGGCAGCGGCTCTTTCGGCACGGCCTTGATCGTGTCCTTCAGCACCTGAATGCCGGCCGACGGATCATTCCGGCGGGTGAGTTCGTAGGCCACTTTCACCGCCAGCTCAGCGTAGCCGGGGTCCAGTTCGAGAGTCTTGCGGTAGCCCTCGAGCATTTTGTCCTGGTCCGCATTATCCTCCGCCAGCAGACCCTCGGCGAAAGCGACGAACGCATCCGCTTTCCGCTCGTCCTCCTTCTTCAGTTGCAAATCCGGCGACGGCGGATGAATCGGCGACGGAAAGGCATCGGCAAATTCCGGCAATCCTTTTGAACCACCAGTCGGGGCCGCTGGAAACGCGGGAGCCGCCGGTTTATCGGCAGATTTGTGCAGCGGCTCGGCAGCAGCAGGCTGTTTAGCCGGTTGGCGCGCCGCCGGAGCGGCGGCGGCGGATCCACCGGGTTTGGCCATCGACCGAGGAGACGGCGAGGCAGCGAAGAGAGGCGCGGCGGCGAAGGCGAAGCTGGCGGCGAAAAGTGCCCGATGTTTTTTGCCAGTGGTAGCAAATCGGAGCAATTTCATGCCGCGCACCTTACCGGCTAGGACTTGTAGCGCAAACGCTTCTTGTGACGGTTTTCCTTCATTCGCTTTTTGCGCTTATGCTTGGCGATTTTGGCTTTCCGTCGCTTCTTGAGTGAACCCATGTGGTAATTGCTATTTTTCGTTGAGGGGTGGCGAGGAAATCACGGTTCCCCGTGAGGCGCAAACGGAATCTTCCTCAGTAAACGACTTTGTTGAGCGGGTATTCGATGATCCCCTCGGCACCCAGCGCCTTGAGTTGCGGGATGATTTCGCGCACGACGCTCTCGTCGATGATCGTCTCGACTGCGACCCAATCGGCCGTGGCGAGGTTGGCAATCGTCGGGTTGCGTAAAGCCGGCAGCGCCCGGAGCAAATCGGCGAGTTTGTTCTGCGGCAGATTCATCTTCAGCCCGACCTTGTCCCGCGCCGCGTAAGCACCTCGCAGCAGCAGAATGAGCTGTTCGATTTTCGCTTTTTTCCACGGGTCCGCGACCGCGCCGTGGTTGGCGATGAATTGCGGCGACGACTCCATGATCGTCTCCAGAATGCGCAGCTTATTGGCGCGCAGCGATGATCCGGTCTCGGTCACATCCACGATCGCATCGACCAGGTCGGGCACCTTCACCTCCGTCGCGCCCCACGAAAATTCCACCTCTGCCGTGACCCCATGCTGCGCCAGAAAACGCCGCGTCAATTCCACCGCTTCGGTCGCAATCACCTTGCCCTGCAAATCCTTCACCGTCTTGATCGGCGAATCCTCAGGCACGGCGATGACCCAGCGCGTCGGCTTGTTGCTGACCTTGGAAAACGTCATCTCCGCGAGCACCGCCACGTCGGAATCATTGTTCGCGATCCAGTCCTTGCCCGTGAGGCCGGCATCGAGGAAGCCATGCTCGACGTAACGCGAAATCTCCTGCGCGCGCAGCAGACGGATGGTCAGTTCCGGGTCGTCCACGGCGGGCCGGTAGGAACGGCTCGCGCCGGAAATATGGAACCCTGCTTTGGCAAAAAGAGCGAAAGTCGGCTCCTGCAAACTGCCGGAAGGCAGCCCGAGGCGAAGGGTTTTGGGTGCGTCGGTCATGGCGAAAAGGGCCGGAAAATTAGGCGCGAGCGGAGCGAGGAGCGAGGAAAAAGTCGGATTCGATCCATGGCCGCCGGGACGATGCAGTTCACGGATTTTTTGAAAACGCAGAGACGCAGAGACGCAGAGACGCAAAGAACGGGAAGAAGAAAGGCGTCACGAAGAGCTGCGCCCCATTTTTGTAAGAGCCATGAGCTTCATCGTTCGATGCAAGTGAACATGGCAAACCGGGCCGACGACACCACGTTCACGACCTCGACCCCTTCTTCGGTCGGATACTTCCGCGGAGAGCGGCGCAGGGATCGCTCGCCCGCCGAATCCGCTGCACGCGTTCGAGTTGCGCCATCGCCCGGTCCATCTGCCGCTCCAGCTTCGTCTCATCGCGCAGGATCTTGTCGCGTGTCTTTGCGGAAGGCAGCCGCGCCGCTGCTGCGGCGCGGCTCCAGATACCATGATGGATTGCGATGCGCATGATTGGATACTTGGATTTAGTCGGATTTAGTCGGATTTGCCCGGACTTGATAGCTTGACCCGTCCAGTTGCCGCCGGATCTCCCACCTAGTCGGGAGTGGCCCGCGCTTGCGGAGATGCTCCAGATATTCCTCGGTCTTGGCGAGCGCAGCCAGTTTGTCCTTTTCCTCTTCGGGATTCAGCCGGCCTTCTCTTCGCGCAAGCTCAAGATCCTGACACTTCACCGAATAGCCCGCCTT
>JBBSDS010000304.1:0-6343 GCA_038240495.1 Chthoniobacterales bacterium | reverse complement strand
GGATGGCGACGATTTCCGGGGGCATGCGCGGTAAGCATGCTGGCGAATCGTCGTTCGGCAATCGGCAATTGGCATTGGGAAGTCCGTCCGTTAGCGTCCGCGCGCAGGAGCTTCCCCTATGACAGAAATATCACCGCTGGCCGTGAAGGACGTTTACACTCGGATCACCGCCGAATTGGGCAAGGTGATGGTCGGACAGGAAGCGATCATCCGGCTGCTGCTCGTCAGTCTTTTTGCCCGCGGGCATTGCCTGCTCATCGGCGTGCCGGGACTCGCCAAGACGCTGCTCGTGCGCAGCCTCGCGGAAACTCTGACGCTCAGCTTCAAGCGCATTCAGTTCACGCCCGATCTCATGCCGATCGACATCATCGGCTCGGAGTTGCTGCAGGAGCGCGAACACAAGCTGGAGTTCGAGTATTTCGCCGGGCCGATCTTTGCGAATTTGCTCCTCGCCGATGAGGTGAATCGGACGCCGCCAAAAACGCAGTCGGCGCTGCTTGAAGCGATGCAGGAGCACAAAGTCACGGTCGCCGGCGCGACGCGGGCGCTGCCCGATCCATTTCTTGTCGTCGCCACGCAGAATCCGATCGAACAGGAGGGCACGTATCCGCTGCCCGAGGCGCAACTCGACCGCTTCATGTTTTCGCTCAATCTCGACTACCCGGCGCATGCGGACGAAATCGAGATCGTCAAACGCACGACCTTGCGTGTGGCCGAGCAACTCGGCGCCGTCGTGTCCACCGAAGACATCCTCGCCGTGCAAAAGCTCGTGATCGCTGCGCCGGTGAGCGATCACGTCATCGACTACGCGGTGCGCCTCGCCTCTGCGACGCGACCGGGAAACCACGGCGCTCCACAAGTCACGCGCGATTTTGTCGAATGGGGTGCCGGCCCGCGGGCCTCGCAGTATCTTATTCTCGGGGCGAAAGCACTCGCGCTGCTCGCCGGTAAAGTCGCTCCGGAAACCGCGGACGTGCGCGAGGTGGCGCTGCCGGTCTTGCAGCATCGCGTGATCACAAACTATCGCGCCACCGGCGCCGGGAAGAAGTCGCGGGATATCGTGACGGAGTTGCTCGGGCAGGTGCAGGAAAAGAGCTACTGAGCGAAATGAAGATGACGCGAACTCATCAACGGGAGGGCGACGCTCCCGACGAGCCCGCGCATTTTTCGGGCGGACAGGGCTCGTCAGGAGTCTCGCCCTCCCAATGAAGCCGCCGCCTTTGCCCAAGCCTTCCGGCGTAGGCGTGGCAGCCGCAAGCTTGCTGCAAGCGCGTAAATCGGCGCAGCCACCGCCGCTTCTGCTCAACATTCAAGAACTGGAGCGCTTCGAGAACCTGCTCATTTTCGCGAAGGCGACCGTCGAAGGATACTATTCAGGAAAGCACAAATCGCCGTATCGCGGCTCGGCCGCGGAATTTGCGGACTACAAGGAATACGCACCCGGCGACGACCTTACGCGATTGGACTGGCGCGTCTATGGACGCACGCGTCGGCTGTATCTGCGGCAGTTCGAGGAGGAGACGGACATGACCGTGTATCTCATGGTCGATACGAGCGGCTCGATGCGCTATGCGGGCGAGAAACGGCCGTCGAAATTCATCCTCGCCGCGAAGATCGCCGCGGCGCTCGCGTATTTGATGATGGCGCAGAGCGACAAAGCCGCGCTCGTCCTTTTTGCGCAGAAGGTCACGCAGTTCCTCGCGCCGGGCGGCACGCGGCGGCATTTGCACCGGCTCGTCACGGAACTGGAGCGCGTGCGCCCCGCTCGCACCACGGGAATCTCGGCAGCGGTACAGGAGTGCCACGCGCTTTTCAAAAAGCGCGGGCGCATCGTGATCCTCTCGGATTTCCTCGACGACACCGCCGCTCTTTTCGATTCGCTCGCGCAGTTTGTGCATCGAAAGTTTGAAATCCTGCTCCTGCAAGTCACCGATCCCGACGAGCTGAATCTGCCGGCTTTCAATGCTGCAAAATTCGTCGATCTCGAAACCGCCGAGACGGTGCAGGTCGATCCCGAAGAAATCCGCACGGCTTACCAGGCCAACATGCAACGCATGATCGCCGACCTGGCGCGTGAAGCCGACCTGCGGCAGATCCAGCATCGGCTCATCGATACGCGGCGACCTTATCTCGACGCGATCGAAGCGTACCTTGGCTTCCGCGGGAAAAATGAAAGCACTCGATGAAATGAAACGCAGAAGCGCAGAGACGCAGAGGTTTGGTCTTCGCGGGTTTTCAGGTCTTCTCTGCGTCTCTGCGTCTCTGCGTCTCTGCGTTTAAAATGAGCTTCCTCAATTCCGCGCTCCTTCCCGGTCTCGTGTTGCTCGCGGGGTTGCCGTTGTTGATTCATTTGCTGAATCTTCAGTTTCCGCGGTTGTTCGAGTTTTCTTCGGTGAAGCACATTCGCGAGACCATCGCGCAGCGCTCACGGCTGTTTCGCTGGCGGCATTTGCTGTTGCTGCTTCTGCGCACGCTTTTCCTCGTGCTGCTGCTGCTGGCTTTTCTGAAGCCACTAATCCCGCGCTTTGGCTCGGCGGCGGACAGGCAGACTGGCCGTTCCGTGCTCATCGTCATCGATCATTCGTTGAGCATGGAACACAAAGGCGGCGGCGTGAGCAGCCGGCAGCGCGCGGAGAGCGAGGCCGACAAAATCCTCGCGGCCCTCGGCGCGGATGACACGGTGAATGTTATCACGGCGGGGCAAGTGCCGAAGTCGTGCTTCTTCGAGCTTTCGCGCAATCACGCTGACGCCAAACGATTCGTCGAGGAACTGAAGCCGGGGTTGAGTCGCGCGAATTTCAACCAGGCGAATGCACTGGCCGCACGCTTGCTGGCGAAGGACGCCGGTCGGCCGGAGATCTACTATCTATCGGACTTCCAGCGTCGAAACTGGGCGAACGTGGACTTCACGCCGCTGCCGCCAAACGCGCGCTTTTTCTTCGTCGATGTGGCGCCTCCGAAGCCGGACAACCGCGCGATCATCGGCGCGTCGATCAATCAATCGCAGGTGCTGGCCGGCGATACGGTGACGCTCGAAATCGAGGTCGGAAACTTCCGCGACCAGCCGATGCAGGAGCCGATCAAGGTCGTCCTCGACGCGCGAACGAGCTTTGAAAAAGAGGTCGCCGTCGCGCCGTGGTCCACCGCCAAAGTCACTGTGCCCGTGCCACCCGGCGGTCCCGGACTGCATCTGTGCGAAATCAGTCTCGCGCCGGATGATCTCGCACTCGACGACCGCTTTTTCCTCACCATTCCGGTCATGGAAAAAGAGGGCATCCTGATTGTGTCGGATACTCCCGATCCGGAGAAGGACGCCGCGCTTTTCCTCAAGACTGCGCTCAATCCGTATGAAGACCTGGCCGGTTCGCTGCTGCCGGACCAAGTGCCTGCCGCCGGGTTGACGAGCGCGAAGCTGGCGGCGGTGAAGAAGATTTTCTTCACGCGCACCGGACGGCTGAACGATGCCGCGTGCAAGCTGGTCGCCGACTTTATTTTTCACGGCGGAGGCGTGGTCTAT
Source organism: Chthoniobacterales bacterium (assembly GCA_038240495.1). Lineage (GTDB taxonomy): Bacteria > Verrucomicrobiota > Verrucomicrobiia > Chthoniobacterales > Chthoniobacteraceae > Chthoniobacter. The sequence goes on along the minus strand of JBBSDS010000304.1, from coordinate 2,826 downwards.
TTCCTCGATGGCGAGAACGATGCGGCCAATCTCGCCGGTTTCGAAAAGGCGGTCGCGACGAGTGCGCTTCCGCTCAAGCTTGGCGCGCGGCGCGTGGCGAAGAACGTCGGGACTGGCGCGCAGCAGATCATCAAGGGCGATTTCAAATCGCGCTACCTGCGGCTTTTCCGCGGGCCGATGCGCCAGAATCTTGCGCTGCTCGAATTCTATGACATCTACGACGCGGGCTCGACCGGCACCGGCAGCATCCTCCTGACTTACGCCGATGACACGCCGGCGATGGCGAGCTTCAATCACGGCCTCGGTACGCTGCTCTTTATGAATTTTTCGGTGAGCGAGTTTTCGAGCAACCTTGCACGACAGCGCATCTTCCCGGCCTGGATGCAGGAGATCGTGAAGAACATCACGAGCGACGAACCACTTCCCGGCTCTTCTCTTCTCGGCGAGCCGATCACCGATGAAGTGTGGAAGAGCGAGCTCGAAAAAAACCCGATGCGCAAGCCTTCGGGCGAACTGCTCGAAGTAAAAGCGGAGGCGATGGGGGAACGTGTGGGAATTTCGTTCGTGCCGGACGAACTCGGTTTTTACCTCATGCGCGGGAGCCGGTTGCTTCACGCCTACGGGGTCAATCCGCCGCCGGACGAAAGCGATTTGCGGCCGATCGACCGCGCACTCCTGCCGGAACAATTGGGAGAAAATGGGCGGCAGGGATTCTTTGTGCAAGGGCACGAGGATTTCGCGAATCTGATTCTCGGCAAACCGATCTTTCATTGGTTCATCCTCGCGGCTGTGATCATGCTCCTCGTCGAACTCGCCTTTCAATTTTTCGTCCAGCGCCCTGCAACAAAGCAAACATGAGCATCTTCAAAGCACGTCATCCTGAGGGAAGCGAAGGATCGCTGACAGTTTCCGGGCTTCTGCAATGCCGCTATGGAATGCGGGTTGGCGCCAGATTCGACGTCGAAGAAAGGCAGAGATCAGAGGTTCTTCGCTGCGCTCAGAATGACGGGCGGAAGATCTCTTCGCGTCGGATGGCGTCCACAATTTCGCAGATGCCATGAGCATGGAATGGTCAAAACTGCTTTGTGCCGAGCGCCTCGGCAGCACGAAATCCACGAATGCGGAGCCGCAGCGTTCGCCGTTTCAGCGCGACTCCGACCGCATCATTTTTTCATCGGCGTTCCGTCGCTTGCAGGACAAGACGCAGGTCTTTCCGCTGGCGGACAACGATTACGTCCGCACCCGGCTCACTCACAGTCTCGAAGTTGGGAGCGTCGCGCGCTCGCTGGGGACGATTGTTGGGACGGCGATTTGCGAGCGTGGCGAAATCCCGGGCGTTCACGGGTCCGACTTTGGCGCAATCGTCTCCGCCGCGGCACTGGCACATGATCTCGGCAATCCGCCATTCGGGCACTCGGGTGAAGATGCGATCCGCGTGTGGTTTGAAAGTTCAAAGGTCGCGCACGATGCGCGGACACCACTCAAGAAGAACGAGCAGGAGGATCTCGCGCGTTTCGAGGGCAACGCGCAGGGCTTTCGGCTGATCACGCGACTGCAAATGCCGGACAATCCGGGACTGCGGCTCACGCATGCGACGCTCGGCGCGTTCACCAAATATCCCATCGAGGCGCTCGTGCCTGAAAAGGCGCGCATTCACGAAGGCGCGAGCACAAAGAAATTCGGCTTCTTTCAAAGCGAGCGCGAGTTTTTCACGGAAGTCGCCAATCGCTGCGGGCTGATCCGCCGCGCGCCCCTGCACAGTTGGTGGGCGCGGCATCCGCTGGCTTTCCTCGTGGAAGCCGCGGACGACATTTGCTACCGGCTGGTCGATTTCGAGGATGGATTCCGGCTCGGCTTTCTCAGCTATGAGGAAGTGCGCGACAGCTTTGTGCGAGTCGCCGGAAACGAGGCGCTGGCAACTCGCGCCGAGCAGATTCGCGAACGCAAGGAGCGCATCGAATTTCTGCGCGCCCTCGCCATCGGTGCGGCAGTGGGGCAGACGGCGGAACTCTTTCTCGCCAAAGAAGCGGAGATTCTGCGCGGCGAATTTGACCAGCCGCTCATCGAGCTAATCCCCGCCGGGACCGCCCTCGAAACGATCAAGGCGCGTTCCGTGGAAACCATTTACTCGACCGTGCGCGGCGTGGAAATCGAAGCCGCGGGCTTTGCCGTGCTCGGTGGGTTGCTCGACGATTTCGTCGCCGCCGTGAGCGACGCCGCCCGGCGCGGCAAGCACGCGTCGCCACGCAGCCGCAAGCTCCTGCGCCTGGTGCCCGAGCAATCCATCGGCCCGAACCGCGAGCCCGACACGAATCCCTATCAGCGGCTGTTGCGGATGATCGATTTCGTCTCAGGCATGACGGACACGTACGCGGTGTCACTTTACAAAAAAGTGCGCGGCATCTCGCTGCCGGGGCAGTGACGGGAAGGAAAGCGCTCTGTTTTCTGCGCAAGCTAAGGCGACGGCGGACTGCGCTGGTCATGAGAACTCGGCCCCGAAAAAACTCGGCCGCAAACCGGGCACGGAATCTGCACTAAGCGGAGGAGATTCATTTCCAATTATGAAACACACCCTCCTTGCTCTCAGTGCCGCGTGCGCATTCACCGGTTGTGCCGGCGTTAAAGTCGTCCACACCGATGTGGCCACGGGCGCGACCAAGCCCGAAGCCATCTACATCCGGTCCTACATCGCTGAGGACGCGAAGTTCAAAGGCCACCACGGGCATATCGGGGAACGCGCCATCCGGCGCTCGCTCGCGCCGGCGGAGTACTCGAAAGCAGTGAAGCAACAATTGGAACTGATGGCGCCCGCCATGGTGCTCGCCG
>JBBSDS010000303.1:0-6348 GCA_038240495.1 Chthoniobacterales bacterium | reverse complement strand
AGCGCCACGAGTCCGGGTGGTTGCGCCGCGAGTTTGATCGGTCGGGAGGGTGGGGGATTTTTGGAAGACTTGCCCGATCCTTTGCCGCCCATGGCGGTCAGGATCGCGAGCTGGCGCGGGCTGTCCGCGGCCTGGGCGGCGGCGAGGTCGAGCAACCGCGCGATGCGCGCTCCGCTCCGTTCTTTCATCACACAGCTCGCGAGCGTCGCGAAGATATTGCTCGCGGCGAGCTTCTGATCCTCGGCCGCAGGATGCTTGAGGAGCATTTCGAGAAATTCGAGTTCGCGCCCGGCCCGGCCGCTGGCCACGGCTTCGCCGAAAAGTGGACTTCCGCCACTTTGGAGCAGCGTGATCAGTGCCTGTTCCACTTCCGGCCCTGGCTCGCTACTGAGCTTGAAAGCCGCGTGCAGCCGCACTTCGGCACTCTTGTCGTTCACGAGTTTCAGCAGCTCGGGCGTGAGTGCCGGGTCTGCGAGACGGACGGCCGCGGAGCGGACTTTTTCATGCGGGTCGTGCAGTGCGGTGGTGAGCATTTCGGGGGTCAGTGCGTTTAGCCCCTGGAGCGTCCAGAGCGCTTGCGCGCGCGCTTCCGGCTTCGTACTTTTGGCGGCGATTTTTTCGACTTCCGGACCGACTGGATCACCGCGCTCGACGAGCACCCGCTGGGCGGTGTCGCGGACCACACCGTTGGCGTGGTCCAGCAGCGGCACGATCTTTTCGGACTCCTGCGGCAGCTTCACCAGCACGGGCTTTTTCCCGCCGTCCGGCACGATGCGGAAGATGCGGCCGAGATTCACCGGTTGTTCGAGTTTCCGGTCCTTGATATTGGCGACGAGGTAGTAGGTGAGGAAGCCCTTGTGCTGGAGGACGCCGCGCGCCATGTCCACGATGTAGAGCGCGCCATCGGGCCCGGTGTAAGCATTCACGGGGCGGAAGCGCTCGTCGGACGAAGTGAGGAATTCCTTGCCCTCGTAGGCGTTTTTCGCCGTCACCACGCCGTCCTTTTCGGTGAGGATGAGGCGCTTGACCAAATTCCCCGAAGGCTCGGGGATGAAAGCATTGCCGCGATATTCCTTCGGAAAAAGATCGCCGCGATAAATCGCCGGGCCGCAGGTCGCGGTCACCGACTGCAACGTTCCGTCCGGACGCAAAGTCCCCTTCACCGGAGTGCCGTCAGGCTTCTTCGAATCCTCGATGTAGCCGCGGTTGACGCCGGGCGTGGGGCCGGAGGGCCAGCACGTCTGGTCCTTCATCACCTGAAAACCGAGGCCCGTGCGGTCGGCGAGGCGCGGGTTGCGCAGGTAGTAACTCGGCGACACGAGATCGGTGCGCAGGAGGTCGCTGTTCGAGTTGGAATATTCCCGACCCCAATCGTCCTGCGTGCGGCCCCACTGGCCGGAGGCGACGGTATCCGCGGCGGTGAATTTGCCCTGCTGAAAGCGGAAGCGGGTGCCGTAGCCGGTGGACGAAATCCAATTGTCCATCATCCACGTCGGGCTGTTGGCCATGTGCTCGGGCTGGCCGCCTTTGTTCGCGTATTTGTCGGAGATGATCTCTTTTTTGTCGGCCACGCCGTCGCCGTCGGTGTCGCGATACCAGACGAGATTTGGCGGCTCATTGATGATCGCTCCGTCGCCCAATGCCATGATGGCGCGCGGCATGAGCAGGTTGTCAGCGAAGACTGTTTTCTTATCCATGACGCCATCGCCATCGGTGTCTTCCAACCGGCTCACGCGGCCCGTGGGCTGGTCTTCGCCGGTGCCGTCCACGTCGTGCATGTAGTCGCGCATTTCGAGGACATACATGCGGCCCTGGGCGTCCCAACTGATCGCAACCGGCGCTTCGATCATCGGCTCGGAAGCCACGAGTTCGATCTTAAAACCAGGAGCGATTTTGAAGGTCTTCAATTCCTCCTGCGGCGTATGCAACGGCGGCGGTGGCGGCCGGAAGTGCAGCTCCGGAGTTTCCGGCCCACCGCCCGCGCGCTTGGCGCTCTGCGCCGCGGCGATCGCGGGGTCTTTGGAAAGCTCAGCGACCGCGGGCTTGCTGGCGTCAGCTTCGGCGGTTGATTTTGCCGGCTTGGCCGTGGCCTTCGATGCCGATGTGGCGCCGGACGCTTGTCCGAAGCCCGCGCATGGCAGCGCTGCGACGGCGAGGAGTGTGAAGAGAAAACGCGAGGAAGATGTAGGGGTGCGCATAGCAACCGGAATCGTATGGCTGCCGCCCGCGATTGCAAGAATACGGGCGCCCCGGTGGCCGCTTGCGGTCATTCTGAGCGCAGTTCCGAGCGGGCGAAGGCGGGTCGGAACGCAGTCGAAGGATCCCGGCGCTTTCGGACGACGCCGTTCGTGGTTGCGCGGGATCCTTCGACTCCGCTACGCCCGCCTGACCGCCTCCGCTCCGCTCAGGATGACACGGCTTTAGGACGGTTCATTGCCGCCGCCAGCAAAACCCCGTTTTGTGAAAACCTCAGAATGACCCGCGAGGGAGGTCTGCAAACACGCCTTAGTTCTCGGCCTTGCCCGTGAGGCCGGCCTTTTGAAATGCGGCGAAAACTTCCTTCGGACTGAAGTCGCCCTTGATCTCAAAGCTCGTCGCTTTCTTTTCCGCGGTATTGCTCGTCACGCCTTTCACTTCACCGAGCGCAGCGTTTACGGCCTTCACGCACTTGTCGCAGCAGAGATGCACGTCGTTGACCTTCAGCGAAGAAACCTTGGCGTCCTTTGCGCCGCTCGTGTCCGCCAGTTTGATAGCGGGGTCTTCGCTCTTGCCAAAATATCCGGCGGCGACGAGCGCGTCGGCGGCCTTCTGCGCGGCGGCCGCATCGGGCGCGGTCAGGGTCACGGTGCCCGCCTCCGCATCCGAGGCCGCGGTCACGCCGGAGACGGTGCCGACGGCTTTTTCGACGCCCTTCACGCAGCTCTTGCAGCAGAGATGCACGCCGGTGAGTTTCACGGAGGTTTCGGCGCGGGCGGCGGTGGCGAGGGCAGCGGTGATGAAAAGGGCGAGCAGTTGTTTGTTCATGGGAATGGTGTGGAGTGAGTTGAGGCGGCGGAGGCTGGCGCAAATTGCGTGTCCTCACAAGTCCGGCGCAAACATTGGCGGTGTCGCTCTTCACCCCAAAGGCTTGCGAGGGCGACGCGCGCCCGTCAAAATCCGCGGGCCATGATTCTCCGCCCGCCTACCGTCGTGATCGAATCCGTATCGCCGCTCATCGAGGGCGGCAGGTATCCCGTAAAGCGCGCCGTCGGCGAGGACATCGTCGTCGAGGCCGATGTCTTCAAGGACGGACACGATATTGTGTCAGCAGTTTTGAAGTGGCGAAAGCAGGGACAGACGAAGTGGTACGAGACGCCGATGCAGGTCATCGATTTGAACGCTCGTGATCGCTGGCGCGGAGTCTTCTCGGTCTTTGAAAATGCGGTCTATGAATTCACCATCGAAGCGTGGGGCGATTATTTTCTGTCGTGGCGGCACGAGTTTCACCTGAAGTTCGCTGCGGGTCTCACGGAGTTGGAAAGCGAGACGTTGGAGGGTGCGGGATTTATCGCCCGCGCGGCGCGGCTGGCGCAAGATGCGGGGCAGAAGCGTGATGCCGAGAGGCTCATGGTGCTGGCAGACAAGGTCCGTGAAGGCACGCCGGAGGAAGTGAATGCGCTCGCGCATTCGCCCGAGATCGAAGGCCTGATGACCGCCTACGCCGATCGCAACGAGAGCGCGGAATATCTGCTAAACCTGCCGCCGATGGCGGAATTGGTGGACGCGCCGACGCTGGCTCCCGCATTTGCGCCGCCAGCCAGCCGCCCACCGGAGGTTGTGAAGGATTCGTCACCGACTGGCAAAAAGGCTAAAACTTCGCGCAAGAAAAAAGCTGAAGTAGTTGAGGAACGACCAGCGTCCCCGACGGTGATCGTTCCTTTCCCCGGAGCATCCGATGTGGCCCGCTCCGCGGCAAAGTATCCGCTGGTTTATGTGGACCGGCCGCGCGCGCTCTTTTCGCAGTGGTATGAATTTTTTCCGCGCTCCGCCGAGGGCCGTGGCGACAAAGGCTCGACCTTTCGCGACTGTCTGCCGCGCATCGACGACGCCAAGGCGATGGGCTTCGACGTAATCTATTTTCCGCCCGTGCATCCCGTCGGCGTGACGGCGCGCAAGGGCAGGAACAACTCCGTGACCTGCCAGCCCGGCGAGCCCGGCGTGCCTTACGCCATCGGCAACCGCCATCAGAAATGCGCGAATGGCGGCGGGCACAAGGACGTCGCGCCGGAACTCGGAACGCTCGCGGATTTCGACTGGCTGGTGAAAGAAATCCACGCGCGCGGAATGGAACTCGCGCTCGACTTCGCGCTCAACTGCTCGCCCGATCATCCCTACGTCCACGCGCATCCCGAGTGGTTTTACAAGCGGCCCGACGGCACGATCAAATACGCCGAAAACCCGCCCAAGAAATATCAGGACGTCTATCCGCTGAACTATCACAACCCGAACTGGCGCGAGCTCTGGAGCGAGATCGCGAGTGTGGTCGAGTTTTGGTGCGAGCACGGCGTGCGGATTTTCCGCGTGGACAATCCGCACACTAAGCCCGTGGCGTTTTGGGAATACCTCATCGGCCGCGTGCAGCGTCGCTGGCCGGATGCGATCTTTTTGAGCGAAGCCTTCACGCGCTCGAAGATGATGAAGGTGCTGGCGAAAGCGGGCTTCACGCACAGCTACACCTACTTCACATGGCGCAATACCAAGCAGGGGCTGACCGAATACTTCAACGAGCTGACCCAGACCTCGTGCGCCGAATACCTGCGCCCGAATCTTTGGCCGAACACGCCGGACATTCTCCCGAGCTTCCTGCAATTTGGCGGGCGACCGGCGTTCATCATCCGCGCGGTGCTCGCGGCCACGCTCTCACCGATCTACGGCATGTACTCGGGCTTTGAGTTGTGCGAAAATGCGGGGCTCGAGAAAAAGGACTGGCACGCTGCCGGCGACGTGCGGCAGTTCCTCCATCTCTGCGACAACGACTACAAGCAACTCGCCAAGGAAGAGTATCTCGACTCGGAAAAATACCAGTGGAAGGAACGCGACTGGAACGCACCGGGAAATATCAAAGACATCGTCACGCGCTTGAACCGCATCCGCCGCGACAACCGCGCACTCCAGCAATTCCGCAACCTTCGCTTTCAACAGGCCGAGAACGATCTCGTCATTTATTACACCAAGATCACCGAGGCGCGGGACAACATCATCCTCGTCATTGTGTCAATCGATCCGTTTCACGCGCAGGACGCCTTCATCAATGTGCCCGTCGAGCAATTCGGCTGGGTCGAGGGACAGAGCTATCAGGTCCACGATCTTCTCAACGACGAGCGCTACTTGTGGAGCGGTCGGCGCAACTTCGTCCGCCTCACCCCGGAGAAACCCGCGCACATCTTCCGCGTCCGTCGAAAGACACATAGCGAAAAAGATTTCGACTATTACCTGTAACCCCCAGCGGTCATTCTGAGCGAAGCGCCCATCCGTCATCCAGAGCCTGCCTCAGGACCTCCATCTATTTCCGAACATCGCTGACTCAGCACAGACAGCCGGTCGGCGACTTCTGCAGCGTGGCAAATGAACGGAAATAGCGAGAGGTCCTTTCGGCAAGCTCAGGATGGCGGGGGACTCCATTCCGCATATGCTCGATCGCACCTTCAATTCCATGAACCCACTCCGCTCCCTCATCATCATCTCCTGCACCCTGCTTATGGCCGCCACCGTTTCCGCCGCTGACTCGAATCTCTACGCCATCCCGCTCAAGGACATCGATGGCAAAGACACCTCACTCAAGACCTACGCTGGCAAGCCGCTGCTCATCGTGAATGTCGCGTCGCAATGCGGCTTCACGCCACAGTATCAAGGCCTCGAAGCGCTCTACCGGAAATACAAGGACCAGGGGTTCGTGGTGCTTGGTTTCCCGTCGAACGACTTTGGCGGCCAGGAGCCGGGGACAAATGACGAGATCAAGAAATTCTGCTCGTCAAAGTTTGACGTCACCTTCCCGCTCTTCGACAAGCTGCACACGAAAGGCGCGGAACAGAGCCCGCTTTACGCCGCGCTCACCGGCTCGACTTCGCCGGTCCCCGGTCCGGTGAAATGGAACTTCGGAAAATTTCTCGTCAGCCGCGACGGGAAAATTCTGTCGCGCTATGGTTCGGATGTGGAGCCGGATTCCGCCGAGCTGACGAAAGCCATCGAAGCGGCGTTGGCGACGAAGTAGCTACCATTTTCCGGGTGGAGCACGCGGCCCGCGGGCCGGCTCCGGCGGCCCGCCGGAGACACCGGGAAAAAGTCGCAGCGAAAACCCATGCGCCCATT
>JBBSDS010000302.1:0-6359 GCA_038240495.1 Chthoniobacterales bacterium | reverse complement strand
TGACCAGCGCGGTGGCGTCCGGAAATAGATAGAGGTCCTTCGGCAAGCTCAGGATGACTGGAGGGGAGCGGCTGCGCCGCGGGGCCGTTCGGACGATTACGCGAAGGTCTGCAGTGCTTTGGCGAGCGCGTCCATGGGCAGGCCGATGACGTTGGTGAATGAGCCTTCGACGCAGTCGATGAGTTCGCCGTTGTCGTCCTGCGCGGCGTAGGCGCCGGCTTTGTCGAGCGGGTCGATGCGGGCGAGGTAGGCGTGGAGTTGGGCGTCGGTGAGGTTGCGGAAATGGACGCGGGTCACTTCGACAAATCCTTTTCCCGCTGACTCGCGCCGTGAACGAGCCAGACGCCCGAATGGACTTCGTGCGTTTTGCCGCTCATCCGCCTGACCATCGTGAAAGCCGCGCGCAGGTCGGAAGGCTTGCCGAAAATCTCGCTCTCAAATTCAACAAGTGTATCGACACCGAGCACGAGCGCTTCCGGTTGCGCGCGGGCGATGGCGAGCGCTTTGGTGCGGGCGTTGAAGAGGGTGATCTCGCCGGGCGTGAGATGCGGCGGCGCGATCTCCTGCACGTCTGCCGGGACGACGCGAAAGTCATAGCCGTGCTCTTCCAAAAGTGTCCGTCGTCGCGGTGAGGCGGAGGCGAGGATCAGCGGCGGCATGGGCGCGCCAGTCGCTATTTCGCCGGCTGGAAGTTCAGCGCGGGCGAGGAAACCTCTTTGTAGTTCGCGGGGATTTTGAAGATCGCCGGATCGACATTTTCTTCCTTCGCCGAGAGCACGGTCGTGACGACCTTTTTCCCACTCAAGTCCATCTCGGTCTTGAGCATCATGCCGGGGAAATCCTTGAGTTCCGGCATAAGACCCTTGCCCATCGCGGAGATGCTTCCAGCCTGAAGCTTTTCCAACTGCGCGAGCACGGCCTGATAATTTGGGAAGTCACTGGCGATCCAGTAGGTGGCGGAAAGCGCGCCGAGATTGACGGTGAAAATTTCGCACTCGTACTCACCGACCTTTTCCTTTTTGCCCGTAGGCTGGAGCTTGGCGGGTTCGGCGCTGGACCGGAGCGCTTGCAGTTGGTCCATCATGGCTTTGGTCCGCTCGGGCGAAACCTTGAGATAGGTCTTCGGCGTGTGCATGAGAGTGACGATTTCGCCGGTCGCTCCATCGGTGATCATGCTCACCGTCTGCGCCAGATCGGTGCGCGCTTTGTCGCCCTTGATCTTGATCGTCTGTTCGCCCGACTGGCCGGCGCCGTCCACTTTTTGCACGATGACGAGGTCCGCGCGCAGCACCATCGCGGACACGAGGAGCGAGGCCAGACTCGCGACGGTGCGTTTCATCATGCCGGACGGATGCGGATCAGACGCCTTCTCCGTCGCCGCCGCCGCTGCCCAACTGTTCGCGATATTGCGCCGGGCTTTTGAGCTCCTCGATTTCCTCGCCCGCTTCGACCTTGATTTTGAAAATCCATCCTTCGCCAAAGGGATCGGTATTGATCAGCGCGGGATTCGCTGTGAGCGCGTCGTTCGCGGCCGTGATCGTGCCGGAGATGGGCGAGTAGATGTCGCTCGCCGCCTTGACCGACTCGACGACGCAAACCTGCTGCCGAGCCGTGACCTGCGCGCCGACTTTGGGCAGTTCGACATAGACGACGTCGGTCAGTTCGGCTTGCGCATGATCGGTGATGCCCACGGTGCCATCAGCGCCATCGAGGCGGAGCCATTCGTGGGAGGCGGCATATTGGAGATTTTCGGGAACATTCATGAAGTTTGAAGGAGTGAAAACGGGTGTCAGGGTGTGGTCGTGCCGACGCGATGAAGCGGTTTTTTCTCGATGACGGCCGGAAAGCGTTTGCCGCGGATTTCGATTTCGATCTGCTCGTTGATGCGCGCAAATTCCGTCGGGATGTAGGCCATGCCGATGCCCGTCTTGAGGGTCGGAGAAAGCGTGCCGCTGGTCGTTTCGGCGATCTTCTGTTCGCCCTTGAAGACGGCGTAATGCGAGCGCGGGGGCGGCGAAGCGCCGGTCATCTTAAAGGGCACGAGACGACGCTTCGCGCCTTCTTTTTTCTGTCGGACCAGCGTCTCGCGTCCGATGAAAGCCGGCTTTTGCAAGTCCACGAAAATGCTCAGACCCGCTTCGATCGGCGTGGTGTCGGAGGCGAGATCGGAGCCATTCAGCGGGTAGCACATTTCGAGGCGCAGGGTATCGCGCGCGCCGAGTCCGCACGGCTTGATGCCGAAGTCCGCGCCTTTGCGCAAAATGTCGTTCCACGATCGCACCGCGCGGCTCACCGGGCAGAAAACCTCGAAGCCATCCTCGCCCGTGTAGCCCGTGCGCGCGATGTAGTACACTTCTTCGTCGATGACGAGGCTGAGGATTTCATTGCGCGCGGGGCGCGAGTATCTGCCATTGAAAAAGGCGTCGAAAAGCTGCGCGGAACGCGGACCCTGCACGGCGAGGCCGGCAAAATGTTCGCTGCGGTTTTCGAAGGCAACGTCGGCCGCGAGGTGCGATTGCATCCAGGTAAAATCTTCGCCGATCTTGCCGGCATTGACGACGAGGAGGTAGCGAGATTCGCCGATCCGATAGACGATGAGGTCGTCGATCACGCCGCCGGCATCATTGAGGAGAAAGGTGTACTGGCATTCGCCGATGCCGAGGCGATCCACGTTATTCGTCAGCAAGCCATTGAGCCATCCGGCGGTGCCCGCTCCCTCAGCGAAAAACTGGCCCATGTGCGAGATGTCGAAAACGCCGAGGCTTCCGCGGACGGCGTGGTGTTCGTCGATGATGCCGGTGTACTGGACCGGCATCGACCAACCGCCGAAATCGACCATCTTCGCACCGAGGCGGACATGCTCGGCGTGGAGTGGAGTTTTTTTGAGTTCGGATTCGGCGGCCACGGAGCGAAATCCTAGGTGGTGGTGTGGAAGTGTCAATGCGCCCGGGCGCGAGGTGGGGGCTCAGTTTTGGAGAACCAGCGTTGTAGAGGCGGCTCTGTCCGCAGGACGTGCCGCCTTTGCTGGCCACAGGCTGCACGTCGCCAAAGCGCGACAGAGCCGCCTCTACACCTGCAAACCGAACTACTACCGGGCGCGGGTCGTTGGAGGCGATTCGCGTTTGCATTCAAAGCGGATGCATCCAGAGTTTGCGCTCCAAAAACATGAAGTGGATCGATCGCGCCGAGGTGAAATTCGGCCACTTAGCCATCCCCGGACTCCTGCGCATCGTCGCCGGGTTCAATGCGCTTTGCTACGTCTTGATCAAACTGAATCCGCACTTCCGCGAGTTTCTCTATCTCGATTGGAATCTGGTCATGCACGGCGAGGTCTGGCGCCTGCTCACCTACATTTTCGTTCCGACGATTGGCGGACTTTTTCCCGAGTGGTTTGGGGCGGCGATCTACATTTACTATCTTATGTGGATTGGTGATGGACTGGAGCAAGCGATGGGTTCGTTTCGGGTCACGCTTTTCTATCTTCTCGGCATGCTCGGGACGACCGTCGCCGCCTTTCTTACCAATTCCGATCCCGCGGGCTTCGCGCTCAATAGCTCCCTCTTCTTCGCCTTTGCGCGGTTTTACCCGGACACAATGATTTATCTTATGTTTCTCCTGCCGGTGAAGGTGAAGTGGATGGCCTGGGTGTCAGCGGCTTTCACGCTCCTGGGCTTCCTCGGTGGCAACTGGACATCGCGTGCCGCTTTGCTCGTGGCGCTCGCAAACTACCTCGTCTTTTTCGGACCTGAGATCATTCACGACGCACGTCATCGTCAGGATGTGACGAAGCGCCGCCGGAAGTTTGAGAGTGCGGCCGCCGAGGCGGACGCGCTGCATCGCTGCGAAGTCTGCGGGCGGACCGAACTCGTCGCGCCGGAAATGGATTTTCGCGTGGCAAAAGACGGACACGAATACTGCGCCGAGCATCTTCCGAAGGCCGCGCCGTCGGTGCAGACGTAGCAGAGAATACAAAACTTCAGGCGGTGTAGAGGTGGCTCTGTCCGAACGATCTGCCGCCTCACGCTGAGAGAGATAGAGCACGGGACAGAAATAACTTCCGCGTGAGAATTACGTGTCATCCTGAGTGGAGTTTCGTCACGGGCGAAGGTGGGACGAAACGCAGTCGAAGGATCCCGGCGCTTCACTGCAACGTCGCCCGTGAATTCGCGGGATCCTTCGACTCCGCTACGCCCGCTTTTCCGCCTCCGCTCCGCTCAGGATGACGCGCTTTTTGAATTCGAAGACAGTAACTCGGAGCCGTCGGCTTCCGACTCTCCCTCTTCATCTTGATCATTGGTTTTGGATGAGGAGGGAGAGGAAAAAGCTGCTACCGCCGCGCCGCGGCGCGTAGTTCCGGCACGTCGGATTTCACCGGCACCGCATTCACTTCGACAGTCACGAGGCAGATATCATCGGCGGGTGCGGCTGGCTGAATGAACAAGCGGACGGCTTCGAAGATGGCCTTGCTGAGTTCACTGCCGCCGTGCGGCAGATTTGACGCGATCACATTGCGCACGCGGTCGAGGCCGAACTCCTGGCCAGCCGCGTTGTACGCTTCATGGACCCCGTCGGTGAAAAGGAGAAAGACGTCCCCGACATTCACCGTGCGTGTCCAGCGGGTGTAGGTCGCTCCGGGGAGAAGACCGAGCGCCGGATTGCATTTCAGTTTGTCCACCAGTGGCTCGACCAAACGCGTGGTCTGATTCGCGACGAAAGGCGCGGGATGGCCGGCGGAGGCGTAAGTCGCGGTCGCGGTCTTGGTGTCAACGATCAGATAAAAGGCCGAGACAAAAATCGTATCCGGGCTCTCCCGCACGATGTCGTGAAAGTGGTCGTTCAACCTTCCTAAAAACTGCGCGGGATCGCTCGTCCCAAACGCCAGATTCTGCAGCAGTGTGCGAAGGATGGCGGTGACGAGTGCCGAGCGCGCTCCGTGACCCATGACATCGGCGATGAAGATGCCGGCGTGGTGGTCGGAAAGTTTGAGGACATCGAAAAAATCGCCGCCCACCGAACTCGCCGGCCGGTAGATGTGATGAAAACTGAGCGCGATCGCCGCGGGCTCGGAGGCGCTCGGAATCTTGGGATACTCGTGCGGGAGGAGCGCCTCCTGAAATTCGCGCGCCAATTGCAGGTCGCGATCGATCTCAGCCGTTTTCGCGGCGAGATCGCGTTCCAGCCTTTCGTGGTAGGTCAGGACGCGGCCCGCCATGTAGGCAAAGTCCTGCGCGAGATCCTGCAATTCGTCGCCGGTCTTGATCCGGTGGATGGGCTCCAGGGCAGGCAGCGGACGGGGAGCTGGCGAAGCGTCCCCGAGTTTCGCCGACGCGCCGATTTGCTGCGCCGCCGAACGCAGTGCTTCGACCGGGTCGATGATCTTTTTTCCAGCGACCCAATAACCGGCAAACACACACGCGAGGATGAGCAGTGCTCCGCCGGTGCTGAGCAGGAGGAACTGCTGGCGCACCGGCGCGAGCAATTCATCGGACGAATTATAGACGAGGACATACATCGGCGTCAGCCCGGTGACTGCGATATTGTCCGCCGGATTTTCGCCCAAGCTCAGCGGCGCATAGCCGGCGAGATCGAGTTCGTCTCCGCGCACCGAGACGAGCATCCAGCCGGGGCGCATGCGCTGGAGCCGCGCGACCGCTTCCGGCGAAATGTGCTCTGCGAGCGGCGCGACTTTTTTTGCCGAGAGCTGCGCGAGGATCCGCCCGTCGGCGAGCACCACCTGATAGATGGTGGCGTCCCCCGCGAGCGTCGGCGTGAAGGACGAAAGCAGCGGCGACGCATTGACCACGCCCTTGACGACACCCACGGGCGGATCGTCCGGCCGCTGCCAATCGCGAATCGGCACGGCGATGTCCACCGAATACACCGCGGCACTGGCGTCGTAGTTGATGCCCTCGACATAAGCGTGATGAAATTTTTCCAGAAACGCCCGCTGCCACCAGCCTTCGTCCGCCTGCCAGTAGTCGGACGTTTTCTCCGTCGTCGCGACCAGCTCGCCGCGCACATCGGTCGCAAAGATTTCCGCGAACAGCGGATTGAGCGCGTGAAAGGCGCGCAATTCCTCGGCGATCGGATTTTGCAGAAAACCGCGCAGCGGTTCGTCCTCGGCTGTCAGCTTGGGCCAGAGCGCTTCCGTGTGGTCGATGTAGGCTTTGAACTCGGCGTCGTCGAGCTTCGGCAGCGCCGCATTGGCAATGGCGACACGCTCGTGCAAACGGGAAAGCGCGATCCAGTCGTGGAGATTCCCGATCTGATCATTGACCGCCAGCCCGATGCTCCGCGCGAGTTCCTGCGCGCGGATTTGCAAAAGCATGCCCTGTGCCTTGCGATAGTAGCGGTAGCTC
>JBBSDS010000301.1:0-6377 GCA_038240495.1 Chthoniobacterales bacterium | reverse complement strand
GATGAAGATGTGATACGGCAGCGTGAGCACGGGACTTTCTTTGATCCCGCGCGGCAAGGTCGCGCCGGCGAAAATGGTCGCGGTGAACATGATCGGCGCCGTTTCACCAGCGGCGCGGGCGAGGCCGAGGAGTGAGCCGGTGAGCAGTCCGCCCCACGCCTGCGGCAGCAAGACCGCCCATACGATCTGCGCCTGGTTAAGTCCGAGCGCGGCGGCAGCTTCGAGATAGGCGCTCGGAATGGCTTTGATCCGCTCGAGGAGCGAGACGGTGACGGTCGGAAGCATGCTCAGGGCGAGCACGATCCCGCCGACGAGCCAGGATTTTCCCCATCCGCACCATTGCACGAAGACGACGAAACCGAAGAGGCCGAAGATGATGCTCGGCAACCCGTTGAGCGTGTGGAGCACGGTGCGCAGCGTCCGCCGCGCGGTGCCGCTCCGCAGCCAGACACACTCGATGAGCGCGAGGCCGACGGCCATCGGTGCGCAGATGATGAAAGCCGCGACGAGCAGGATCGACGTGCCGATGAGATTCCAAAAGATGCCGCCGGCGGCGCCGACAAGGCGGATTTGTTCGGTGAAAAAAGACCAGCTCAGCGCCGGTATGCCGCGCTGCGCGATGACGGCGACGAGCCCGACGAGAATGCCGACGGCGATGAGCGCGCATGCGCCCGCGAGCGCCGCGAGGAGGCAGTCGCTCAGCTTACGCATCGGACCTCTTTCCAAAGCCCGTGCCGAGCAAGGTGAAGCCACCGGTGAGCACGAGCAGAATCAAACCGAGGCCGACGATCGCAGCCCAATGGAGCGGATCACCGTAACCGATATGCGTCTCCGCACCGCCGAGTTTGCTGGTGAGCGTCTGGCCGGAATCGAGCAGCGGGCGAAGCGAGAGCCAATGCCCGGGCAGGTTGTTGTCCTGCCGGCCGACGACGAGGAAAACGGCGATGGTTTCGCCCATCGCGCGCCCGATGGCGAGGAGCAACGCGGCGCCGAGGCCGCGTTTCGCCTGCGGCAGCGCGATGTGCAGAACCGTCTCCGCTCGTGTGAGCCCGAGTGCGCGGGCGGCGCGGCGTTGCTCGGCGGGAACGGCGCGGAGTGCATCGTCGCTCAGCGTGACCACGGTCGGCAGGACCATGACCGCGAGCAATACGCCGGCGGTGAGAAGTGTGTCGCCGCTCAACGGTTCAAAGCGCGCGAAGACGTCGTAAATCCACTCGCGCAGCAGCAGGATGCCGAGCAGGCCATAGACGACCGACGGCACCCCGGCGAGCAGCTCGATGAGCACTTTCACCGCAAGCCGGAGCGGACGCGGCAGATATTCCGCGGTGAAAATCGCCGCCCCGAGACCGAGCGGCGCCGCCAGCACGAGCGCAACCGCGGAAACGGCAATGCTTCCATAAATCATCGGCAACGCGCCGAATTGATGCTGGCGAAAATACCACTTCGCGCCGGTCAGATAGCCCAAGCCTTCGTGCCGCCACACCGGCACGCTCTGCCAGACAAAAATGCCGACGAGCAGCGCCAGCGTGAGCAAGGCGACGAGGCTGAAGAACCAACTCCACGCACGGGTCATCGGCGTGCGGCGCGGCTACTTGAGATCCTTCAGCGGCAGATAGCCATGCTTCTTCACCAAGTCCTGTCCGCGGTCGCTCAGCACGAAATCGACAAACGTCTTCGCCACGCCTTGAGGCTCGCCTTTGGTCAGCAGAAAGAGCGGGCGGCTGAGCGGGTATTTTTTGTTCGCGATGTTCTCGTTCGTCGGCTCGATCACCGTGCCGTCGTCGAGCTTGATGCCGAGCGCGAAGACTCTTTTTCCGTCGGCCCACGATGACGAGAGCTGCGAGAGTCCGCCGCGGGTGCCGGCGACTTTATTGCGCGTCTCTTCATTGCCCCCGACCTCGGGAAAGCTGACCTGCGGCGCGTCCTTGGAACTTCCATAGGCCCAATGCGCAAAGACCTCCCATGTCCCGCGGCCGGGCTCCTTGTTGAAAAACGCGATGCGCTGCGGCTTGCCGCCCACGTCTTTCCAGTTGGTGATCTTGCTCTCGTAGATGTCCTTGAGCTGCTGCTTCATGAGCGCTTTCACGCCGCCATCCCACACGTCTTTCGAGACGATCAGCGCCACGGCGTCTTCGCCGATGTGAATCTCGTTGAACTTCACCGCGGGATATTTCGCGCGGTCGTCAGCGCTCACGGGCTTCGACGCCATGCCGATTTGCACGAGCCCGTCGCCGAGCATCGAAATGCCGCCCGAACTGCCGCCTTGGGTGTCCACCTGAATGTCCAATTTTTGCTCGGCGCGCAGGATTTCCGCGGCTTCGGCCGCGGGCAGGTTCACCGTCGTGGACCCATTGATTTTGAGCGTTTCGGCAAAGACCGGGCTGGAGATCGCGATGAGGGAGAAGACGAGCGTGAGGGATTTCATAGGTCGGCAATAATATGCGGCGGCACGCATATTCTTTGGGCAAATCGTTGGCAACCGCAATCCCGGATCAGTCGCTCAACTGATCGAAGCGGAAGCTGCAGCAGCCGAAGTCGAGCGTGTTGCCTTCTTTGGCCAGCTTCTTGCGAAACGGATCGGCGATCGAGTATTCGCGGCGCGTGCCGTCCGGCTCCATCTCGACGATGCCGGCTTCACGCAAAATGCGCAGATGTTTGGAGACGTTGTATTGCGAGATGTCGAGCGCCTCGGCGAGGTCGTTCACGCCGTGCGCTTCGGCGAGGAGCGTCTTGACGATGCGCATCCGAGTCGGGTCGGCCAGCGCCTTGAGGATGTCGGTGCAATCCTGTTTCGGCATGGCGGAGAATCTGCACGCGACGGAACTTTTCCTCGATACAAAAATGCGTCGGGAAGCGTGACTCGCGCCGCGCGGAGACTACGCGGCTAAAAGAGCGCGGGCTTGTTTCTGGCAAAGGTGGAACGCGAAACCCAGACCCGCGCCGAAGCCGATGCCGTAGCACGCGCCCCACAGCAGCATGGCGGCGACGTGGTGATCGATGATGAGCTTTCCCTCGACCCGACCGCCGACATAGTAGCCGAGCGTATTGCAGACAAAGAGCGCAATAATGACACCGAGCGCCTGCCGCTTTGCATCGAAGGCGAAGGCGAAGATCGCACCCATCGCACAGGTTCCGGCGAGGAGTCCGGCGATGCTCCCTTCATCACCGCGCAATTTCATCCACAAGGCGACCCACGCGACGGCATAGGCCACGAACGCGAGCGCGAAGAGTTTGTAGAATCGTGAGAGTGAGCCGGGGCCGAGAATGAGCCGATGAAGACAGACGCCGCTGAGTCCGATGAAGACAGCCGTGCAGACGATATAGAGCCCGACTTCACCCGCCGCGCGAAACCATCGGCCGATGATCGGCCACGGCAGAAAGCCGGCGATGCTGACCGCGGTGAAGCCAATGATTCCGCGCATGATGGAAGCACCGAGCGTTGGCACCTTTTCCGCCATGCCAGATGCGCGGACTCGCGCGACGATGCTTTGTGGATCGAGTTGGAATAAAGCCATGAAAGGAGGGAATCAGTTCTTCGTCGGCAAGTGGCGTTCGCGCGTCAACAACCAAACGGCGAGCGGCCCGGCGCAGAGCAACGCACCGAGCCATCGCATCGGTCCATGGGCAAAGACGACCGCGCCATTGAGCACCATGAAAAAAAAGAACGCATGCCACGCGATGGTCAGCCATTTTGGTCGACGGGCAAAGCGATCGGGAGCGATCCACCACCAGAGCACATCCACCAGCCACGCCGCGGCAAACAGGTAATTGAAGTAGAGTCCGCCGCCCCAGTGGATGCCAGTCATCGCCGCGGTCTGTTGCGCGGTGTCGCGATAGGCCGCTGCATGGCTCCACCCGTGAAAAAAAGTGAAGGCGCACACGACGTGCGCGATGAAGAAGGCGCAGCCGAGCGTCCACCACAGCCGCGCATCCCTTAATCGCGACGGGTTGGTTTTCGCGAGGCGCAGCAGCACGACGCCAACCGCGTAGGCTCCTAGCGCGAACCACACGGTCAGTCTGGTGATTAACTCTCCGGGCTTCAAAGTTTGTCGCTCGGTTTAGGCATGCTGCAGTGTGGCTTGAGGACCGGCTCGTACGGAAAGAAAATGCTTCCACCAATATGCATTAATGGGCATATACGCACGCACGACGCGTCCCCAAATAGGCAAGTGGCATCCTAAATACACCCCATCCCCTCGAAGTGAAATCCGTACTACTACCCATCCTCGCCTTTTCGGCTTTTGCCGCATCCTCCTACGGCACGCCCACCGGCTTGAACAACATTCCCACCGCTGACACGACGCCCCAAGGCACCTTCGTCCTCCAGGCATTCAGCACCTTCGGCGGCGACCGCGATGCCGACTTTAACCTCGGATTCAAAACCGGCATCGATGCGAAGGTCGTCAAATTCGAGATCGGTGCGGACAGCCACATTTATCCCGACAAAGGTGGACCGGTCACGGTGCAAGGAAAGGTGGCGATTCCCTTCGGACAAGGTCTGCCCACCCTGGCGCTCGGCGCGGCGAATATCACTTTTAGTAACGACGACCGGGCGCGCGCGGGCGATGGATTTGCCTACGCGGTTCTGACCCAGGACTTCGGCTGGTTCCGCGTCCACGGTGGTTGCGGATTGCAGGACAGCGACGCGCTTCCTTTTTATGGCATCGACAAGACCTTCCGCTATACGAAGACGATTCCTGCCTCCGACGGCAAGTCGGTGCGAGATGGCAAAAGCGTCGCGGATGGCAAATCGCACACGGCAGCGCTGGACACGAAAACCATCGACCTTTTCACCCTGCGCGCTGATGCGATCGAGCAGCACGATTCGAGCTGGCTCTACTCAGCCGGCGTTCTCGTGCCGATTTGCAAATACTTCGTTTTCGAAGCTTGGGGAAACTTCCCCGACAACGGCACCGATCCGTCCCTCACTTTGAAGGCGAATTTCGTCTTCAGTTTCTAACCCACCCAAAGCGCAACACCCGCAGTAAACAAACATGAACAAATCCGCAAAACTCCATCTGTCGCTCCTCGCCGCCGCGATGGCCGCGATGGTCGGCACCAGCCGGGCTGAGATTGGCATCATCAGCGCCGCAGATGCCAAGGCACTCATTGAAAACTCAGATGCGAAAAAGCGCCCGATCGTGTTCGACACGCGCGGCGGCTACAAAGACTACTTCCGCGGCCATCTGCCTACGGCGCAGCATCTGGAATTCGATACCTTGCGCGGCACGGACAAGGCCGTTCCCGTCCAATATCTGCCCGATGATTTGACCAAGGCTCTGCTCATCCGCGCGGGCGTGGACAAGGATCGCCTGCACCTTGTCTATGCGACCGGTGAGGCGCTGCCGAATGACGAAATCCTCAGCAGCACCATGGTCGTTCACGTTCTCGAAAAATTCGGCGTGCAGAACATCAAGATCGTCGATGGCGGACTGCCTGAATGGAAGAAGCAGGGCTTCGCTCCGGTGCAGGATTACTTCGGCAATCCTCCCGGCCATCTCCCCGCGAAGATGAATCTCGGCATCGCCGCGAACGTTGACGACGTGCAGAAGCATGTCGGCAAGCCCGGCAACGTCCTGGTCGATGCCCGGCCGATCAATGAGTTTCAAGGCGATGACGCCATCTGGCTGCGCAAAGGTCACATCCCCGGCGCGATCAGTTTCCACTGGGCGCGGCTCATGGAGAAAGACAACACCCACAAGTTCAAACCCTTCTCCGAAACGAAAACCGAACTCGAAAAAGCGGGCATCACGCCGGACAAAAACATCGTCTGCTACTGCGGCACCTCGCGCGAAGGCAGCCTGCTGCGCTTTTATCTAAAGCACGTCGCTGGCTATCCAAACGTGCGTCTCTACGAAGGCGCGTGGAAGGAATACGTCTGGCTCAAAGACAAGTCCCTGCCCGCGGAGACTGGCGGCGAGCCGGCCGGTAAATAATTCCCAGGTTGGTTCATCGACGACTGCGTCGCTGCCTTCGGGTGGCGGCGCAGTCGTGCTTTGGAGCGGTCCTTTCGCTCAAAGCGTCGCTCTTCAGGAAGTGTGTCATCCTTGTCTATCGCCGAGGAGCGAGAGTCGGGGTGAGTGAGGGCGCTCGCGCCGTGGTGCGCCACGCGTTTGAGCGCGCGGCACACCGGCCTGGAGTTGATCGTTGTCATCCGCGAACGGCTCGCGCCGTTTCGTGCTCAGCAGGATCGCTCCGTGGCCCGGCGGGGGCGTTACTCGAACAGTTGCCGGAGCCGTCGTCACCGACGTGCGCGCCGCACAAGGCAGAGTTCTCCACCGCCACCTCGACCACTTAAAACCATGACTCTACCGCTCGTCCACCTCGGACTGGGACATCGCCAAAGCCACCCTCGCGGGCCATCTCCAAGGCCAGCG
>JBBSDS010000300.1:0-6454 GCA_038240495.1 Chthoniobacterales bacterium | reverse complement strand
TGCGCTGGGTGTTCGGATAATCGAGATAATCGGCGCGGCCAGAGTTCGTCAGATACGTCAGCGCAAATCCTTTCGTCGGATCGGTGAATGGGGGGGGCGCCGAGCGGGTTGTTGTATTTGGTGGACGATAGAGGGTGGACGATAGAGAGTCTGTCCCGTAGTCGCGAAAGTGAAGGGCGGGTCGTTTCGCGATCTGCCGTTGACGGGTGAAATGTCAGAATCGCTCCGGGAATGGGGCGCGTTTTTGGAGAGCGTGAAAGGCGTGCGGCTGCGGGGTGGGGGAGTGGACTTCGCGGGTTCGCCCCTAGTCTTCCCCGGCCGGGACGGCGGGCCGTTCAGCAATCAGGCATTCAATGCTCGCATCAAGCTGGCCTGCCAGCGCGCCGGCGTGCCGGTAATTTCCGCGCATCCGCTCCGGCACACCGCCGCGACGCTGCTGCTCAACGAGCGCGGGGCGCACCTGCGCGACGTGCAGGCGCTCCTCGGGCACAAGAGCCTGGCAACGACAGCGCGCTACACCCACGTCGATCAAGAGCGGCTTCGCTCCGTGGTCGGGAAAATTCGCCTCGGCTCATAGGCTAATAGTCTATGAGCACCACGCGACAGAAACGGGTTGGAGAGCAAAGAGGAGGTTCTTTCTCTCCAACCAGCCCGGCGGCGGTTGCGGTGAAGGCGGCGGTGCAACTCCTCTTCACCACGGGCAAAAGCTTCACAGTAGACGGGCTGCGGGAAAAGCTGCGCGAGTTTTTCCGCGAAGAGGCGAGGGGAGAAGTCCGCGCGGCCGCGGCGCTGAACAACGTAGAGCTGATTACCGCGCTCCTGGACGGCAATCGCCAGCTTGCGCCAGTCGGGCTGCAACTCCGTATCACGAACGGCGTCGTCTCGCTGCTCACCACGACCGTCGAAAGCGCGCGGCTCACCGATTATTTGCGCGAGCAAACGGGCGCGAGCGGCCTGCCCGATCTCACGACGGCCGCGCTCGAAGTGCTCGCCTGCATCGCTTTCAAACAGCCGGTCAGCCAATCGGAAATTGATCACCTTTTCGCGGCCGACAAACGCAGCCTCGTGGTCAAGCTGCGCGATCTGCGGCTCGTGAAAGAATTCGCCGGCGCGGACGGCCGACTCCGCTTCGCCACTACGGAAGCCTTTTTGCAGCGGTTTAACTTAGCCAATCTGCAAGAACTCACGTCAGCGGCAATGCGCGCCGGCTCTGCTTCACGCGACAACGGAACAAGCGTTTTGTAGAAACCTGCCTGCTGAAATCGCCAGACACACGACCCCATCAAACTCAACAAAAACACTGGAAGCGACCGCGTAATTGATGAGCTGCGTCAGGCGCTCGTTCCGGGGGCCACGCTGGATGTTGCCTCGCCGGCCTTCTCGCTTTTTGCATTCGGCGAGCTGCGCGAGCAGTTGGAAGCTCTCGCGCATTGCCGGTTGGTCGTGCCGACGGTGGAGAATGGTGAGCTGGGGTTGCTGGGAGCGGAGTCTGATCGCGGGTTTCGGAACCAGCTCCGCACGCGCTGGCTCGCCAGCCTTTGCGCGGGATGGATCAAGCAAAAGGCAGACTTGCGCGGTGCTCCGGCGCGGCTCCCGCAATCTGCGCTCGTGGTCACGGGACAGGCGGACGCGGCACCTCGGCGAGCCATCACCGGAAACTGCCCCTTCACCACGGATGGCCTTGGCCTGACGCCCGGCAATCAATTCAGCCTGATCCAATCTTCGGAGCACCCGGACGAATCCGCCATTCTCGGCTCCTGGTTCACGCATCTTTGGAACACCCTGCCGAGTTCCGGTGACGAGAAGGCATCCTTCCTGGCGCGACTTCAGGAGCTGATTGAGCATCAACCTCCCTCGCTGGTTTACTTCCTCACGCTCTACCACTTGTTCAAGGATCTCGGTGATGAGCTGGATGAGGAGCGCATCGTCAAATCGGCCACGGGCATCCGAAACACCGAGATTTGGAAGCGGCTTTTCAAGTTCCAACGCGACGGCGTGCTGGGTGCGCTCGACAAGCTGGAGCGCATCGGCGGGTGCATTATCGCCGACAGCGTGGGCTTGGGGAAAACCTTCGAGGCGCTGGCGATCATCAAATACCACGAACTGCGCAACGATCGCGTGCTCGTCCTTTGCCCAAAGCGCCTGCGCGACAACTGGACGCTCTACAAGGCCAACGACAAGCGGAACATCCTCTCCGCGGATCGCTTCAACTACGACGTGCTCAACCACACCGATCTCTCGCGGGATGGCGGCATGTCTGGTGACATCGATCTCTCCTACGTGAATTGGGGGAACTACGACCTCGTGGTGATCGACGAGTCGCACAACTTCCGGAACAAGGCGACGCACCGGGACCGCGATACACGCTACGACCGGCTGATGCAGCGAATCATCCAAGCCGGCGTGAAAACGCGCGTGCTCATGCTCTCCGCCACGCCGGTCAACAACCGACTCGCCGATCTCAAAAACCAAATCGCCTTCGTCACCGAAGGCAACGATTCCGCGCTCGATTCCCACGGCATCCCGAGCATCGAGGCGACCGTCCGACAGGCACAGCTTCAGTTCAATCGCTGGCTGGCTTTGGAGGAAGGTGAACGCAAGCCCGCGCGGCTTATGGACATGCTCGGCTTCGATTATTTCAAGCTGCTCGATCTGCTCACCATCGCCCGCTCGCGGAAGCACATTGAAAAATACTACGGCACCAGCGAGACGGGAAAATTTCCCGAGCGGCTGAAGCCGATCAACATCAAGTCCGACGTGGACCTGGCCGGCGCCTTCCGGCCGATCCGCGAGATCAACAATGAGATTCGTCGCCTGACGCTCGGCGCCTACGCTCCCATGCGTTACGTGCTGCCGCACAAGCAGGCTGCTTACGACGCGAAGTATAATACCAAGGTGCGCGGCGGGGAGAGTTTCTTCCGGCAAGTCGATCGCGAGGAAAGCATGGTTCACCTGCTGCGGGTGAACCTCCTCAAGCGGATGGAAAGCTCGGTGACTTCCTTTTCGCTCACGCTGGAAAGGCAGCTCGCGGACGTGCGTCGGCTCCTGGCAAAGATCGAAGCCCACGAAGAATCGGTCGAAGAACTGTCCGTCGATGACATCGACATGGACGATCCCACTTTCGAGACGCTGACCATTGGCCGGAAAGTAAAGGTGCTGCTCGATGACGTGGATCGCGTGCGCTGGATTCAGGATTTGACTGAAGATCGGAACCGGCTGGCGACGCTACTGAGCGCGGCGAAAGAAATCGAGCCGGCGCGTGACTCTAAGCTCGATGCGCTGCGTGAAGTTATCGGTCGCAAATGCCGGGAGCCGCTCAACCCTGACAACCGCAAGGTTCTCGTCTTCACCGCCTTCGCCGACACGGCGGAATACCTCTACCGTGAGCTCTCCGGCTGGGCGCACCAGGAACTCGGCATCCGGTCGGCGCTCGTCACCGGCAGCGGTCGCAATAAGACCACGCTGCCCGGTCAGCGGCTCGATCTCGGCAGCATTCTCACGGCGTTCTCGCCTCGCTCGAAAGAGCGCGGCGAAGAGTTCGCGGCAGAAGGCGAAATTGACCTGCTCATTGCCACGGACTGCATCAGCGAAGGGCAGAATCTTCAGGACTGCGATTACCTCGTGAACTTCGACATCCACTGGAATCCCGTGCGGATCATCCAGCGCTTCGGCCGGATCGATCGCATCGGTTCGCCGAACGCCCGCGTGCAGCTCGTCAACTTCTGGCCGAACCTCGAACTCGAGGAATACATCAACCTCGAACAGCGGGTCAGCGGGCGCATGGTGCTCCTCGATATTTCCGCGACGGGAGAGGAGAACATCATCGAGCACCAATCCGGCAACCAGATGAACGATCTGGAGTATCGCCGGAAGCAGCTCGAAAAACTCCAGACGGCTGTTATCGATCTCGAAGACCTTTCGAGCGGCGTCTCCATCGCCGATCTCACGCTGAGCGACTTCCGCATCGATCTTGCCGGCTTCCTCAAAGAAAACCCCGGCCGCTTGGAAACTCTGCCGCTCGGCACCTGCGGCGTCACCACCGCGCAAGGCGCGGGCGAGTCCGCCATCCCACCCGGCGTGATTTTCTGCCTGCGTGCGGTCGGCGAAGCCGCGATGAAAGCCGCTGAGCCAGGCTATCCGCTGGCGCCGCATTACCTCGTCCACGTCGGCGACGATGGCGCGATTCTGCTCCCCTTCACGCAGGCAAAACAGGCGCTTGATCGGCTGAAGAAACTCGCCATCGGCCGCGACATGCCAGACGCCGGCGCCTGCACTCGTTTCGACAAAACGACCAAGGGCGGCGCGGAAATGGCCGCGCTGCAAAAGCAGCTCGCCCAAGCCGTCCGTTCCATCGTCGGCAAAAAGGAAGAGCGCGCCGTCGCCAGCCTCTTCACGCCTGGCGGCACGCACGGCATCAAAGGCGAGTTTCAAGGCAGCAACGATTTCGAGGTCGTCGCTTACCTCGTGGTCCTGCCGGGGGAGGAAAGCGCCTCGGCGGCATGACGAATGAGCGTTTCATCACCGCCCTGGCACTCCCGGCAGAAGCGCGGGTCGATCAGCGCGTGCCGAAAAAGCTCCTGCTCGAACACGGCGCGGCAACCGCGGCCGACAAACGCCAAATCCAGGACGGTATCGAAGAGCTGCTTTGGATCGCCGCGCTGAAGCCCTCCAGCATCGGCGTCCCCACTTTTCGGGATGACGCGCGCGAATATGTGGAAATCGCGGTGCTTGCCGTCGCCTTCCGTCCCTCGGCCAAAATCCCGCGGCTCACCGCGCTGATCCATCGCGCCATCCCGTATCCCGTCGTGCTCGTCAGCGAGCACGCGGGCGGCGCGACACTCTCGCTCGCGCACAAACGCGCATCGCAAGCCGAGACGGCCGGCGTCGTGGCAGAGACCGTGGCAACCACCGCGCCGTTTTTCGGCGAGACGCCTTCGGCGGAAGAGTCCGCCTTCCTCGCCAGCCTCGCCATTGCCGCGCAGCCGGCCGCAAATCTCTTCGTCCTTTACCAGAGCTGGCTCGATCGCGTTGCGGCGCTCGCCGCCGCACGCATCACCGGCGCGTTCACGCTCCGCGAAGATCCTGCGCAATACGGCGTGCGTCGCACGGCGCTCGCCGAACACACCCGACTTCAGCAGGAAATGGTCAGCCTTCGTTCCCAAGCCGCGAAGGAAAAGCAGCTCAACCGTCGCGTAGAACTCAACCTCGCGCTCAAGCACCTCGAAGCGCAACTCGCTGCCGCCACGGCGAATTTGTAGTCAGCCGGGTATTGGAGCTTGTGGTAGAGCCTTGAATACATAAAGTCTGATTTTATGGATACCACTCTCACTGTTACCGAGGCGGCTCGCAACTTTGCCGATGTCGTCAATCGGGCCTACTACCGTCACGAAGCGACGACGCTCCTCAAAAATGGCAAGCCGGTCGCCCGCGTCGTGCCGGTCGCCCCCGCGATGAAAACCGGCAAACAAATCGCCGCGGAGATGGCTGCCGACCCCCGCCCGCGGCTCGGTCTCAAGGAAGCGGAAGCCTTTGAAGCGGACCTGCTCAAAGCGAGAGCTGAACTGCCGCCGCTGGTTTCCCCATGGGACTGATTCTCGACTCCTCGCCACTGATCGCGGACGAAAAAGGGAAATTCGATCTTCGTGCCTTCCTGGCCACGCGCGATGACGCCGTCGTCCTCTCGGCCATCACCGCTTCCGAACTCCTGCATGGAGTCCATCGCGCGGCCGATGCCCGCCGGAGGCAGAAGCGCCTGGATCGCGTGGAGTGGGTTCTCTCCAAGTTCGAGACGATCCCCTTCACCTTGGACGAGGCACGCCACCATGCCCGGATCTGGGCGGAACTCGCGAGCAGCGGGAAGATGATCGGGAGCCACGACTTTCTCATCGCCGCCACCGCGCTGAGCCTTGGCTTCACGCTCGCGACGCTGAACTTCGATGAGTTCGCCCGAGTGCCGGGACTCGTGCTGGTCGAAAAGAGCGTCCTCCTCTCTTTCCAACCCGCCTAAGGCGCCGTGCTTCTCCTCGGCCGCAACCCTCTTTCCCCTCCTTTTGCCCATGACGCCCCTCACTGCCGCCGATCCTGAAACCAAGAGCGCCGATCTCGTCGCGGAGAATCTCGGGAAGCTCCGCGCCCTCTTCCCGGAAGCCTTCACGGAGGGCGGAGTGTATTTCGAGGTCTTGAAGGGGCTGCTCGGCGGGAAGCTCGATGAGCGGGAGGAGAAATACGGGCTCAACTGGCATGGCAAGCGCCGCGCCCGGCAGCTCGCGCTCACCCCGAGCACCGGCACGCTGCGGCCCTGCCCGGAGGATTCGGTGGATTGGGACACCACGCAGAACCTCATGATCGAGGGCGACAACCTCGAAGTCCTCAAGCTCCTCCAGAAATCCTACGCCGGGAAGGTGAAGCTCATCTACATCGACCCGCCCTACAACACCGGCAAGGACTTCGTCTA
>JBBSDS010000299.1:0-6481 GCA_038240495.1 Chthoniobacterales bacterium | reverse complement strand
GGCCCAAGGCCGGCGTTTGAGGCTGCGTTCGCCGGTATGGAAGAAGAAGGGCAGCGCGAACATGGATCCGAAAATCGCAGCCGGAGCGAGGATCATAATGGCGGACTCGAGCTGGTGCGGACTCATGGCCAGAATGGCGAAATACCAGAGCAGATACCAGTCGGGTTTCGGGTCGGCGTGGAGGAGGCTCGGGTCGGGTGCGGCGTCGAGCGCGGGCGGGCCGAGGAAGTAGGCGAGCAGCGCGATGGCGAGCAGCAGTCCGGTGCCGAAGACCACGTCGCGCCATGCTCCGTAGGGCCAGAATGGGCGACCGCTCTTTTGCAAGAGGTCGTGGTATTCCCTGCGGTAGGTTTTCGGGTTCACCGGCTTTCCGGGCGTCGGTGGCTCGGAGATGCCGTGGCGCAGCACGAGAAAAAGATGGACGCCGATGAATGCGATGATGAGCCCCGGCATGATGAAGACGTGAACGACGAAGAAGCGGCTCAGCGTCGCGCCGCCAATGGTCGCGCCGCCGAGGACGAACCGTGCAACCCAATCGCCGATGAGCGGAATGCGCCCCGCCTGCTCGGCGGCGATGACCACGGACCACACGGCATTTTGATCCCACCTCAGCAACTGCCCGGTGAAGCCCATGACCATCGTGAAACCGAGGAGCAGCACGCCGGTCGCCCAGTTCATCTCGCGCGGAAATTTATACGCGCCGGAGAGAAACACCTGCGCCATGTGCGCGCCGACCATGAGCACCATCGCCGACGCGCCGTAGTAGTGCATGCCGCGCAGGAAGCTGCCGAACGGCGCGTCGTTCGTGATGAATTTCAGCGTCTCGTAGGCCTGCGACGATGACGCGATGTAGGAAAACGACAGCGCCACGCCGGTGACGACCTGCACGATGAAGGCGAGCATCGTCGCGCTGCCGAAGACATACCACCACCCTGCGTCGCGCGGCACGAGGTGCTTCGCCATCGGCCCGATGAATTCGGAAATACCTAGCCGGTCATCGAGCCAGCGCCACGGCGCGGTGAGGAGGCGTTTGAACATGTGCTACGAAGTGATCGGCACGGGCGCGGAGAGGATTTGCACTTCGCCATCTACGACGCGCACGCGGTAGCGTGTGAGCGGCTTCGGCGGCGGCCCGGCGGCGACGCTGCCATCGCCGTAGTAAACGCCGCCGTGGCACGGGCACATGAAAAGTTTGGCGTCCTGGAGCCAGCGGACCGGGCAGCCAAGGTGCGAGCAATTCACGGCGAAGGCGATGAATTCCGTCGCGGTCGCGCGGCGCAGCCAGGCGGCGGATTTTGCGGTCACTCCCGCCCAAGGCAGCGGCGAGGCGTCGAGGAAGGCGACGTTCACCGTCTTGCCGATTTCAAATTCCGCGACTTTGCCGACCGTGCGCCAGACCTCCGGCGTCTTCCGGAAAAATGGCGCGAGTAAAAAGCCGACGACCGGCAGCCCGAGGATCGCCGCGCAAACGCCGCCGAGCGCAATGATGAGGCGCTCGAAAAACCGGCGCCGATTGACTTCATCCGGCGTTTGCCCGCACGGCAGGGGAGTGGGTTTAGCGTTACTTTCTTTCATGGCGAATTTCGTAGATCCATCCGCTGAGCGAGACGGAGAAAAGGGAGACGCCCACGATGAGGACTACCACGGAGGTGATGAGGCTCAAGAAGATGAGCGCGGTGCCGAGCGCGAGGCCGGCGGGGTAAAATGTGGGGCGCGGGACGTGCGTATGCGGCAGGCGCGTCCAGCCGGGACGCAAGGATGGTGGCTCTTCTTCGGTCATGGGGTTTTCTCCGGGAGTGCGGGCGTGGCGTGCCAGCGGGCGAATTGGGATAGGATGGCGGCAGCGTAAATCGAGCACATCGGCACCCACATGAGCAGGCCGCCGATTTGCTGGTCGCGCTCGGGCGTCATGCCCCAGCCGCCGCGAATGGTGCCCATGATGCCGAGCCGGTCCACCGGATGCATGAAGACGGAGCACACACGGACGGGCGAAAACGTGAGGATGATGCCGAGCGCGCTGCACGCCACACAGGCGGTGAAGAGATAGAGAATCGCGGTGAACGGCGCGAGGCGCTGGTCGTCGCGCGGAGCGAGCACCTGCCACCAAAAGACTGCTCCGAGCACGAGCAGCGAGACGCTTTGCAGCGCGGCCACGGGGCCGGAAACCGCCGCGGCATTGCACAGCGCGGGCGCGTGCCAGACCCACATCGCGCCGACTCCCGCAAGCCAGCCCGCGAGCGGATGCACGAAGACGCGCGGCATTTTTCCGGGCGAAAATGTCGCGGGCAGACTGAGCAGCGCGAGCGCAGGCGCGACGAGCAGCAGCAGGATGTGCTGCACCATGTGCGCGCTGAAGAGGTAGCCATCCGCCAGGGCATGAATCGGAGACACGAGCGCGAGCAACACGACTCCGAGCGCCGCGACGAAATATCCGATGCGACCCGTCCGGCGAAACGCGAACCAGTAACCCGCGAGCGCGGCGGCACACGCGGCGAGCAGCAGCGGATTCCAGGACCAGGCAGTGTGGAGAAATTCGGACGTCGTCATTTCAACAAAGGAAAAATGTAAACCGCCGTGAGGACGAAGACCCAGACGACATCGACGAAGTGCCAGTAGAGCCCGACGGCGCCGAGCGCGCTGGATTTGCGCTTTTCAAAATCGCCCGCGAGCGCCAGCCCGAGCACGATGAGCAGCGCGATGAGGCCGACGCAAACGTGCAGGCCGTGAAAGCCGGTGAGCGTGAAGAAAGTCGTCGCAAAAAGATTGGTGCTCACCGTGACGCCGCTCGCGAACAGGCCCCAATACTCAAGCCCCTGGCCGACGACGAAGATGCCGCCGAGCACGATCGTTGCGGCGAGCCAGCCTTTCATCGCGCGATGCTTCGCGTTGCGGAGACTCACCTCTGAGCGCCAGAGGGTGAAGCTGCTCGCGAAGAGGCACAGACTGAACATTCCCGTCTTGAAAAGATCGAGTTGCTTGGGGCCAGGGCCGGCTTGCGGCGTCGCGTTGAAAAAGAGAAACGCGAGAATCAGCACGCCAAAAAATCCGGCCTCGGAGGCAATGAACGCAATCACGCCGGCCTTGCTTTTCTCCGCGACGGGCGAGGTCGCGTCATCCCCGCCGACGACGGGTTCGGGGCGGTCGGGATTGGCTTCATCCCAGAGCGGACGGCGGCTGCGGATGGGCGGCAGCGCGTCGAAGTTTTCGTGCGGCGGCGGCGAGGTCGTGGCCCATTCGAGCGTCCACGCTTTCCACGGATTGTCGCCCGCGACCGGGCCGCGGCGAAAGGCGTGCGCAAGATTCCACACGAGCAGCAGCGCGGCGGCGGCCATGAAAAATGCGCCGACGGTCGAGACCATGTTCATCCAGCCCCAGCCGGGCAAATCGGGATAGGTATAGACGCGGCGCGGCATTCCGGCGAAGCCGAGGAAATGCTGGATGACGAAGGTCATGTTGAAGCCGATCACCATCAGCCAGAACGTCCATTTTCCGATGCGCTCCGAGAGCATCCGTCCGCTCATTTTCGGAAACCAATAGTGCAGCGCGCCGAGGATCGCGAAGACGATGAGGCCGACGAAGACGAAGTGGAAATGCGCGACGAGGTAGTAGCTGTTTTTCGTCTGCCAATCGAGCGCGGCGACGGCGTGCGTGACGCCGGTCAATCCCGCGACGAGAAACTGCACGAGCGCCGCGACGCAAAAGAGCATCGGCGTTTCGAGACGCAGCCGGCCGCCGAGCATCGTCGCACTCCAGGCGAGCACTTTCACGCCCGTCGGGATCGCGATGAGCAGGCTCGACGCGACGAAGAACAAATCCACCGTGTGCCCGAGCCCGACGGTGAACATGTGATGCGCCCAGACGAGGAGGCTCAGCAGCGCGATGGCGACGGTCGAGCCAGCGACGAACTCGTAACCGAAGATCGGTTTACGCGAAAAGACCGGGATGATTTCCGACAAAATCGCGAACGCCGGGATGGCGACGATATAGACCTCGGGATGTCCGAAGGCCCAGAAGATGTGCTGCCACAGGATCGCCGAGCCGCCGCCCGCGGGCAGGAAGAAATGCGTGTCGAGCAGGCGGTCGATGAGGAGCATCGCGAGGCCCGCGTTGAGGACCGGCAGCGCGAGGATTACGAGGAAGGAATTGACGAAAAACATCCACGAGAAGAGCGGCAGCCGGCGCAGCGTCATGTGCGGAGCGCGCGCGGTGAGCACGGTGACGATGAGATTGATCGACGCGCTGACCGAGCCAATGCCGAGGACGAGTAGCGCGAGCGCCCAGTAGTTCACGCCGGGCTGCGAGGCATACGGCGTCTCGCTCAAGGGCGCATAGGCGAACCAGCCGACCGCCGGCGCGCCGCCGGCGAGCACGCTGAAATGCAGGAGGATTCCGCCGAGCGGCACGAGCCAGAAGGCGAAAGCATTCAGCCGCGGAAACGCCATGTCGCGCGCGCCGATTTGCAGCGGCACGAAGTAGTTCGCAAGACCGAAAAGCATCGGCATCGCGACGAGAAAAATCATCGTCGTGCCGTGCATCGTGAAGAGCTGGTTGTAGGTGTCGGGCGCGAGCAGCGTGTTGTTTGGCACTGCGAGTTGCAGCCGGATGAAGAGCGCCTCGACGCCGCCGACCACGAAGAAAAACAGCGCCGTGAGCATGTAGAGAATGCCGATGCGCTTGTGGTCCACCGTGGCGATCCATGCGACGCGATGATGCGCGCGAGCGTGCTCGGTGAGGAGGAGCGGCGGGCTCGCCGTGGCCGTGGTGTCGTTCATTTCAAGCTCCCGAGGTAAGCCGCGAGCGCGGTGAGTTGCTCATCCGTGAATTTGAAATTTGGCATCTTCACGCCGGGCTTCACCGCCTGCGGATTCACCAGCCAGCGGTGAATGTTGGCCGGCGTATTTTCCACCACGCCGCCGCCAAATTGCGCGCGACTCGCAAAGTGCGTGAGGTCCGGGCCGACGCGCGCATTCACGCCGGTCCCCTCGATCGCGTGGCAGCTCGCGCACGTCATCTCCTTGAAAAGCGCGAGCCCATGCTCCGCCTCGCCAGTCGGCGTCACCGCCGGTGCGAGTTGCGCGCGCTGCCACGCTTCAAACTTCTCCGCGTCCTCCGCAACGACAGTGAAGCGCATCCATGCGTGCTGTGTGCCGCAGAACTCCGAGCACACGCCGAGGTAAGTGCCCGCCTTGTCCGCCTGGAGCCAGATGTGGTTCGGATGCCCCGGCACCGTCGTCATTTTCCGCGTCAGCGAAGGCACCCAGAATTCGTGCAACACATCCACCGACCGCAGCTCGACGCAGAACGGTTTGCCGACCGGAATGTGGATTTCGTTCGCGGTCACCGCACCGGTGTGCGGGTAATTCACCTGCCACCACCATTGGTGCCCCGTCACGATCAAGTCCGGCTCCGCTGCGGGTGGCTGATCGGAAAGGCTCATCGTCCGCGCCGTCATCGCGAAGAGCACCACGACGATCAGAAACGGAATCACCGTCCAGAAGATCTCAATCTTCCGATTCCCCGCCACCTGCTCCGGCTCGCCCCCGCCCTCGCGCGCGCGAAACCGCATCAGGCTGTAAGCAATCAACCCAGCCACAATAACGAAGATCGCTGCACAAATGATCAGCGTGACGAAGAACAAATGCGAAATCGCCCCCGCCTGCGGCGAAGCGGGCTCAAAGACCGTCGCGAGAAGATTCATGGCAGCCAAGAAGCCAGTGAATTGTCAGGGTCCGACACTGTCGATGCGCAAGTCATCGTCGCGACGCCGATGGCGCGTTCTTCATGGAGCAGGAATCACTCGCACGAGGAAATCCTTGCCCTCCCATTGGTCGGCTTCCGGCCAGTAAAAAGTGAAAGTGAGTTCCGTATCGGGCGCAAGTTCCGCGCTGGGCAAATCGGCGAGGTGCAGGCCGAGCGCGGTGTCGCGCGTGTTGGTGTCTTGAAATGATTTCCAGCCGTCGGCGCTCCACCGGATGCGTGCGGGAGCCAGCGTTTCCACGCGCAGAAGCTTCCCGGCGGCGAGGACCCGGCACTTGTGGGTGAACCGCCACGGGATGTGTGGCGAGACGATGCGCTGGACCTGGTAGCGCTGCACCGTTTGCGGCGGCAGGTCGAACACGCGGCCGTCCTTCAACGAGCGGAGCAGCTTGATGTATTCGGCGTGTGCCCACACGAGCGGCATCGCCGAGCCGGCCGCGTGACCATTGAATAGTTCGCGCTCGGGAATGGCCGCCGCATCCCAGATTTGCTCCGGGAAAAAACCGCCGGATCCGGTTTGCGCTTCCATGATTTTGCAAAGACGCGCCGCCTCGTCACGGCGACCTGCGGCCAGTTCGTAATGCGCGCGTTCGCCGCCGAGCAGCGGCCAGCCGCGACCGATGCCCGTGCCGTCAAACGGGCTGCCGTCCTCGTGCTCGCCGTAGCCGTCGTCGTTGTAGCGATGCCACAGCGGTCCAGTCACGCTGTCGCTTTTCAGCAGGGC
>JBBSDS010000298.1:0-6482 GCA_038240495.1 Chthoniobacterales bacterium | reverse complement strand
TGATCTTTGCGAGATGCTGGGGATGAAACTTCGTGAGGTCCTCCTGCCGCACTCGGTCCTCATCGAGCAGGGGAAAGTTTGCGCGAAAGGTGGCAATGGCTTCCTCGTTGAAATCGATCGCCGCGAGGCAGCGAAATCCCGCGCGTTCCATGCCGAGCGAGAACCCGCCGCACCCGCAGAAAAGATCGAGGAAAGTCGGTGCCGCGCTCATGCCCGGACTCCCGCGCAGAGTTCGTCGATTCCGACACGCAAAGCTCGCGTGAGTTTGAGCACGGCCTTGATGCCAGGATTGCGCACACCTCGTTCGATGCCGCTGAGGTAGGTACGATCGAGGTCGGCTTTCTCGGCAAGTTTATCTTGGGAGAAGCCGCATTCCGCGCGAAAGCGCGCCACGTTGCGGCCAAACGCGGTGAGGGTAGCGTCCCGTTTCGGCATGGCAGTTTATGCCATCCGCGCCCCCTTTGGTCTGCGGACGATCGGCTACAAATGTTCCGGTTCAGAACATCGCGATTTGGAAACCGTGTGATTCACCGCGGCATCCTCCAAGGAATCGCGTGGGCACGGGTCAAGGAGGGCAGGCTGCGCGACGGGCTCGAATTCCTCACCGAAAACCCGAAGCTCCGCGCGCCTTGGGAGAAGAGCTGACTCGACACCGCGGCTACAGCTCGCTATCCGGCGGACATGAGATTTTCCCCACTCTCCGCCGTCCTCGCAGTAGTTGTGCTCGCGTTCACACCCACGACGCAGGCGGATGATCTGAAGGCGATGGAAGGAAAGTGGACGGTCGAGTCGATGGAGGCGGGCGGGAAAAAAATCGAGATCGAGGAGCTGAAGGGTGTCGTGGTGACGATCGCCGGGGGCCAATATGAGTTGCTGGTGAAGGGCGAGAAGAAGGCCGGAACGATGAAGCTCGACGAGACGAAGAATCCGAAGGCGATGGACGTGACGAATACGGAAGGTCTGGATGCAGGAAAGGTGACCAGGTCGATCTACGAAATCTCAGGCGACACGATGCGCGTGTGTTACCCGCTCGACGGCGGCGAGCGGCCAAAGGAGCTGGCGACAACCGAGAATTCCCCGTTGCTGCTGATCACCTACAAGCGCGAGAAGTAGCGCGGGCCTGCGATGGCTGCGGAAGGACGGGCTGCGGGCGACCGATGTTCGAGGTTGGATGTTCGATGTTCGGAGTTCATCCTTTCGGCGCATGGATCTTCTCACTCTCGATCTCCCCGGAATCCGGAAAATCGCCAGCGGCAAAGTGCGCGAGATCTTCGATCTCGGCGAACATCTCCTCCTCGTCGCCACCGACCGCATCAGCGCCTTCGATTGCATTCTGCCGAATCCCATCCCGCGCAAAGGCGCCGTGCTCACGTCAATTTCGGCGTTCTGGTTTGAGCGATTCGGCTTTGTCGAAAATCACGTCATCGCGACGGACGTGCGCGATTTTCCCGCGGCGCTCCAACCCTACGAGGCGCAGCTCGCGCAGCGCGCGATGGTCGTGAAAAAGGCAAAGCCGCTGCCGGTGGAATGCGTCGTTCGCGGGTACCTTGCGGGCTCGGGATGGAAGGAGTATCAGGCTTCGCAGTCGATCTGCGGGATCAAGCTGCCGGCTGGATTGCGGCAGGCGGAGCAGTTGCCGGAGACGATCTTCACGCCTTCGACGAAAGCGGAAAGTGGCCACGACATGAACATCGCGTGGGACGAATGCCGGCGCATGGTCGGCGATGACGTGGCCGAACAGGTGCGCGCCTTGAGCATCCGCATCTACGAGGAAGGTCGGACGTACGCGGCGAGCCGCGGGATCATCGTCGCCGATACGAAGTTCGAGTTTGGTCTGCTCGATGGGCGCGTGATCCTGATCGACGAATGTCTCACGCCGGACTCGTCGCGTTTCTGGCCGGCGGATCAACACACGCTCGGCATCAGCCCGCCAAGCTTCGACAAGCAATTCGTGCGCGATTACCTCGAAACGCTCGACTGGAACAAGACGCCGCCGGCGCCGGCACTGCCACCCGAAGTCATCTGCAAGACGAGCGAGAAATACCTCGACGCCTACGCGCGACTGACGGGGCAAGCCCTGCCCGAGGGCTGAAGCCCATGCGCGCGGCGATCGAAGATTTCATCCTCTACCTCGCTACCGAGCGCGGACTCTCCGACAATTATCAACTCTCCACGCGCCTGTCGTTGGAAGGTTTTGTTCATTGGATCGAGCGGCAAAAACTAATCGCCGCGATGGGTGAAGCGGCGCTGGATCAACTCGTGAGCAGCGGAGCGGAACCGCCGCAAGTGGACGTCTTGCCTGGAGACGTCACGATCCAGCAGATCACCGACTATCTCGCGCACAAGAAACGCCTCGGCCTTTCTGCGGCCTCCATCAAACTCATCGTCGTCGCACTGAAAATTTTCTTTCGGTGGCTGCACTCGCGGAAGCGCATCAGTCGCGACATTACCGAGGTTCTGTCATTGCCGCGCACGGAGCGCTATCTGCCGGAGACGATGAACGAACTCCAGGTCGATCACCTCCTGGAAGGTATCCCGAGCAATGCACCGCGCGGGTTGCGCGACCGTGCAATGCTTGAGCTGCTCTACGCCAGCGGTTTGCGCGTTTCGGAACTCGTGAATGCGCGGCTGGAAAATCTGGACCTCGACTCGCGCATCATTCGCGTGACGGGAAAGGGCAACAAAATGCGCCTCGTTCCTGTCGGTCAGAAAGCCTGCGATGCGATCCGCGCCTATTTGGAAACGGAGCGTCCGGAGATGGTTCGCAAACGCACCGGCAGCGAAGTTTTTCTTTCGGCGCGCGGCACGAAGCTAACGACCGTGCGCATCTGGCAGATCGTGAAGGCGTGCGCGAAAAATGCCGGACTGGAAATCAACGTCTATCCGCACCTGCTCCGGCACAGCTTCGCCACGCATCTGCTGAGCAACGGCGCGGACCTGCGGATTATCCAGGAACTACTCGGTCACGCCGACATTTCGACCACGCAGATTTATACGCACGTCGATCAGACCCGGCTCAAGGCGGTGCATCACAAGTTTCACCCGCGGGCGAAATGATCGGCGAGAGCCGAAGGCCGTCATCCTGAGCTTGTCGAAGGACCTCTAACTTTCTCCGGCCTTGAAATGTTCGGAAAAGTTAGAGCAGTTGCCGAAAGAAGTTTCCGGATAAAGAGCTGGTGTCATCCTGAGCGCTGTTCCGTCGCGGCCGAGGGTGGGACGGAACGGAGTCGAAGGATCCCGCCGCCGTTCAGAGCCCCCCGATCCTGCGTCTTCGCTACGCCCGCCTTTCCGCCTCCGCTGCGCTCAGGATGACACGCGATTCTGGAAGTGAATTTGGGCTAATGATCTAGAGATCCTTCGGCTTAGCTACGCTGCGCTCAGGATGACTCGTGGAGGGATGGAAATTCTTCCACCGCATCGAGGAATGAGGGAAAGCGCGGCTGCCAGCCACTTGCTCGCAGCTTCGCGTTGCTCACGCGTTTGTTCGTCCAACCGCGCTTGCGCTGCGAATCGATCGGCCCGCTCGGCGGCAGCGGACGGCCATAGCGTTCGGCCAGCCAGGTGTAGAGTTCGCGTTGCGCCAGTGGCCGGTCGTCGTTCACGTTAAAAATGCCACGCGCGTTCGTGCTGATGAGATGCACCAGCGCCGCGGCGATGTCGTCGCGATGAGCTTGGTTAATCCACTTCATGCCATCGCCTTCGATCGTCGCGGTGCCGTCGAAGAACTTG
Organism: Chthoniobacterales bacterium; assembly: GCA_038240495.1. Lineage (GTDB taxonomy): Bacteria > Verrucomicrobiota > Verrucomicrobiia > Chthoniobacterales > Chthoniobacteraceae > Chthoniobacter. Next base: position 2,753 of record JBBSDS010000298.1, on the reverse strand, counting down.
CGCAGCAGGACCGAGCGGCCCGGCCCGTAGATGCCGGCGAGTCGGGCGACGACGCCATTTTTGGGAAGGACGAACTCCTCCGTTTCGCGCAGCACTCGCCCGGTTTCGCGGTCGGGCTCGGCGGCGCTTTCTTCGGTGACCCAGCCGCCATCGGTTTGCGCATAGACCGAGGTGCTGCTCGTGAAGAGCAAGGTGGCCGGTGCAAAGACCGCGGCCAGATTCTTCGCCCCTTCGAAATAGACGCGCCGGTATTGTTCAGCGCCGCCGCGACCGGAACTCACGCAATGAATCACCGCATCGCACGCGCCGAACTTTGCCACAGATGTGCGGTCGGTGATGTCGCAGGCAAGAACTGGAAACGCTTCACCGGCGAGCTTCGCCGCGGAGTCCTCCGAGTGCGTGCAAGCAATCACTTCCCAGCCACGCTGCGCAGAGAGCCGCGCGGTTGCGAGCCCGACAAAGCCGCAGCCGGCGATGAAAACTTTCGGCACGGTTACGGCAGCGGCTCGCCGCGGGCCGCGATGAGCAGGCGATACCATTCCTCGCGCGTGAGCTCGATCTCGGCAGCGGTGGCGGCGGCACGAATACGCTCGGGATTTGTGCTACCGACGATCGGAATCATGTTCGTGGGGTGCTTGAGCAGCCAGGCGAGGGCGATGGCCACGCGCGTCGTCCCACGCGCATGCGCGAGTTCATCGACGGCAGCCAAAACCTTCGCGGGTTTGTAGCCTTTTTGTCCGGGCAGCAATTCGACCGCACCATCGCCGAGCAAGCCGCCACCGAGCGGACTCCAGGCGAGCGGCGTCATGTTTAGCGCCTGGCATTGGTCGAGCGTGCCGTCTTCAAATGGCGTGAGTTGCAGGAGGCTGACTTCGATCTGATGAACGGCGAGCGTCTTCTCTACTTTTTGCTGGAGGATGCGCTGGATCATCGTGACTTGGGATGGGCGAAAATTGCTGACCCCGAATTCCTTTACCTTACCCGATTTGTGCAGGCTGGTGAAAGCGATGGCCACTTCATCCACGTCCATCAGCCAGTCGGGGCGGTGGAGTTGGAAAAGGTCAATCGTCTCGGTGTGCAACCGCTTTAGCGATTGCTCGCAGCAACGAATGATATACTCGGCGGAAAAATCGTAACGCTGCGGCGTGCCCGGCGGTTCGTCCGCGGGACGAATGCCGCATTTCGTGGAGATGAGCAGCTTATTGCGCAGCTTGGGATTTTCGCGGAGCACTTCGCCGAAGGCGCTCTCCGCGCGACCGTGGCAGTAAATGTCGGCATGATCGAAGAGCGTGTAGCCCGCCTCGACCGCTGCAAGGATGGCGGCGCGCGCGGTCTTGAGATCCTCCTGGATATTGCCGGTGCGAGCGATGCGCCAACAGCCGTACGCGAGGCGGCTGGATTTGATTTTGCTTTCGCCGAGGGAGGCCTTCTTCATGGCCAGATGCGTAGCGGTGGCACCACGCCGCGGCAAGCGCCGAGTCTGCCAATCACAGCGCCCAGACCGTCTTCCCGCCGACGATCGTGCGCACGGCGCGCCCCTTGAGTTCCCAGCCATGAAAGGGCGTGTTGCGGCTGCGGGAGAAGCTCTGCTCTTTGTTCACGGTCCATTCGAGACTGGGGTCAATGAGCGTCACGTCGGCCGCTGCGCCGATGCTCAGCGTGCCGCGATCGAGACCGAGAAGCCGCGCGGGCTCCGTGGTAAACATCTCGATGAGGCGCGGCAGCGTGATCGCGCGCTTTTTGTGGACGAGGATATCGAGGAAGAGGCCGAGTTCGGTTTCGAGGCCGAGGATGCCAAACGGCGCCTGGTCGAACTCGACTTCCTTTTCGTAATTGCAGTGCGGCGCGTGATCGCTGGCCAGCACGGTGATGGTGCCATCCGCGACGCCTTCGATGAGCAAGTCGATGTCGCGCTGGGTGCGCAGCGGCGGGTTCATTTTGAAATTCGTATTAAAGGCACGAATCGACTCGTCGGTGAGCGCGATGTGGTGCGGGCAGATTTCGCCGCTGAGCGAAATGCCCCGCGCCCGCGCATCGCGCAAGATGCGGACGCTGCCTCCACTGCTCAGATGCTGGCAGTGAATCGGCGTGCCGGTAAGTTCGGCGAGTTGGGCATTGCGCGAGACGATGATTTCTTCGCCGATGGCCGGCCAGCCAGGCAGGCCGAGGACGGTGCTCCAGTAGCCTTCATGCATCACGCCTTTGCCGACGAGCGCGTAGTCCTGACAATGGTCCATGACGGTGAGGCCGAACATGCGCGCGTATTCGAGTGCGCGGCGCATGACCTCGGGGTTTTGGATGCAGTGTCCGTCGTCGGTGAGTGCAACGATGCCGGCTTTGCGCATCGAGCCGATGGGCGCGAGTTCTTCGCCAGCGATGCCTTTGGTGATCGCGCCGGCGGGAAAGATGTTCACGCACGCCTCGGTCTTGGCCTTTTCCAAAATCAACGTAACGACACTCGGCTGATCGACGGCAGGCGAGGTATTCGGCATGCAGACGATGCTGGTGAATCCGCCTGCCGCAGCGGCTTTCGCACCTGTCGCGATGGTCTCCTTCGCCGATTGGCCGGGCTCGCGAAGATGGACGTGGAGGTCGATGAGACCGGGGCAAACGGTCAGGCCGCTGGCGTCGATGACTTCAATCTCGTCGGCATGCTCTCGTGCCGAACCATCGAGATCGATCGCTGCGATTTTTCCGTCGGAAATATGCACGTCGCCCACACGATCGATGCGGTTCGCCGGGTCGATGATGTG
>JBBSDS010000297.1:0-6488 GCA_038240495.1 Chthoniobacterales bacterium | reverse complement strand
CGTGGCTCCTGGATCGCGAGGTGCTGATCGCTCCGCATACGCTCGGTGAAGTCGATCCGCAGAGCGGCCTCATCGCCGTCCATCTCACGCGGGAGCAGGTGCGCAACGCGCCGCCCATCGAAACCGACCAGCCTGTCTCACGACAATACGAGGAGCGGCTCCACGAGAGCTATCAATGGCAGCCATATTGGGGCGTCGCAGGAGGAATGATGCTGCCGCCGCCGGCACTCGCGCCACCCCAGGCCTTTGCTCCGCCGCCGGAGGTCACCGAAACCCTCGCGTCCGAGGGATCGGACGAATCGCCGCGCGACCGCCACCTGCGCTCCAGCGCGGAGTTGATGAGCGGTTACTCCGTCCACGCGCAGGATGGCGAGATCGGGCGGGTGGAAGACTTCATCGTCGATGCGGACGATTGGACTGTGCGCTACCTGGTCATCCACACGGGAGTTTGGTTCCTGGGCAAAGATGCGCTGCTCGCTCCCGGTTGGATCGAGCGCATTTCCTCCGAAGGTGCGGAGATCTTCGTGAACCTCCCGCGCGCGGCCATTAAAGATGCGCCCGAATACGATTCCGCGGCACCGCTCAGCCGCGCCTTTGAGCAGCGCCTCTTCGATCACTACGGTCGCACGGGTTACTGGGATGCGGTGGAAGCTGCGCAGCGTCCGTAGGAGGGGCCGCAGACGGCGCTACGAGCTGGCGGTGCGCTGGACGGAAAGTGCGGGCAGTTCGGCGAGGCTCGCGCAGAGAGCTTCGCGCGTGATTTCCAGCTCTGCATTCAGCCGGGCGCGATCGTAGGCGGCCGGGACGGAATGATCAGCCGCTTCGCTCGCGAGGCGCGCGTGGGTGAGCAACGCTTCTCGGCGGGTGATGGCGTGGGTTTCCGCTGCCACTCTGCCGACGACGCGCAGGATTTGCCCGAGGATCGTCGCGTTCCCCGCGGCGGAGAGTCGGATTTCGTCGAAGCTCTTCGCCCGAACTCCGCAAAGGTGGGAGCAAGGATAATCACGCGCAGTTCGCCTCTGGATTCACGTTCGCCATGCTTTGGTGGGTTGCTCGTGCTTTGATCAAACCGGCTCTGTTTTCATTGCTTCACGCACTTGCGCCAAGCGACTCTCAAACCGGGTCCGGTCGTGCGGAGAATCGATGGTGCGTTTGGCCAATTCGGCAATCCCTTCCACTTGTTCAAGGAGAGCCTGCCGCCGGCTCGGGCTGGCTGCCAGACTGGCGATGGTTTGCAGCGCGCCTAGCATCCGCAGCATGATGCCGAGATTGCCCTTGGCGCTTTCCCGGATTTGATCGAAGGCTTCGGACAGCAGGCTTTGAAAGCTCGGTCCGATGGCAATCACTCGCAGTTCCCCATCCTCGTAGCGGTGCGATGCGGGGATGTGCTGGGGTGCCAGCCGTGCCAGAATCGTCGTCAGATAATCCACACAGGTCACCGCCGTCGTAGTGTCGTTGATGCCGGGCGAGAGTGCTTTTAATGCCACATCCACGAGCTGCCGGATGCCAAAGGCCGCGTCCTGTTCGAGGGTGCGATAGCGGCTGAGACTGAAAGCGTCCTGCAGCGCGGCCGTCGTCTCGGGGTCCGGCGGATTTTCGAGACCAAGCGAAACCAGAGCGGTGTTCTGGACCACGAATGCGCCAATGCCGCGCTCCATCCGCACGACGGTTTTGTGCCCGGTCGCGAGGCGCAGAAGTGCGGCGTTATCCACATACTGAATGTAACCGCTCTGCCCGGCCAGCACGGGCTGCCACTTCCACCCGGTCAGATCGCGTGGTGATGGGTCAGCATCGGCTTCGCCCAGCGCGTGTCCCAGTTGCTTCGGAAAGAGCCGGTCAATAGCTTGAATGGTTTCCTCAGCAACGGAAGCGATGATGCTGGAGGCCTGAATCGAAGAGGCGACGTGATGGATAAAGAAGATAAGTACACCCACGCCGCCGACCGCCAGTACGAAGCCGAAAAAGACCGCGAGATTTGGAACAAATGCACCCTCGTCCCCACCACGAATGGTGCGCAATACGATCAAACAATAGGTGAAAATTCCGGCGAAGATTCCGAGCACCGCCTGCGTGAGACGGCTGCTCATGAAGTTCCGCAGGATGCGCGAGGTGTATTGGCTCGAAGCCATCGCCAGCGCCACCAACGTCATGGAGAAGGTAACTCCCACGACCGACATCATCGAACCGGCGATCGTGGATAACATTCCGCGTGCGCCCGCTGCTCCAGCCCCGAATAACCGCGGCCATTGAGCCAGCCAGCGGTCGGTCCCGGAGGAATCGGTTTCGATCAAAGCCACCGCGAGCAAGATGCTGGCCGCGACGATGAGCAAAGGCAGGAACCAAAGGCTCGACCGCAGATTGCTCCAGAGAAGTTTGAGTTTGTTCATCGTTATCTTATCTAGTGCAGGCTAAGGGGAACCGGGTGTGACAAAGAAAAACGCCAGGCCGAACAATACATAGAGTGCAATCAGCAGCAGTCCTTCGAACCAGGTGGTCTGGCCGTCCTGCGCGATGGCGTTGACCGCGAACGCGACGGTCGCAATGGCGATCAGTTCCAACGGATTGGCAAAAACGAGATTCATCGGATGACCGATGAAAAAGGAAATCAGCACCAGCAAGGGCGCGACGAGCAACGCGACTTGAATCGTCGAGCCGACGGTGATGGTCATCACCATGCCCATTTGATTTTTACGCGCGAAATAAACCGCGGCGGCGTATTCCGCCGCATTACCGACCACGGCCAGCACCGTGATGCCGAGAAAAAATGGCGAGAGCGACAGCCGCGAGGCGGTCTCTTCCAAAGCGCCCGATACCAATTCCGCTTCCACTGCGATGGCCGCCGTTCCCAGCGTCAACACGGCGATGGATTTCCAGGCTGACCAGCTTGCTTTGACTTCCGACTCCTCGAAGGCAAACACGTCGCGATGTGTGACCAGGGTATAGAGCAGATTCGCCACATAGACCACGATGAGCACGACCGAAACGCACAGGCTTAGTCGTTCGTCGAGTTGCCCGGGATTCGGCACGGCGAACATTCCTCGCTCCGTATAGTCGAACAACGCGGGCAGGAGCAGCGCGACCATCGAAAGAATCAGGAGACTCGAAAGCAATCCGGCGCGTTCGCGTTTGAACGTTTGATGATCGCGTTTCCAACTGCCCACTATAATTGCCAATCCAAGGCCGAGCAGACTGTTGCCAATGATTGATCCGGTGATCTGCGCCTTGACGACCTCGGCTTTGCCCGCGAGCAAAACGAAGATGGCCAGAATCAACTCGGCCATATTGCCGAAAGTCACATTGAGCAACCCGCCGATGGCCGGGCCGGCGCGATGAGCAAGCTGCTCCGTGGCCTGCCGGATCAAATTCGCCAGCGGAATGATCGCAAGGACTGCCGTCGCAAAAATCCACAATGCCCCAGCGTGAAACCCATAAGCCAGCGCCAGTGAAACGGGGATGAGCAGAAGTAGCAGATTGATGGGACTCATCGCGTTTCCGGATTCACATTCGCGTTAACATGCTTTGCGCACGTGGAAGTTTCGCATCGTTTCAGTTCTTATTGTCGGTGGTCAGATCCACCTTCGTGGAGCGAACGCTGGTGGTGGCCCCCAGGAGATTCTCCCCCTCGTCCACTACCTTGGCTTGACGGGCCTGCTCCTCAAGGATGCCGGCCTCGTTGGACAACCCAGCTTCCGCCTTCGTGGACACCGCATCCAATCCTTCCGAACGCGGCAACTCGCCGGGCGATTTGAGCGATTCAGGTTCCTTCGTCACCTCCTGCTTCCCGTCGAGCAGAGTGACGGGGACGCCGTGCGGAAACACGACTTCTCGTGCCTCGTCCGGCATGCTGATGCCGTGCTGCTGATAGGCGCGTTTCACGAGCCGGATGACGGAAGACCGCACCTTGAGCCAACTGTGTTCATGGCCATTGATCCAAAAGTAGATTCTTAAGTTGACGGTCGCTTTGCCCAAGTCGTCCGCCAGCACCCATGGCTCTGGCTCCTTCAAGACCGCCGGGTGATTCACCAGAACCTTCAAGGCGATCTCCTGGGCTTCATCAATCGCATCCTCATAACCGATGCCAACGACGAAGTTCTCGCGCCGGTTGGGGTTGGCGGTGAAGTTTCGCACGGTGGTCTTGTAAACGGCGGCGTTGGGGACTTGCACGAGATTGCCATCGAGAGTCATCAGCACCGTCGTGCGTACGTTTAATTGCTGAACATAGCCGGTGACTCCGACGACTTCGATCAGGTCGCCCTTCTCGAACGGCTGCTGCATGCTCAGGAAGATGCTGGCCAGGAAGTTCTCGGTGATGTCCCGGAAGGCGATGCCGACCGCCAGGCCGACCAAGCCGGTGCCGCCGACGATCGTCAAAGCCAGTTGGGTCAAACCGGAGACCCGCAGGACGATATAGGTGCCCACCAGAAACACGATCACGCCCAGTCCCCCCGCAAGGACGCCGCGCAGCAGTTTCGCCCGGATACGCGCGCCGAGAAAGTGTCGCGCGCTGCGCGCCGTCAACCACCCAGCCCCCGCCGACAAGGCCAGGATCAACAGCGCGACGAGGAGGAACGGGAGGGAGCGGATGACGTCGCGCGACAGTCCCGACAACCCGCTCCGCGCCCCGCGGAAGTCCCAAGCGGACGGCTGGGATACATCGATCCGGTTGGCCACGGCGACCACGTCCTGGGTGTTGCGCGCCAGGTCGCCCGCCCATTTTTTGATCTCATCACTTTCGGCCCGGCCGTTGATAAAAACCACGCCATCCACGACTTTGACCTCCGGCGCGTTGAACCAACCCGTGGCCTCCATGACGCTCTGGAGGCGCTGGCGGATTTCCTCGTCGTGAGCGATTGGCTGCACGGCCACCTTTGCCGGCGCGAGAGAAAGCTCCTCTTTCACGGGAGCAAGCGGAGTCTGCGGCCCGGCGGCGGCTCCCTGCGCCATGACCGGCGCAGTTAGCGCGCTCCACCAGAGGAAGCCTGACAATGCCGCATGCAGAAAACGGGAGTGGCGGCAAGTCGCTCGTCGCACCAGTAAACGCAGGAACCAGAGACTCAACCGCAGATTTCGCGAAAGCTGTTTTAGGCGAAGTTCGATCCAGAGTTTGCGTAACATGAGAGGGCGAGAATGCCGCCATCGGGCGCGGGGTGTCACGCGGCACTTCCAGCCGGGACTTATCGGTGGCCACGCTCCATGTTCGCTTCATGACGGTCCTTCTCATTTTTTCCATCGCGCTCCTGGTCGCGGTGCTCCTCTCGGAGTTGGCAGATCGCAGCGTGCTGTCAATGGCGGTGCTGTTTCTGGTCGCGGGCTTCCTCTGCGGGCCGGGGATGCTGGATTTCATTCGGCTCGCGCCCGACGACCCGATTGTGCAGCGGCTCGCCGAGCTGGCGCTCTTCTCGATCCTCTTCACCGACGGCATGCGGCTCAATTTGGTCGAGCTCACCTCGAAATGGCGGCTGCCGGGCCGCGCGCTCCTGATCGGCCTGCCGCTCACCTTGCTCGGCACCGCGGCCCTCGGGCACTTCGTCGCGGGCCTCTCGTGGCTGGAGGCGCTGCTCGTCGGCGCGATTCTTTGTCCGACCGATCCGGTCTTCGCCGCGGCGATCATCGGGCGCGACGAAATCCCGCCGCGCCTCCGCCATTTGCTGAACGTGGAAAGCGGCCTCAACGATGGCCTCGCGCTTCCCATCGTGCTCGCGCTGATGGCACTGGTCGGCCATGAAGCGCTCCACGTCGGCGGGCTCGCAGGGGAGCTCGCGCTCGGCATCGCGCTGGGCGTCGCGGTGCCGTGGGCCGGTTGCCGGATCGAGCGCAGCCGCTTCTTCTCCGTGCGCAAGAGCTACGAGCCGATCTTCGCGTTTTCCCTCGGCCTGCTGGTGCTTTCGCTCGGCTTCCTGACCCATGCGAATCTTTACCTCGCTGCTTTTGCCGCCGGCATCACCATCGCCACCGTGCGCCCCGACCTGCGCAAGGAGTTCCATCAATTTGGCGAGATCGTCGCGGAACTGCTGAAGCTCGCCGCGCTGCTCGTTTTCGGCGTGCTGATGTCGCCGCGCTTTTTTTCCGAAGTGCCGCTCTCGGGCTACGTGTTTGCCGTCCTGGCCCTGTTCGCCGTGCGACCGATTGCCATCGCGATTGCCCTCATCCGCAGCGGGCTCGACTGGCGTGAGCAAATCACCGCCGGCTGGTTTGGACCCAAGGGTTTCGCCTCGGTGATCTACGGCTTGCTCATCGTGCAGGCCGCCGTGCCGGGCGCGGATCGCATGTTCCACCTCGTCGCGATCGTAGTGGCTGGCTCGATGATCGCCCATTCCTCGACCGACGTGCTCTTCGCCCGCTGGTTTCGCCGCGCGGAGAGCGAGACCAAGCCGCCCGAAGCACGCTAAAGCCCGGCACTGCCAATGGCCGTCTTTTCTTTGCCGCGGGGGTGCAAGACCGCGAGCAGCGCGGGCAAGACGAGGAGGACAAGCGGGAAGGCGAAGACG
>JBBSDS010000296.1:0-6558 GCA_038240495.1 Chthoniobacterales bacterium | reverse complement strand
TCCGCTGGCCGCGCTTTCCCGCTACAATGGCGTGCAATTCGTCGTGGCGGTCGAGGGTGCGGACAAGTCAAAGTTTGCGCATTGGGGCACGGAGAATCCGGACCTGCTGGCGACCTGGATGCATGACACCACGCGCGCCATGCGAGTGCTTGGCGACCGCTTGGAAGCGGGCTACCTCGAGCAGATCGAAGTGCTCGGTCCGCAAGGGCACATGGCGATCATTTCCAGCGACGAACAGGATCTCGGGGTCGGCTTTACGCGCTCGGCGACGCTGCCCCACATCCGCGAAACGATGAAACAAATCGAGACAAAATGGGGATCTTGAAACCTTTTGCACGCACCGCGAAAGCACTCCGGCCCGAGCGGCTGCCGAGCGGCTGTTTTACAATGCACCGCGGCGGAGCGCTCGTTGCATCCACCCTGCCGTCTTCCTTTTCGCACGCTGCCGTCATGGAGATTGGCCGGGTGGTTCTCGCGGCTTTCAAAGCAGCGCAGGCGGCGAATCTGGTACTCTCCGATTTGCACCTAAAATTCAGCGGCCTCGCTATCACCGCCCGCGAGCTGCGGGGCGGCGCCATGATCTTTCTGCAACCCGCGTCGCTGCAACTTCCACACACTCAAATCCTGCCCGCCATGCACTACAAAAACCGCGAAGAATTCGTCCTCCATCTCGAAAACTACATCGAGTGCTGGAAGCAGTTTAACCACTACGTGAACCTGGCGCGGGAAAGAAAATTTTCGAGTGACGATGAAAGCCAGTTTCTCGAAGTGAAGAGCGTGATCACGCAGGGTCTCGAAGCGATTGTCGCCTCGGTCGAGAAAGGCGGACTGAAGAAAGATGAGGTGCATGCGCTTTTCGCCCACGCCCCGAGCCTGCGCCATCTCAGCGAGATGCCGGATTCCCTGCCGGCCGTGGAAGGCCAATGGCACAAGATTTACCTCGGCCTGCAATCACTCCTCGGCCAGCTCAAGGTGCAACAGGACAAGGCCGAGAAAGGCGCGAGCTGGAGTTTGTTCGGGAGGAAGTAACGCTCCCGTCAGGGCTCTCCAAGTGGGAGAGAGTGAGAGGCAGAAAATCTACCGCTTGATACTGACCCACGTACCGATCGGCGCTTCCGAGTAGAGCCGCCGGGCCACGTCGCCGGGCAAACGAATGCAGCCATGCGAAGCAGGGCGGCCCGTGACGTAACCTTCATGCAGGCCAAATGCCGCGCAGCTCAGCCGCATGAAATACGGCATGCTGGCGTTCTGGTAGAGCGTCGAGTGATGGTGAAGATCTTTGTCCGTGATGACGTATTCGCCGGGCTTGGTGCCGAAGCCTTCACGTCCCGTCGAGATGATCGTGCTCAGGACGACCTTGCCGTCGCTGAAAAATGTGGCGCGCTGGTTGTCGAGGGAGATTTCGATGCGGATGTCTTCGGGCTTCGGCGACTTGCCGAGGAGCACTTGAATCGTCTCCGGGCTATCCGCCCACGCCGCAAAATAGAGCGGGAGCAGTTGCATTTTTCCACTCGTGCCGATGCGACGATCCGCGCCTTTTTCCATGAGCAACTTCACGCAAGCCGTCTTCTTCAAGCTCGCCGCGAGCATCAGGACGTTCAAGCCCGGCGCGCGCCCCAGATAGAAGCGCAGTGCGCTTGAGGAGATGGCATCGCGAAACGCGGTGTCGCCGGCTTGATCGAGAGCGGTATTTGGATCGGCGCCGAAATCGAGCAAGGCGTTTAGCTGATCGAGGTCGCCGCGCGCCACCGCATAGGCCAGCGTCGGCTGCAGATTGTCCGCGGTTGCAGGAGGCGCCGCGTACTTCGCAATCAAGAGCGGGCCAAAGATCGTGTCGCGCGCCGCGAGGGCTTTGGCAAAAGCGGTGCGGGCGGCCGGCGTCCAGGTCAATCCTCCAGGGAGCAGCCGCAGAATGAGTTCGGAGAGCTGACGGTCGCCGGTGGCGAGAGCAGCGTCGGCGAGTTCGTTGCCGCCCTGCGCCGCAGGTGGCAGCGGTTGCGAACACTTGAGGAGTGCATCGCGGGCGGCCGTTTTCTGATTCGCGATGGCGTAGTACAAGGCGGTGCGGTGCTGGGCATCGCTGGCGTCGCGCGAAGCGCCGGCGGTGAGCAGCGCTTCGAGCATCGGCACATTCCCGGCGATCGTTGTGGCGATGAGCGGTGTGAGCCCTTTATCGTCCGGCAGACGCGGATCAGCGCCCGCGGCAAGGAGACGATGAGCGAGCGCCCAATCTCGGCCCAGCGTGGCGATGAGCAGCGGAGTCCGGCCTTGCTCGCCGACGGCATTGACATTGATCCCAGCGCTCAGAAAAAGATCGATGAGTGGCTGGTGCGCGGAGGCGACCGCGCGGGCAAACGCACTCCCGTCCTTCCGCAGACCCAGGACATCGAGTTGGGTCGCGGCCCGCGCATTCGGAGGCGCAGTTTTGTCCGTGAGCGTGAGCCGAGGTGCGCTCCGAAACTCCATCGCTGAAGCGGGGAGATGCAGCAACGCGGCGACGCACAGCGTCGTGAGAATGCTTAGTCCAGAAAACCGAAAAACATGCATGGATGAATCAGCAAAACTGAAAGTGTAGACCGTGTGGCAAGCCCGGTATGATGCCCGGCGAATGAGCGCGGCGCAAGTTTTGACCGACGGAAAAATGTTAGGAAGCTGATTTCGTGCATTTGCTAAGGGAACTGAAGGCAACCGGATAGACTGTGCGCCCGAAAAGCCAATGGCGCGGCAGCCGTTCTTCGGCTACTGCTCCAGCCCTTCGCCCATGAACCATCCTTTCCCTTACGTCGTCACCACCGCTTTTGGCAGCGCGCTCCTCGCGCTGCTGGTCGCCGGTTGCGAACGTCCGGAAATCCGCGTCTATACCGTCGCGAAGGAAGTGCCCGAAGCCACGCCGCCGCCCGCCAATGCGACGCCGAGCCATCCGCCGAAAGCGCGTCCACAAGTGACTTTTACGCTGCCCGCCGGATGGCAGGAAACGGGAGGAAACTCGCTCAGTTTGCTCAATTTCCAAATCGCATCGCCCGAGGGGGAGGCGACGGTCAATATCACTCCGCTCGCCGGTATGGGAGGGCGGGAGTCCGCCATCGTGAATATGTGGCGCGAACAAGTCGGCCAGCCGCCCATTGATGAGAAGGAACTGGCGGGCGTTTTGAGCCCGGTGGAAATCGCCGGTGAATCCGGCCAGATTTTCGAGATCACCGGCACACGCGACGGCAAACCATTGCGCATCGTCACCGCTTTTGCGCATCGGCCGGATGGGAGTTGGTTTTATAAATTGCAGGGTGGTGAAGCCGTGGTCGCGGCGCAAAAACCGGCGTTTGTCGCATTCTTGAAATCCGTGCGGATCAAGGAAGGAAGCCCGTCGGCGACGGAGACCGCAGTCGCGGCGCCGCCCGCCACGCCCGAATCGCCGATGCTTGCGCCCGAAGGCTGGAAGGCGCTCCCGGCGGGTCAAATGCAGGTCGCGAAGTTTGCGGTGCCCGAGCACGACGGAGCCAAGGCGGAAGTGTCCGTAAGCGTCTTCCCGAGCGATACCGGCGGCACGCTGGCCAACGTGAATCGCTGGCGCCGGCAACTCGCCATGGCGGAGACCGACGAAGCAGGCTTGCCGGAATGCGTGACGCCACTCGGAGGCGCGGCCATCGACGGCGCGCCGGGTGCGGTGCTCGCCGACATCACCAGCGGAGATCGTCGCCTGCTCGGCGCGATCGTCCCGCGCGAAGGCCGCTGGTGGTTTTACAAAATGCTCGGCGATGCGCCGGCTGTGAACGCGGAGCGCGACGCCTTTGTCCAGTTCGTCCAGAGCCAGCCATGAAACACATTTGGAAATTTCTCACTTCGTTGCGGCTGACCGTCGTGTGCCTCGCATTCGGCATCGTTCTGATCTGGATCGGCACCGTGGCGCAGGCGGACGAAGGGCTCTACCAGGCACAAGCTCGCTATTTCAAACAGTGGCTCGTGTGGGGCGTGACGCTGTGGGGCCATCGCATCCCGGTGCTGCTGCCCGGCGGTTATCTGCTCGGCGTCACCCTCGTCGTGAATCTCGTGGCCGCCCACATCAAGCGCTTCCAGTGGGGTTGGAAAAAACTGGGCATTCACCTCACGCACGCCGGGATCGTCCTCATGCTGGTCGCGCAACTTTTCACCGATCAATTCTCGCGGGAAACGCGGATCCGTTTCAACGAAGGCGAGACGCGCAGCTATTCCGAGAGCGGCTTCGATTACGAGCTGACATTCGTCAGCGATCTCGATCCGAAGAATGAAGAGGTCGTGGCGATCCCAACGAAGCTCCTCACCCAGGGCGGCGATCTGAAAAACGCCAAGCTGCCTTTCACCGTGCACATCAAAAATTTCTGGTCCAACTCCGAGCCGTCGGTCCGCGCTCCGATGGCGGCGAAGGCCACGGCGCCATTGACGGACAAGGGCGTCGCGCAGCATTTCGATTTCAAGCAGACGCCCGAGACGCACAAGATGGATGACAAGAACGTGCCGACCGCAGTGATCGAGTTGGTGGGCCCGCAGGGCTCGCTTGGCACGTGGGTGACGCCGGGCTGGTCGGCCGATTCGGCGATGGTCGTCGCGCTGCGGCGCAGCTTTGAACAACAAGCCGGACGCGAGATGGCGACCAAGATCGCAGCGAATCTGACCGAACCGCAATCGGTCGAAGTCGGCGGGAAAAAATACACGTTCAGTCTCCGCCCGGTACGCGCGTACCGACCCTTTTCTGTCACGCTGCTCAAGACGGCGCATGAGGTGTATCCGGGCAGCGAAATTCCGAAAAATTTCCAAAGCCGAGTGCGTCTCGAAAATCCGGCGACGAACGAAAATCGCGAGGTGGATATTTTCATGAACAATCCGCTGCGCTATGCGGGACTCACTTTCTACCAATATCAAATGGATCGCGATGAACTCGCGGCCAACCGCGGCACGAGCACGCTGCAAGTCGTGCGCAACCCGTCGTGGCTCGCGCCCTATCTTGGCTGTATCATTGTGGGCATCGGACTGGCCTACCAGTTCCTCTTTCACCTCGTGGGCTTCATCCGCAAAAGAACCGCCAACCCGCTCCCTGCATGAAAACGAAAACCGTCACTTCACCGTCGGAATCCCGTGGCTGGCGCGTCTGGTTGGGTTGGGCATTGCTCGCGATGTTCGCCGTCGAGTTTGGCTTCGCGCTCAAGCCGCCGACCGACAAGACATTCGCCATCTCGCAGTTCGCCCAACTCCCGCTGGTCTTCAACGGTCGCGTGCAGCCCATGGATTCTCTCGGCCGGAATTCTCTGCTCCAGATTCGCAACACCATGGATGTGCCGCTCGAAGGCAACGCCGCCGATGGAACGTGGGGCGAGTGGACCGCAATCCGCGAAAAAGGCCAGATGTCGGAGCGCCATTGGTATCAGTTTGCCAGGCATCCAAAAAAGCTGAAGCCCGCCGCGTGGTTGCTCGAAGTCATCGCCGCGCCGGAACAGGCGGATGAACGCTACATCTTCGCCGCCAGCCATCCGGACCTCGTCAGCATGCTCAAGCTCGAGGGCAAGGGCGTGGAGAATTCCGGGCTGCGCTATTTTCGGTTCAACGACCTCAAGGATTCGATCGATCGGCTGCGCACGGAAGCACTGCGCGCCAGCAAGCTCGATGCGTCGCTGCGTTCTGCCTTCGACCGCTCGGTGCTGCAGTTGCAAAGCTCCTTCTTCCTCTATCTCCGGCTGAAGAACACGATCCAGCCGCAGGACGCGCAGGATTTTTCCGCGGAACTTCAGGACTATCTGGACTCCATCGATCCCGGTCGTGTCGCCGCGGTCGCGCAACAGGGCAAACAGAAATTCGATGAAGCCGCGCTGAACCGGCTCATGGGCCATCTGGAAAAATACGACGTGATGAACCAGCTCGATCCGCCCCTCGTCGTTCCGCCGCAGCATGAAGATCGGAGTGGCTGGGAACGCACCGGACAGGCGCTCATGGAAGTGGCGCGCGGCGGTCAGCTTCCGGACGCGGTGCGACTCTACGCTACGATGGCGACCGCTTATCGCACGGGCGACGTGGCGCGCTTCAATGAAACCGTTGCCGATTACCAGCGCCACTTGGAAGCCAAGGGCTTCACCGCCGAAGTGAAGAAGGGCGGGCGCGAGTTTTTCTTTAACCGCCTGCTCGCCTTCAAGCGCAGCATGTACATCTACCTCACGGCCTTTCTGCTCATCCTCGCCTATTGGTTTAACTTCACCGGCGTCTGGCGCCAGACCGCTTTCCGGCTCATCTTTCTGGCGTGGGTCATCCACACTGCGGGGCTCATCTTCCGCATGGTTCTGGAAGGCCGTCCGCCGGTGACGAATCTTTATTCATCGGCGATTTTCATCGGCTGGGGAGCGGTCGTGCTCGGCATGGTGCTGGAGCGCTTTCATCGCAATGGCATCGGCCTCGCCGTGGCATCGGCGGTCGGATTTATCACCCTCATCATCGCCCACAATCTCGCGCTCGGTGGCGACACCATGGAAATGATGCGCGCCGTCCTCGACACAAATTTCTGGCTCGCGACGCACGTCGTCGTCGTCACGCTCGGTTACG
>JBBSDS010000295.1:0-6562 GCA_038240495.1 Chthoniobacterales bacterium | reverse complement strand
CATTGCCGCCGAGGTCGAAGATGCCGAAGCGATTGGCCGCAAAGCTGCCCACCGGGGCCGTCGCCAGAAAGTCGTCGCGATAGCCGGCGAGTATCTTTTGATCCTTCGCCGTCTCCCGACCGGTGACCTCTTCGCCACAATAATTGCCAGCGCCCGATGGCGGTGGCCAGGCCGCGCCCCATGGAAATACGTCCGGGATTTTGAAACTTTTCGCCGCCGGTTCGACCGCCGCATCTTCCCGATCGCCGATGCCGACCGCGCAACTCCATTCGTGATCCGTGGGCAGACGAAATCGCTCCGCCGAATCGATGCGCCCAGCCTTGCGCTCCCGCTCCGTGAGCCAGGCGCAGAAAGCCTGCGCGTCGTCCCAACTCACGCCGACTGCGGGATGCGTGGGGCCTTGCGCGAAAGGCGGCTTCGGCCAATCGCGATTCGCCTCGTTTGTAAACACGCGATAATCCTGCACGCGCGTTTCCCAGACGCAAAAGAGCACCCGCTGACTTCCCGTGGGTCCGCCCGTGATCGGCACGGGAACGAACGGCATGCCAAGTCCGTTCACGAGGGGTTGGTCCTTGGTTGCGCTCGCGAAAGTGCCCGGCTGCGTGGCCATCCCAACCGTGGACCGCGGCACCGCGCCGCCAGTCGCGGAAACCTTTTCCGGGCTCTCGGCGGTCACATCCAAGACGACGCGGAAGCCGTAGTTGTCCTTCCGATCGTCGGGCGGGTGCCGGTCGCGCAGCGCCGAGAACAAGCCGCCGCGGGCTCCGTTATTGAATGACGAGCCGCGCATCACTCGCAAAGTCCGCGCGGGATTGAAAAAGTCTTCGCACCATTCCCAGGCATTTCCGCTGACGTCGAAGAGCCCGAAGCGATTCGCCGCAAAGCTGCCCACCGGCGCGGTCTGCGGGAATTCGTCGCGGTAGCCTTTCAGAATGGTTTGCCCTTTCCACGATTCATGGCCGACCGCTTCTTCACCGCTGAAGTTGCCGGTGCCGGGCGGAGGCGGCCACTCACTGCCCCATGGAAAAACATCCCGAAGCTCGCGGTCTTTCTCCTCCGGCGTTCTCGCCGCGTCTTCGCGTTCACCGAGGCCAATCGCGCAGCTCCATTCGTGGTCAGTTGGCAGTCGATACAGCTCCTTCGCGCCGAGCAGCCCGGCCTTGTGTTCGCGTTCCGTCAGCCAGACGCAGAAAGCGCGCGCGTCATCCCACGTGACGTTGACAGCCGGATGCGTCGGGCCTTGCGAGAACTCCGGCTTCGGCCACTCACGTTTGGTTTCGCCAGCGAAAATCTCGTAATCCTGCACCCGCGTCTCCCACACGCTGAATAGCACCTGTTGACCACTGCTCAGTCCCCCAATGATCGGCACCGGGACAAATTTCATCCCGAGGGAGTTGATGAACGGCGCGTCCTTGGACGCGGCAGCGACTGGCAAGTGACCCATCTGCCTGGGCTCGCTGCCCATTTTTTCCCGACTCCGATTCCATGTCACGAAACCGCCAACCGTGAGCAGGATCAAGATCGCAGCCAACGCCATCCGCGACGCCACTTTCCGGCGAGGCGGCGTCGTCGGCAAGACGGGCAGTGGATCACTTGGAACCGTGAACGTTCCGCTCGTGCTGGCAGCTACAGCGACAATCCCATCGAGGTCCGCGCGCAGCTCGCGCGCCGCGGCGTACCGGCGCTCCCGGTCGGGCTGCATGGCTTTGGTGACGATCGCGTCGAAGCGTGGATCGAGTCCCGGCACGAGTTGCGACGGCATTTCGAACGCCCCGCGCGGGATGCGACCGGTGAGCATTTGGTAAAGGATCACTCCGACTGCGTAGATGTCCGCGCGATGATCCACACTGGCGCCGTCGGTAAGAGCCTCCGGTGAGGCAAAGCCCGCAGACCCCATCGCCGTGTCTGAAAGCGTCAGTTCATCGCTCGGCTGGCCGACGAGTTTCGCGAGACCGAAATCGGCGACTTTCCAATGAGCGCGCTGGTTCAGAAGAATATTCGAGGGCTTGATGTCGCGATGCACGATGCCGCTCTCGTGAGCAAACTGGAGCGCATCGCAAATCGTGCCCGCGACGACCACGGCTTCGGCCGGCGCGAAGCGGCCCTGCGTCGCGATCTTCTGGCCGAGATCGCCGCCCTCGATGAACTCCATGACAAAATAGAGCAGCCCGCCGGGCGTCTCACCCGCATCGAAAACCGCACAGATGGCGGGATGGCTGAGACGCGCCATGGCATTTGCCTCGTGCTTGAAACGCTCGGCGAAATTTGGGTCGAAATCCTGCACCTCCGGCGGGAGGATTTTGATCGCCACAAAACGGTCGAGGCTCTTCTGCAACCCTTTGTAAACCGCGCCCATTCCGCCACGTCCCAGAACACCGACGATTTCATATTGCGGAAAATCGGCCTGGATTTCCTCGGGCGAAGGAATTTGCCACGCACTGTTGACGCGTTGCACACCGGGTCGTGCCGCGCCCAGCAGCGCCTCGAGGGTAATATTGTCGAGACGCTTCGGCGCCTGCGACGGCGGAATGCCTGCGGCAGGCGAGATTTCGGTCGGGATGGAAGTAGGGTCTTCGGGCTCAGCCATGAAGCGGCAATTCGGTGAAGGATTGCAGGCCACTTGTGCCGCAAGTTAGTCGAGAAAGGCAAGCGCAGGTGCTCCTCGGTGATGGCCAAATCAGAAAAAATGCACGGCCCTTCATCCCGAGTCGAGCGGAGCGCAGCCGAGGGATTTTGGTGGTCCGCACAAGCTCCGCACGTCATCCGATCTCCGAGGTCTTCGACTCCGTTCCGTCCCACTCCTTACACGATCAACATGCAATCGCCGTAGCTGTAAAAGCGGTAGCGTTCGCGCATCGCCTCGGCGTAAGCGCGGAGGGCGAACTCGCGTCCGGCGAAAGCGCTGACGAGCATGAGGAGCGTGCTTTTCGGGAGGTGAAAATTGGTGAGCAGTGCGCCGACGACCCGAGGCTGATAGGGCGGGTGGATGAAGATGTCGGTGGCGCCTTCACGCGCGGCGATCGGGAGTCCACACGCTTCGAGCACGCGGGTGGTGGTCGTGCCTACGGCGACAACCCTTCGCGCGGCGTTGACCGCCCCCGCCGTTTCCGCCGAAATCCGGAAGCGCTCGGCATGCATGCGGTGGGCGGCGAGATCATCGACGAGCACAGAGCGGAAGGTGCCGATGCCGACGTGAAGGGTGATAAAAGCGTGAGGCACCTCAGCGAGAATTTCGGAAGTGAAATGCAGCCCGGCGGTCGGCGCAGCGACGGCTCCGCGTTCGCGGGCAAAGACGGTCTGGTAGCGCTCCGCGTCGGCGGGTTCGATCGCGCGACCGAAGTAAGGCGGGATCGGCAGTTCGCCGGCAACGTCGAGATCGACCGGGCCGCGAAACTCGATGATTCGCTCGCCTTCCGGTTCGATACCGATGACCACGCCAACGACATCACGAATGTGGACGAGCGCACCGAGGCGCATCTTGCGGCCCGGCTTCACCAGACACTTCCAAGTGTTCTCGCGCACCGCTTCGAGGAAGAGCAACTCGATGCGCCCATCGTCGGAAAAGACGCGCGCGGGGATGACGCGCGTGTCATTCAAAACAACGAGATCGCTTTCGCGGAGAAACGACGGAAAGTCGCGAAACATCCGATGCTCGATCCGCTGGTCCGCGCGGTGCAGGACCATCATGCGTGAGTCTTCACGGCGCGGCAGCGGATGGCGCGCGATCAGTTCGTCGGGCAGCGCGTAATCGTAATCTGCCGTGCGCAGACTCACGCTTTCGGAGCCGGCTTGCTCGCCGCGCCGAAGACGCGCATCAACTCGCAGCGCCCCGCGGCGGCGATGATGAGGTCGGCAACGCGCCGCTTCAGTCGCCACGCGCGCAAGGCAAACATGCCGAGCAGCAGCGCGTAGAAGCACCACCACACGCGATCCCGATGCGTCGTGAAAGCAAGGCGGTAAAGCAGCGGGGAGAGGATGAGTGCATTGATCAGGATGGTCGTCGCCACTGCTTGATAGCGAAGCCCCACGCGCGTCAGACACTTCGGGCCGCCGTGGTATTCCGTCACCGTACGGACGGTGATGCTCCAGAATTGGTTGCCGTAAATTTGAATGTCCCAATCCTTCCAACCGGTGTCCGAAGAGTAGTTCCAGCCTTCGTCTTCGAGCAGTTGGAAAGCTTCGGTGAGCAACTGCTCCCGGCCCTTGCCCGTCTCGTTCCAAAAGTCGAGTTTCGAGATGCCGCCTTTGTGGCTCGCGGGCGCCAGCCCCTCCTCGGGCTTGGCGATGACGGAGCGCGGCGTGTGCTTGTATTTGAGCCAGGTAAAGTAGCGCGCCCAGCCGCGGCCGAGCGGCTGCATAAAGGCGAGGAAGGCGACGAGCAGGCGCGCGGAAATCGTGTCGAACTTCGGCTCGATGCGCGCGTGGATCATGTAGCTGAGCGCGACGAGGAACGTGCCGAGAAACATGAGCAGCGGCACGACGCGCAGCTTTTCCATCGGCCATCCGAGCACCGCGATGAAGCCCGTGAGCACGACCCACTCGATGCTGCTGAGGTAGGCGGAGATTTCCGATTGCGGCGTCGGATAGATGGATTGAAAAAGCCCGTGACCGAAGACGCCGTGATAGATGATCGGCTTGTTGAAGAACCAGGTGAAGCGCGGCGCGCCGTAGATTTGGCCCTTCCATTTCGCCGTGCCGGTCGGGCCGAAAAAGATGAGGTGCTTGAAGCGCAGCATCGACTCGGCTTCGCCGTAGCCTTCCTGCTGCTTGCGAAACGCCTCGAGCGTGAAGCGCCGGTAGTGCCAGACGATCGCGCTCGGCGAGAAAGCGATGACGCCGCCATTGGTTTGCAAGCGCCAGCAGAAGTCCACGTCGTCGCCCGCTTTGCGATACTCGGTGTCGAAGCCGATCACGCTTTCAAAAGCCGCGCGGTGAAAGGCCATGTTGCAGCCGGGGATGTGTTCGGCGACGACATCGGTGAGCAGCACGTGGCTGGGACCGCCGGGTGCGCCGGAGACGGCGGCTTGCACCCAATTGACCGCGGGCGGCGAAATGTTGGGCCCGCCAACCCCGACATACTCGCCGCTGATCAGCGTCCCGACCATGAAATAGAGCCAGTCGGGATCGGCCATGCAGTCGCTGTCGGTGTAGGCAAAAATTTCGCCCGTCGCGGCTTTCGCACCGGCGTTTCGGGCGTAGCTCAGGCCCATGTTTGGCTGCACAACCGCGATGAAATCCGGCAGCTTTCCCTGCCCGGCAAAATGCTCCGTGCGCGGCTCGCGGCTCGGCACCGGCGCGGTCGCAAGCGGCGCCCCTGCGCGAAGGAAACGCGCCGCCAGCCAGCGACAAACGATTTGCTGCGAGTCGTCTTTCGAGCCGTCATCGACGAGGACGATCTCGAAGTTCGGATACGTGACTTCGTCGAGCGAAAGCAGACACTCGCCGAGCGTCTTGCCCCCGTTGTAGCTGCACACGATCACGCTCACGCGCGGGTAGCGCTCCAACTGCACGCGGAGTGTCATCGAGCTTTCGCCGTGCAGAAATTTTTTGAGCGCGTGAAAGGCCTTCTTCGGCTGCCGGTCGCGCGTGACCAGACCAAACGCCCAGTCCGTAATCTCGCTCCCGCCCGTGAACCACTCATCGGTCCACGCAAAGAAAATCGTCCCCGCCGCACCGCCGCGCACGACACTTTCCAAATGCCACGAGAGCACTTCCACCTGCTCGTCTTCGGTCTTGCGAATCGTATCGAGCCCAAACTCGCCAAAGATCAGCGGCCTGTCCTCAGCGAGGTTCTGCAAGCGCGCGAGATACTTTTCAAAATCCCGCTGGCGCTCGAGATAGACGTTGTAAGAAACGAAATCGACGTTGCTCGGGAGCAGGTACTCGGTGGGCGGGTAACTCGCGTAGCTGTAGAGCGGACGCGGGTCGGCTTCGCGCGCGATGCGGATGAGCTTTTCGACAAACTCGATGACGCGCCGCGCCCCGAGCCAGCGCACCATCGCGTAGGGGATTTCGTTGCCGACGTAATAGCCGAAGATCGCTTCGTGGCCTTTGTTCTTCGCCACGCCGGTGCGAATCGTGTGTTCGACCTGCCGGCGCATTTTCGGGTTGTTTAAAAACTCCACATGCTCCGCCCACGGGATGGAAATGAGGACACGCAGGCCAAATTCCCGCGCCAGATCCAGGAACCACCGCGGCGGAATGTGATAGACGCGCAGGAGATTGAGCCCGATCTCCTGCATGAGCGTGAAATCCTTCCGCGCCTTCTCCGGGTTGCCGACAAAATCTCCCGCAGCGTCCGGCGCAAACGGCCCGTAGGTCACCCCTTTGACAAACCACTTTTTGTCGCCCTCAAAGAAAAATTTCGCGCGGACGCGAATCGGTTCGAGCGGGGCAGGGGCGGTGGATGGCGGGGCGATGGGCGCGAGAGTCTCGGGCATGGAGAGCGCCTTTTCTAGCGCCGCACCCCGCGCTCGGCAAGCGGCGCTGTCGCAAGGGAGTGGCTCAAATTGAGAACGAGCGTTTGTAGAGGCGGCTCTGTCCGCAAGGACGTGCCGCCTTT
>JBBSDS010000294.1:0-6584 GCA_038240495.1 Chthoniobacterales bacterium | reverse complement strand
GGTGAGTCGCAACCGTGAAGCTGCCAGCGGGAAAGACGACGATTGGTTAGGGAGCATCGTTCCCTCTATGATTACACACCTAAGAGTCACTGCATCATTGATCGTACTGAGGGACAGACTAGTTTTCACTTTTCTAAGAGCTGGTGAAAATTCTCAAGAACGGCGGTGAAGCATCGTTCCATTTGGAGTTAGGCGAACTTCTGATCAAAGCCGCGAAGGATTCAAATTCATCTGCCGTAGCTATCTAATACCATGAGCATCTCACGCACCGGCGCTTGCCCGCCATTTCTGGAATACGTCACCAAACAGGCATTGATCCCTCGTTCTCGCGTCCCAACGCCGGAGTTCTTGCGTCTTACGCAATACACTTTCCGATGGATTGGCATTCCCAGCTACCAGCGCGGGCTCGTCTGGAACGAAGAGCTATTCGAGGAACTCCTCGGCAGCACGTCAGTCTTCCTCGGCAACGCGATTCTTGGGTCGTTTGCGGTGCCTGGGGGAAGCCCTGCGTTCGCAAATCTTCCAGCGAACGTGACCACCTATGAAATCCTGATTGATGGCCTCCAGCGCTTTTCCATCGGCACGGCGCTGCTCACGCTGCTCTTTCCAGTGGTGCTCAGGGACAACCCCGATCGTCCGAACGATGCACCATATTTCGCCGCGTTGAAGGCTCAGAGCGCGAGCCTCGCCGCAATTTTCCAACACAACGATTATGAGTTGGAGCATCACACCCGCACGGCGGTCGCCGCGAGCTACAAAGACTTCCGCGACGTGCTGGCGCGCTGGCTGGTCGAGCAGTTCGACAATGGCCAGGCGGCAAAAATAGCCGAACAACTTCAAACGCTCTTCCTCGTGCGGCAGATTGCGCCGGACACCTACTATGGATTCACGAGTGAATACGAGGTCGCCAACACCTTTATCGGCCTAAACACAATCCGGGTTCAACTCAGCATCATTGACTGGCTGCGCTCGATCATCGTGGATCGAGGGAGTGCTTCCGGCTGGACCGCCGCGGACACCGAGGTTCTTGAAAACCGCTTTACCGAAGTCTTCACCAAGGAGGGGAGTGCGCCCGAATCAGACCTCATTCCTTTGGCTGCGATCATCAAGGACAGCCTCACCAACTCCAGCGTGGCAAAGGCTCTCTCCGTTTTTCCGTCATGGCAAAGCGGCTTGCAGCTCGACGAAGTAAGGCAGTTTTTGAGCTTCGTCGAAGCGATGTTCGACTCGAAAGACAATCCCTACTATCGGGAGATTCGCTCTTGCGGCGCCATCCCTCTTGCGGGCTGCATTTGCCATTACTACCGCACCTTTCTATCCGCTGGCTCAACTCCGAGCTTCCTCTCGGGTGGCACCATCGAGGACGCGGACCTCAAGGCGTTCCTCCGGGCGTATTACCGCGTAGTATTCGACGGCCATGTCGCCGGGACTCGCGGATTCGCCGAGCGGCTACTCCACGAAAACCTCTCGCTGCCAACGGTGGCGGATGAGTTGTCGATTCACTTCCTCGGGCGCGCACTGAATCTCCAGGTTGATCGCGATTGGCTCGTTTCCACCCTCAAGCAAGCGGACCAACGCCGGGCACGGCAGGTATTCAATGCATGCTTCCTGTCGCAGATCGGAACGTCCGGCTCCTTCGCTCCCTATGTGTTTGGCAAAGGAGCGCATCACTACCAAATCGACCACATGATTCCTGACAGCGTGATCCAGACGAACAGGCCAGGCGGGCCGGAAGCACGCCTGCTGACGAACTTCGCCCCAATCACACGCCCATCGAACATTCGGCAACTCAACGTCCAGTGCTCTCAAAAGCTGGTTTCCGGAGGCACCTACGACGCCGAATGTCAGAACGATCCGCGGGTCCATCCCTACGTGCAGTGGCTCGTCGCCAACCAAGGCCAGTATTGGAATCAGCTCGACAGGCAGGAACTCCTCCGAGCTCTTGCGACCCCGGGGATCGGAGATCAACGTATCCAGTGGCTCGCTGATTGGCTCATTCAGCGCCTCTAGCGCGACCGGGGTGCGATGAGCTTTTCTCAGATCGCAACGCCGATTCGCATCCGCTACGAGCGCGCTCAAGACAGCGGCTGTCGCGAGTTCCTAGAGCAGTGCGTCGAGCACGCGTTGCTTTATCGGCGCTTGGTTCCAGCCCTCCAAGCCTGCGCCCTCACCACGTTGGGGCCGGCGTTCGCGCGGTTCATTGAACGGGGCGGCGTGGTTCGCCTGCTGGTGGCTTCGCCTCTCCCTCCCGCGGAGGCTGACGCGATTCAACGAGCGGTGGAACGACCGGAGGAGGTTCTGAGGCAATGTCCAATGCAGTCAGGAGTTGAGGTCGAGCGCCTCCTCGCGAGCAATCCTTCGCTCGCTCTGTCTTGGCTCGTTGCGCGACACTCGCTGCTTGTTCGTGTAAGCAGCGCGGCCAGCGAGCTTCCACACCCAACGGGGCTGTTCACTGACGCCTTTGGCGATCACATTTGCGTCGTCAGTGCAGATCAATGCGAGGCCACCGGATTCTTCGATGGAGCAGGTAGCTTGGATGTCGCATGGTCGTGGGGCGACCCGCGGCGCAAAGCTGCGACGGAGGTGGAGCGTTTCGACCGAATTTGGGGAGGCGCGACAAACGATTGGCAGCCGCCTCCACCCGCCACGACGCGGCCATCGGACTCGCGTAACGAGAGTGCGGAAGAAACGAGTCGCGTGGCGGAAGACCCGCCGGAAACTACAAAGCCCGCCGTCGAATGCTTCGCTATTCCGCCGGAGATACTTCTTCGCGACTACCAAAAGGAGGCCATCCGCGAGTGGATCAACCACGGCGGGCGCGGCATCCTCGCGATGGCGACCGGTGCGGGAAAGACGCTCACCGCGCTCTGCCTCGCGTGCAAACTCGCAGAGCAAAACAAGCCCATCGTGATCCTCGTCGTGTGTCCGTTCCTGAACCTCGCAATGCAGTGGATTCGTGAGATGGAGCGGTTTGGATTGGCTCCAGTCGCTTGCTTCCACAGTCGCGAGCAGTGGGAGCGACCGCTTCAGGAAGCCTACCAGCGCGCTTCAGCCGGACTGACGCAGTGCGTGTCGGTCGTGGTCAGCAATGCGACTTTCCTCTCGCCCGCCTTTCAAGCCGCACTTCGGCCTGCGCTCGCCCAGCACCTTCTCATCGCGGACGAGGTTCACAATCTCGGCGCGGCACATTTGAGGAAAGCTCTGCCGGAATGGATTTCTCTCCGGCTTGGGCTCTCGGCCACACCGGAGCGCCACGGCGACGCGGACGGCACGCAGGCGATCTTCGACTACTTCGGGGATGTCGTTTTCGAGTTCGGCATCGACCGCGCGATCAAAGAGGGTGTCCTCGTCCCCTATCGGTATCATCCAGTGCTCGTCGATTTGACCGAGGACGAAGCCGGCAACTATCGCGAGCTAACGGCCAAGATCGCGCGCGCCTGGTCAAGGGCGGAAGACGAGGACGAGTCCGATCAGCTCAAGATGCTCCTCATCAAACGCGCGCGCTTGCTTGCGGCGGCAGCGAACAAGTTGCCGGCGCTGAGCGCGGTTTTGAAAGCGCACGGCGAGCCAGTTGAAAAGGCCATCGTCTATTGCGGCGACGGCACTGTGGAATGTCCGGCTACCGCCGAGTTGGACCGGCAGATTATCGCCGTGACTCGCCTGCTCGGAGACAGCCACTCGTTGAAGGTGCGGAAATTCACATGCGACGAACGTCCCGACGAGCGTGAGGACATCCTGACGGCGCTGCGCAGTGGCGGCCTCAACGCGGTCGTTGCCATTCGGTGTCTCGACGAAGGGATCGACGTGCCGGACGTGCGGCTCGGCTTCCTGCTCGCCAGCTCCACAAATCCACGGCAGTTCATCCAACGTCGCGGTCGCCTGTTGCGTCGCGCTTCTGGGAAAGTGCGCGCGATCATCTATGACTTCATCGTGCGCCCGCCGGATTTTGGCGGCGGCTCCGATTCGGAATCGTTCAACATCGAACGACGATTGTTTCGCCGCGAGCTGGAGCGCATCATCGAGTTCTGTCGCTCCGCCGAGAACGGCCCGATTGCTTTGCAGCAACTCCAGGATTTGCGTCTGAACTACAACCTGTTAGCCTACTGAGCTGTGCCTGAGCCAACTCCGCAATCCACCACCTACACGCGCTCGCAGGAAGCCTTTCTCAAGTCCGCCGAGGAAATCCAGCAGCTCGTTCGTAGCGTGCTGCGCGACGAACGCGATGTAATGCACCTCAAGCGCCGTCCCGAGATTCACCAGAAGATTCTCGATCATGTGAAGCGCATCGTCCGATGATTCTGGAGAAGCTCATCGTCGAAAATTTCCGGCAATTCCGTGGCCGGCAGGAGATCGTATTTTCTGATATTCGCGATAGAAACGTCACGCTCATCCACGCGGAAAACGGCTTCGGAAAAACCGCGCTGCTCAACGCGCTGCTTTGGGGATTCTACGGCCACGACGGCCTGACACCCGATGTCGCGCACAAGGAGCGGATCATCCACGAAGGCACAGCGGCGAAAGCGAAAGACCCGGAGCAGACGACAGCGACGGTCACGATCCGGTATCAGCACGAGGGCGTGAAATACACGCTCACACGCTCGCTCTCGCTTGCAGTCCAACTCGTCGATCCGAAGAAGACGTTGATCACGCTCGAAGTGCTCCGCGATGGCCAGACGCTCACCGAGCGAATGCCGCAGGCGAAAATCCAGTCCATGATGCCCGACGGCATCAGCCAATTTCTGTTCTTCAACGGCGAGCGGATTGACCATCTCGCGATGGAGGAAAGCGCGCCGCGAGTGACCGACGCCATCCAGCAAATGCTCGGGTTGAAGCTCCTTCGCTCGGCAATCGAGGATCTCAAACACCAGAACGTCCGCGGCAAACTCCGCACCGAGTTGCGCGATTGCACGAGCGACGAGAAGGCTGCGCTCCTCGATGAACAGACTCGCGTGGATGAGCAGATCACGCAACTCGGCGAGAAGAAGTCGCTCACGCAACAGAACCTCGACGCCATCGACGACGACATCCAAAAGGTCAGCGCCAAGCTCGAAGCGAATCGCGTCGCCCATGAACTTCAAGCGAAGCGCGAGTCGCTGGAAAAGCAGCAGCGCCAACTGAGCGAGCGCGAGGCCGCCATTTCAAAGCGTCTCGGCCAGCTCGTCGCGGAAGACGGCTACACACTTTTTTCCGATGGCCTCGTGCAGCGCGGACGCGAAATCATGGCGAGGCTCCGCGCGGAAAACAAAATTCCGGCCCGTGTCTTGAACAGCTTTCTCTACGAGTTGCTGGAACGCGGCCGCTGCATCTGCACACGCCACCTGACTGACGGTTCCGAGGAACGCAAAGCCGTCGAAGAACTGCTCACCATCGCTGGCGACCAGCACTTCAACAATGCTGTCGGCGCTCTCGACAACGCCATCGGCGTCATCGAAGGCGTCCTCCAGCGCACTCGCGAGAACCTCCAGGAATCGAATCGCGAGCGCCTCAAAATCCGGGAGGAACTCGTCATGATCGGCGAGACACTTGAGGACATTCATCAAAAGCTCGGCAGCAAAGAGGACGAGGAAGTCCACGAGCTCGAAGACACCCGGCACAAGCTCCAACTTCAGCGCGACGAGGCGATCACCGAGCTGGGCCGGATCGACGGCAAGCTCCAGGAACTCGCCGCCCGTCGCGATGCACTTCGCGACCAAATCCAGCGATTGGAAGACAACGAGGAAGCCGCCAAGCGCGCCCAGCGCCGCCTCGATGCGGTCGAGGAAAGCGTGGCGCTGCTCGAAAGCATCCTCGCGTTCGAGATCGAGGACATGCGGCCCATCCTCAACGACGAAATCAACTCTCACTTCAAAAAGATCATCGACCGCGGTTATTGGGCCGAGTTGTCGGAAGACTTCGTCCTTTCCATCCGCAAGAGCGTCGCGGTGCAGGAAGGCACTGACGATCAAGTGCTCGACGTGGCGCAGAGCACCGGCCAGCGGCAGGTCACGTCCCTCGTCTTCATCGCCAGTCTCGTTTCGCTCGCGCGGCGGCGCGGTGAAATCCCCACGATCATCAAAGGGCTGACCGGCGCGGAATACCCGATGGTCATGGATTCACCGTTCGGCCAGTTGAGCACACGCTTCCGCGAAGGCGTCGCGCGATGGTTGCCTGACCTCGCGCCGCAGGTCATCATTTTTGCCAGCAGCACGCAATACGAAGGTGCGGTCGCCAATGTGTTGCGCCAGTCCAAGCGGATCGGCAAACGCTACTATCTCAGCTACCACGGGCCTCACCTTCAGCCCGATGCGCGACAGGAACTCATCATCGAAGGCCGACACCTCGAACAATATTTCGAGTCGCCGGAGGAATACACGGAGATCATCGAAGTCGATGCCTGACAACACCACCAACTTGGAAGACGACGCAAACAAGGAGGCACCAAAGCGCCGAGGCGCTGTGGGAATGAAGCGTATTCACCGCGCCAAGGACAAAGAGGACATCATCGAGTTGCTGACCTCCGACGCTTCGGGTGTCTTCCGGGAAATCTGGAAGTTGCTCTTCTTCGCCGCCGCGCTCGGATTCAAGCACCGCCGCCGGGAGAAGCT
>JBBSDS010000293.1:0-6596 GCA_038240495.1 Chthoniobacterales bacterium | reverse complement strand
CCGGTCTGCAATCCGAGCCACCTCGATGCTCACCAGCACGCGGCCCGAGGTGAATGGTGTGGTGAGCAACGACACGTTCTTCCGCCGCAAACTGCCCGACGTGGTGACGCTGCCGCAGCTCTTCCGCGAGAGCGGCGGGCACGCGGTGTCGTATGGGAAAATCTTCCACGCGGGACTCGTCGAGGGCGAAGTGGACAATCCGATGCTCGACGTCGGCAAGTCGTGGCAGGAAGCGCGCATGTTTCGCCCGACAAAGAAGGGGAGCGAGGGACGCACGCGCAATCTCACGGGCGGCGCGTTGAAGTGGTGTGTCGTCGGCGACATGGAAGGGGACGATGACGATCAGTCCGACGGCCAGACTGCCGCGCAGGCGATGGATGCGATGCAGCGACTCGGCGATAAGCCGTGGTTCATCGCCGCGGGATTTCACCGACCCCACGACCCGTTTGTCGTGAACAAAAAATACGCCGCGATGTTTCCGCCCGGCTCGCTGAAACTGAATCGCGATCCCGCCGACGCCGGGCCGCTGCTGCGGCATTCGATCGGCGGGCGCAATTTCACCGATCAGTTCGTGAAGTGGACGGACGACGACCGCATGGATTTCCTGTCGCACTACTACGCCGGGGCGACGCAGACCGACGCGCAAGTGGGCCGGCTCATGGACACGATGGATCGTTTGAAGCTGTGGGATAAGACGGTCGTCGTCTTTGTCGGCGATCACGGCTACCACCTCGGTGAGCACGGCTGGTGGACCAAGTTCACGCTGTTCGAGCTGTGCTGCCGCGCGCCGTTCATCGTCGCCGCGCCGGGCGTAAAACCCGCTGTGTGCCGCAGCCTTGTGGAGTTCCTCGATATTTATCCCACGGTCGCCGACCTCAGCGGTTTGAAAATCCCTGATTCCGTGAAAGGCGTCAGCCTTAAGCCGCTATTAGGTGACCCGAGTAAGTCGGTGCATGAGTGCGCCATCACTTATAACGTGCGCAACGAAAACGTGACCGGCTACTCGCTGCGCACGGATCGCTGGCACTTGATCGAATGGAACGAAGGCCGCGAGGGCACGGAACTTTACGACCGGGACGCAGACGCAGGCGAATATCACAATCTCGCCACCGACTCCGCGCACGCCGAGACCGCGAACGGGCTTTCCGCATTGCTTCACCGCGAGAGGACGAAAGCCGGCAGCCTTCCTTAACGGCCGAGAGCGCACGCACGAAGACTGCGAATCTCTTCATGCGCCGAAGTTTCCCCCCATGAAACGAATCCTCCTCCTCGGTGCGCTGAGTTTACTGAACTATTCTATTCAAACCGCATTGGCGGAACCGCAGCGTTTCACGACCGCCAATTTGTTCGATGGGGCGGGCCTGATGACGGAGCCGCGCAAGGAAACTTTTCCCGCGCGCGACGGCAAACCGGAGTGGACCTTCGCGGGGAAGTATCGTGGCAACGTCACGTTCTTTTCTGGTGGATGGGACAAGGTGCAAACGACGACGGACGGTGCGTTGAAGTTTGCGCTCGGCGAGGAAGGCGCGCTGCTCGGCTGGGGAAATTTCGAGGGCAAACAGCTGCACGCCGAACGCGTGCATCTTTGGGAAGGGCCGATGACCGTGAGCGTCACGTTGCGCGCGGCGAGCGACGTGGACGTGACTTTCCTCTCGTGGTGCGACGGGCGCGCTGGTGGGAAAGTGCCGGAGGGAAAAACGACGCGGCAGGCCAATCGCAAACGCGCGAAGCCCGAGGGAGTAAGCGCGAAGCTCAAGGGCGGCGCGGAGTGGCAGACGCTTGTGTTCAAGACGGACAGCATCAAACGTCCGGATGGCATTGAGCTGGAGTTTGCGGGTGCGGAGGGCGCGAGTATCGAGGTGAAGTCAGTGCAGTTTTCGCGCGAGATGCACGAGGGGTTTTGGCGGAAGGAGTTCACGCTGCCCGTGGGCAAAATCTGGCGCGCGGTGGGCGACGCGGGGATGATGTGCTCGCTCTTCGTCAATGGCCGCGAGGTGCCGAGCGCCAATGGGATGCTTGTGCGCCCGAGCCTCAATTTCATTGGCGGTGAGATGTTTGGCTGCGAGTCGCTCGACTTCGCGCCGCAGCTGCGCGCGGGGCCGAATGCCGTCGCGCTGCACGTCGCGCGCAACGGCGCTGCGCCATACGTCTATTTCACGCTGACGGTCGTGATGGAGTCGGGCGAAGTCGTGCGCATGGCCAGCGACGGTTCGTGGAAATATGCGTCGGGCGAGCCGCTCGCCGCGGGGGTGAAGGTGAGCGCGCCGGGCTTTGACGATGGTGCTTGGAAGCCCGCGCAAGGACGCCCCGGCACGGCGCTCAGCTACAAGCAGGAGACCGCGCGCCCCGCTTACGCCGGGCTAATCCTGCTCAGCAGCCCGGACGAGCCGTATCTCTTTTTCCGCGACAGCGCGCCGGTGGAGATGCGCGTGCGCATGCCGCCCGGCATCGCCTCGCCGCAGCTCGCGTGGGAGGTGCAGCGCTACGAGTCAGGAAAATTCGCGCCGGTGAAAAGTGGCGAAGCAAATGGAACGTCCCCGCTCGCGGACGTGGGCCAGCTTCCGCGCGGCGTTTACACTTTCGCCGCGAAGCTCACCAGCGGCGGCAAGCTGCTGGAGGACCGCATCCCGGAGCCGTTCGTCGTCGTCGGCAAGGTGCCGATGCGCGAAGTGACCGGCGACACGCTCACCGACGGGCTCGATCTCGCGCTTGAGGCCGAGATTGATTACACCAAGCCCGACGGCCCGATCCCGTGGCAGGAAGTCGGCGGCAAACGCGGCAGCAACGTCCTCGTGACGAAGCCGACGATCACCGAGCGCAACGGCCTGCGCTTCCGCGAGACGGGGCCGGACCAGGGCGCGCTCATTTCGCATCGCTACGAGTTCAAACATCCCGGCGACTTCTACCTCATGGAACTGGAATTTCCGGACGATGTGCAGCGCTGGTTTGGCGTCTCTTGCACGTCCGCAAATGCGCCGCACACGTCGAAAGACGGCCCGGCGACGTGGACGGGGCAGAAGTATCCGCTGACTGGAAAGATGAAGAACATGCAGTGGATTTACCGGCCGGATCCGGGCGCGACGGCGATCAATCTTTCCAACCTCCAGCGCGACGCCGCCGGGGCCGCCGCGAGCCGGCTCAAAATTTTGCACATCAAAAACGGGCTGCCCGCGCTGAAGATCCGAACACAGGCATCCCTGCCTGTGTTCCTCTCGCTCTTCGTGGATGTGCAGCACGCGCAGGGATGGAAAGCGAGCGGACTGCCGGTGCGCGATTACCTGCGACAGTTCAGCTGGTTGCCGGAGGTGTTTCAGAATCAGCCCGGCCTGTGGCTTCCGAAGTGGACGCATGCCACGCAGCGCTACGCCTCGCTCGTCCCGATTCAGCGCAATGAGACGTGGCCCGCCGAGTGGGAAATGAGCGTAAGCGAAGAATACAACCGCGCCTTCAACCAACCCGCGAACCGCGCCGCCTACGTGATGACCCACTGGCAGGAGCACGAGACTTCCGCCGAAACCCTGGAGCCGCGCGACGGCTGGCCGCGTCCATTCCAGATGACTTACCAGGTACTGCCGAGTGGCGACAACGCGCGCGAACTCTTCACGCAAAATCTCATCACGACCGATCCCGAAATCCTCATGTGGGGCTTCAGCAACCTCGTGATGCAGACCGGCCACGAGCAGCCGTTGCGCGAATTCGCCCGCGTGCTGCGGGCATTGCCGAGGACAAAGTTCGAGCCCGCGCTCAGCACATCTTTGCAGACTAATCTCGTCCTCCGCGAAGCACGCGACGGCGGCAAGCTGTGGTTCATCGCCGCGAATCCCGGCTACTGGCCGCTGCGCGCTGAGGTGTATGTCGCGAATGGCGCGTCCGTTCGCGACGCGGTGAACAGCAAGCTCGTCGCCGAAAACAAAACCGGCGGACTCAGCATCGTCGCGATTGATTTGAAGCCGTATGAAGTCCGCGCCTTCGTCGCGGACGCCACGAACGCCAAGCTCGCCGGTTGGAAAAGCGAAGTCGTTGCGGATGCCGATCTCGCGCACCTCCGCGGCCTCATTGGTGAAGCCGAAGCGATCACGACCGACCGCGTGCGCGCCGCGAAATTGCTGCCCGAGGAGCGCGAGTTCATCACCAAGCAAGCGGCCGAAGCCAAAGCCGCGCTCGCCGCACAGCAGATTGCAAAAGCCCGGTCGCTCGTCACTGACTGGCGATTCTTTACCGACATCCGCACGCGCGTCGTCCCGATGCGCGCGGCGACGCTGAAATGAACTCACCTTGGCCAACGACGTGCACAGCATTTCACTGAACAGCCCATCCCGAGAACCCCATGAAACTTTCCATCACTCTGCGCCGTGCAAAGCCCTTTGGCCTGCTCAGTCTCGCATTCTTCGCAGTTTCGGCGGTGGGCGATCCTGCGCGGCTTGAGCGCATGCACGCGGCGACAATGCCGCCGGTCACGAACCCCGTTCCTTTCAACACTCCCGAGGCTGACGCGATCCTCACCGCGCTGGAAATTTTTCCGACGGACAATTCGTGGAATCAAATCGTCGCCGACTGGCCGGTGCATCCTGCCTCGAAGGAAATCGTCGCGTCGGTCGGTGACAAGAAGCCGCTGCGTTACAATGCGGACATGGCGTTCGTCCTCGTGCCGCCGACGCAGCCACTAGTCGAGGTGAAGCTCGGCCATTACGCGGCGGAATCCGACAAGGGGCCATACCCGGTGCCGGACATCACGCCGATCGAAGGCTGGCCGGCCTTCTATCATCGCGATCCGAAGCACCAGGCCGCGACCCTCGATGACGTTCAGCGCGACAAGGCCGGGCTCGGCGGTGACCGCCATGCGATTGTCGTCGATCCGATCCGCCGCATGCTCTTCGAGTTTTACTCGATGAAGAAAACCGACGCGGGCTGGCAGGCGGCACAGGCTTCGATCTTCGATCTGAAATCGAACAGGCTGCGGCCCGATGGCTGGACCTCCTCCGATGCTGCGGGGCTGCCGATTTTCCCCGCGATTGTGCGCTATGACGAACTGAAGCGAGGACGCATTGATCACGCCTTGCGCTTTACGGTGACTCGCTCGCGCCGCGCGTATGTCACACCCGCCACGCACCACGCTAGCAAGCTCACCGACCCGAACCTGCCGCGCATGGGCGAGCGTTTCCGGTTGCGGCAGGACTTCGATGTGATCGGCTTTTCGCCCGAAGTCCGCACGATCCTCACCGCGCTGAAACGCTACGGGATGCTCGTGGCTGACAACGG
The DNA here is from genome assembly GCA_038240495.1 of Chthoniobacterales bacterium. Taxonomy (GTDB): domain Bacteria; phylum Verrucomicrobiota; class Verrucomicrobiia; order Chthoniobacterales; family Chthoniobacteraceae; genus Chthoniobacter. The sequence goes on along the minus strand of JBBSDS010000293.1, from coordinate 1,337 downwards.
CATTGATTGGGCTATTTCCGTCGCGCCCGATGAACGCATTCCCGTCTTCAACGACGAACTCCGGCGCGTGAAAGGCTCGGACTTTGAAGTCGTCGAGCCGGGGACGAAGTAACTTCATTCATCCACTTCACGCGCCCATGAAACACCTGCCCAGCCAGTTTCTCATCGTCTTATTGCTTGGGCTCCTTGGCGGCGCGCCCGCACAGGAAACGACTGCGCGGATGCATCGCCTCACGATGGAGGAATACGTCGAGACGTTGCGGTTTTGGAAGCAGCAGCATCCGCAGTGGCTCACGCTGCAATCGCGCGGGCTCAGCGGGCAGAGCCTGCCGGTTTATCTGCTCAAAATTACCGACAGCTCGGTGCCGGACACGGACAAGCAGGTGTGTCTCATCACCGCACTGCACAGCGGCCCGGAGCGCACGGGCGCGACGGGAGCGCTCGCCTTGGCGGAATGGTTGCTGGGCGATGACCCGCTGGCGGCGGAGACGCGGCGCAGGCAGATCGTGCTCGTGATGCCGGTGATCAATCCGATCGCGATGTTTCATACGGATCGCTTCGGCAACGAGCACCGCGTGGATCCATATACGGGCAACGCGCCTGGTGGGAAAATCTGGGATGTGAAAACGCTTTCGCTCATCAGGCCGGAGGATGCGCCCGAACTGGCCGCAGTGCTGTCGGTGCTCGACGAGTATCGGCCTGAAGTTCATGCGGACCTTCACGGCATCGGCTTGCAGGAATTTGCGCCGGAGCAGCTCGGCACGCGGCAGATGAATCGCGGTCAGATCATGACGGAGGTGACTGGCGGCGCGTATTCCAACTACGCGCTGCGCCCGTGGGACTGGCGGGTCACCGAAGCGATGATCCAAGCCGGGCGCGCGGCGGGCTTCCCCTCGGATCGTTTTGAAGCCGACGCGCAACGCACGTTCTGGGGGCCGGAGCTGGCGCCGCTGGGAAAAAAACTCTGGCACGGCATGCCGCTCTTCTACTCCGCGCACTATGGCTACGCCAAATACCACACGATGATTCTCACGCAGGAGGTCGCCTGGGAGCAGAGCGCCGTCGCGCGCATGAAGGGACTCCTGCGCATCGGCAACGGCGTCTGGAATGACGAGCGGACCGCGGGCTATCCGGTGAATCGAATGAAGCACTTCGTCGGACATTTCATCACCGCCTGTGGAATCAACGCCACCGAGCGCCGGCAAAGCCGCGCGGAACTGTGGTCGAAGCAGGGCGAGTTCGCGCTGGGCTTCCTGTATCCGCAGACCGATGGGCGCGAGAGCCTCGTCGTGGCCACGACCGCTGCGGCGAAAAAGGCCGTCGCCGCCGATGATCTG
>JBBSDS010000292.1:0-6600 GCA_038240495.1 Chthoniobacterales bacterium | reverse complement strand
CGGGGAGGCGGGAACGGGATTTGAGGCACTCAAAGTTTGCCGGAAGCTGAAGCCGCGGCTGATTGTTTTGGATTTGGCGCTGCCGGAGTTGAGCGGCGTGGAGGTGCTTCGCACTTTGCGGACGGAAATGCGGGAAGCTCGGATCCTGGTGTATTCCGGCACGCTCAGTCGCGTGTTGATCGTGGAGGCATTGCAGGCGCGTCCGCACGGATTCGTGCATAAGACCGACACCCTGGCGACGTTCTGCGACGCCTTGCGTGCGGTCGTCGGCGGGTGCTCCTATTTCACGCCGTTTGCGACGAAGTTCATGGATGAACAGCGTGGTGTGGATGCCACGGCTTCCGCGCTTACCGAGCGGGAGCGGGCGGTGTTGCAGATGGTCGCGGAAGGGCGGAGCAACAAGGAGATGGCGGAGCGGCTCGTGCTCTCGGCGAAAACCGTGGAGCATCATCGTGCGCATGTGATGGAAAAGCTCGGGGTGCGGGACGTGGCGGGGCTGACCCGCGTGGCGATTCGGCAGGGTCTCGTGCCTTTGGATTGATACCATCTCGCACCATTCTTCGGACGGTATTTGAGGGAGGACGGAATGACGGAATTTTTCTAAATTACGGAATGAACTGGCGGTGCCTTGGATTCCGTAATTCCGTCCGCCTTTCCGACAGCGTCTGCTTGATTCCGAAGGATGGTATGAAGCGTTTTACACCCGGTTGGCTTTGTGGCTTGCGAGCGAGAGGCATGGTCTTTATGCAGTGCGGGCCTTATGGACCTGACTCCCGATCAGCCGCTCGCCGGCTTGCTGGCGCCGCTCTTTGCCCTGCGCGGGAAGAATGATCTTGGAGTCGGTGATGTCGGGGCGTTGCGGGAGTTTGTGGACTGGGCGGCGGAGGAGGGTTTCCGCGTTGTCCAACTGCTCCCGGTGAATGAAGTCGGCAATGACAACTCGCCCTACAATGCAATCTCATCGGTGGCTCTCGAGCCGACGACCATCGAGGTTACGCCCGAGGCGCTGCCGGACTTGAGCGCGGAGGAGATTGCGGAAATCACCGCCGGAGTCGATCTCCGTGCTCTCCGCGCGGGACCGGTGGCGTATCCGCAGGTCAAGGCGCTGAAATGGAAGCTGCTCGGCCAGGCGTTTGAGAATTTTTCCACGCACTCCATGCGGCGCAACGACAAGCGCGCGCGCTCTTTTCGCGCTTTCGTGAAGTCGGAGGCGTCATGGCTGGAAGGCTACGCGCTCTTCCGCGTGCTGATCGATGAAAACGCCGGCAGTGAGTGCTGGGATGCATGGCCTGCGGAGCAGCAGAGTTACGAGCGGGCGCTCGCCTGGCTGGCGGCGCAGAAGCCGGCGAAACGGCGCAGTCTCGAGGAATGGCTGCGGCTCGTTTCTTATGTGCAATGGATTGCGTGGGAGCAATGGCGCGGGGTGAAGGATTACGCGGCATCGAAAAGCGTGGCGCTGATGGGCGACATCCCGTTTGGCGTCAGCTATTACAGCGCCGATGTGTGGGCGTTGCCGGAAGTATTTGATCATCACTGGTGCGGCGGGTGTCCACCCGAGCGCGTGTTTCTGACCGATCCATTTACTTACAAGTGGGGGCAAAATTGGGGGATTCCGCTCTATAAATGGGATGTCCTCCGGCGGAATAATTTCGAGTGGTGGCGCCAGCGCGTGCGCAAGGTGCGCGCCTGTTTTCATCTTTTCCGCATCGATCACATCCTCGGTTTTTTTCGCATCTACGGTTTCCCGTGGCGCCCGCAGCTCAACGCGGAATTTCTTCCGCTCACCGAGGAAGAAGCGAAGGCGCGGACTGGCGGCGATCTCCCGCATTTCGTGCCCTCGCCGGACGATACTGCTGCGCACAAGGCCGCGAACTGCGCACAGGGTGAAGAATTCCTGAAGGTGTTGCTCGAGGAATGCGGGCAGTTCCGATTGATCGGCGAAGATCTCGGTGTCGTGCCCGACTACGTGCGGCCCTGCCTGACGCGGCTGGGCATCGGTGGCTTCAAGATTCCCTATTGGGAAAACGACCCGGAAGGACGGCTGATTGCCGGCAAGGATTATCCGCGGCTTTCGGTGACTACTTACGCGACGCATGACTTCGAGCCGATCCGGGCCAGTTGGGAAAGCTGGATGGAAAAGATCGAGGCCGCCGAACACGGTGGACCGGAAACGCACGCCGCGCGGGATAACGCCTGGAACGAAGTCCGGCGACTTGCCGGTTGGGCCGGGCTGGACGTGCCGAAGATGACGCCCTACACGGACGAGATTTACGAGACGCTGCTGCGGACGCTCTTTGCGTCGAACTCATGGATGGCGCTCTACATGATTACGGATCTCTTCGCGACTTCACAGCGGTTCAATGTGCCGGGCGCCGTCAGCGAATCGAACTGGAGCCAGCGGCTCGCGCGGCCCGTGGCTCAATGGCGCGAGGACGCCGCGCTTGTCGCGAAGATGACGCGAGTGCGCGCCATTCTGCGCGCGAGTGGGCGGGCGTGAGTTTCTAAAAAACTCCAACGAGCGCGTCATGCTGAACCGTATCCAAGCAGTGTGATTTTGATTTTAACGCAGAGACGCAGAGACGCAGAGGTCGGAGAGAGGAAGAAGTCGCTCCCCAAATAGTGAGTGCGGTAATGCTTGGTAAGCTCTTTGCGATCTCTGCGCGTCTGCGCCTCTGCGTTTTTAATAAGAGCCTCTCGAACTGCGTGGTTCCGGCTCACGATGACATCGCGTATTGAAATGGGATTATCGCCGAAAAGCATTGCTGTTTCCGCGTCGATTCCGTGAATCTCGCCGCCCGCTTTTCTTCACCCACAACCACCCTCGATCCCCGTATGAAAACTCCCATTCGTGTTGCTGTCACCGGCGCGGCCGGCCAGATCGGTTATTCCCTCCTCTTCCGCATCGCCTCCGGTTCGATGTTTGGGCCCGATCAGCCCGTCATCCTTTATCTCATCGAAATCGAACCGGCGCTGCCTGCGCTCGGTGGAGTGGTCATGGAGTTGCAGGACTGCGCCTTTCCGCTGCTCAAAGGCATCGTGCCCACGGCGTCGCTCGATGAAGGATTTGCGGGCGTCAATTGGGCGCTGCTCGTCGGCTCGGTACCGCGCAAGGCCGGGATGGAGCGCAAGGATTTGCTCGGCATCAACGGCAAGATTTTCATCGGTCAGGGCAATGCAATCGAAAAGAACGCGGCGGGCGATGTGCGCGTGCTCGTCGTCGGCAATCCCTGCAACACCAACTGTCTCATCGCGATGAACAACGCGAAAGGCGTGCCGAAGGATCGGTGGTTTGCCATGACGCGGCTCGACGAAAACCGCGCCAAATCGCAGCTCGCGCTCAAGGCGGGCGTGGACGTGACGAGCGTGTCCAATCTCGCCATTTGGGGGAATCATTCCGCGACGCAGTATCCCGATTTTTACAACGCCCGGATCGACGGCCGGCCAGTCACGGAAGTCATTGCCGACACAAACTGGCTGCAAGGCGAGTTCATCGCCACCGTGCAGCAGCGCGGCGCGGCGATCATCAAGGCGCGCGGGTCATCTTCCGCGGCTTCGGCGGCCAATGCCGTTGTGGACACCGTCCGTTCGCTGACCACGCCGACTCGCGAGGGCGATTGGTATAGCGTCGCCGTCCATTCCGAAGGCCAGTATGAAGTCGAGCCCGGCATCATCACCTCCTTCCCCATCCGCACGAATCACGACGGATCGCTGGAAGTCGCGAAGTGGGTGCCGATCGGCGATTTCAGCCGCGCGAAGATCAACGCGACCGTCGCCGAGCTAAAGGAAGAGCGCGACTTGGTGAAAGAGCTGCTCGGCTGAGCCGGCCGTTTCGAGCCCCGTTCCGCGGCTCTTACAGACCGACCAGGAATTTAAAAAAGCGTTTCATCCTGAGCGGAGTTCCGTCGTGGGCCGAGGAGGCGGAAGGGACAAGTGGGGGTTGGCGGGTGGGCGAGCAGGTGGGAAGGAACGCAGTCGAAGGAGCCCGGTGCTTCCGTACGACGTCGCCCGTGCTTACGCGGAATCCTTCGACTCCTTCGGTCACTCACGGTTTCGCTGACGCGCCGCCTTTCGCGTCGATGCAGATCAAATGCTTGGCGCCGCGTACGAAAATCCTGCCTTGGACAAATGCCGGGCTGGCGAAGACCTGTTCACCGAGCGACGACCGGGCGATCTCCTTGAACTCGCGCGCGGCCTCGACCACGACCATCATGCCTTTCTTCGTGATGAGATAAAGCCGGTTGCCGGCGATGCTGGGCGAAGCGTTGCACTCCGCCTCGATATCGTGCTCCCACTGTTTCCGGCCGTCCTTCGCGTCGTAGCACGTCAGCATGCCGCCGGTGTCGATGACGAAAACCAGCTCGCCGTTGCTGACGGGGCTGCTGATGTCGGGGATGCCGTCTTCGGCCTGCCAGCCGAGATGCGTTTTCGTCACATCGCCGTGGCCGTCGGGTCTGATGCTTTGCAACTTGTTGGACGGGCTGACGGCCAGGACCGTGCCGCTTGCAAAAATCGGCGATGGCGTGACCTCGCCGTCGAGACATTCGGCGCGCCAGATTTCCGCGCCGTCCCTCGCGGCATACGCGATGACCCACGGTGCAGCGAGCGTCACGAGCTGCGATTGACCCGCGGCGTCGAATGAGATCGGCGTCGCCCATGAGGCACCGACGGGCCGCGGCTTCTCCCACACGACCGCGCCAGTCGCGCTGTCGAACGCGTAGAGCTTGCTGAGTTCGTCTTCCGGCTTCCCTTGATCGAACGGCACGATGACGCGGTCCTTCCATGTGACCGGCGAAGCGGCGTGACCATACGGGTTCTTCGGAACGCCCAAGTGTTTCGACCAAGCCACGCCGCCATCGAAATTGAACGCGGCGAGGTCCCCGTTTGCGAAAACCGCATAAACGCGACGCCCATCGGTTGCCGCCGTCGCGGCTGCCATGCCGATTTGGTCGGCCACGTCCGGACTCTCCCCGGAATTGCCATCGGTCTTCGGCACCTCGCGCTGCCAGAGCAGTTTTCCCGACGCCGCGTCGAAACACAGCACTTCGCACTTGGCCGCGTCGATGCCGGTGAGAAAGACGCGGTCGCCCCACACCACTGGCGAGCTGTATCCCGCCGCGGGCACCGCGACGGACCACGCGATGTTCATTCCGGTCTTCACGTCGCAGGTCAGCGGCACGTCGCCGCGCGCATAAACGCCACCGCCGCCGGGCCCGCGAAAACGCGGCCAGTTCGCTCGATATTCCTCCGGCGTCGGGAAGTCCGCCGCAACGACAACCGTCACGGCCAGGCACAGGAGGAGTTTGCTAATCGCGAGTGTATTCATGGGCGGAATCGGACGACCATAGCGGTCGCGTCTGCGCATTGAGCAGGAGAATTTCTCGCCTCCATCCTTGTCACCGGCTGTCGAGACGAGCACCTTGTTCTTTTCAGCCCGCTCTGGTCTCATCGGCTCCAGCACTGGCGAGGAATCGCTTGTCGAAGAACCTGTCCTGAGGCTGCCGAAGGAACCCCCGCTTTTTCAGGACGCCTGAAGGCCGGAACCCAAACACTGACACCGTGCCCAAAGCGACCATGCCCGACGAATTCCCCTCCGACGTTTTCCTCAGCCACAGCGCGAAGGACAAGGCGGTGGTGCGCCCGCTGGCGGAGCGGTTGCGGGCGGACGGGGTGAAGGCGTGGTTCGATGAATGGGTGCTCAAGCCCGGCGACAGCATCGAAAAGAACCAGCCGAAGACTGCGAAGATCGAGGACGGGTTGGAGGGCTCGCGCGTGCTGGTGCTCTGCATGTCGGCGCATGCCTTCGTCTCGTGGTGGGCGCAGTTGGAGTCCGGCATCTTCCGCTTTCGCGACCCGCTGAACAAGGAGCGCCGCTTTATTTCCCTGCGGCTCGACGAATATGACACGGAACCCGGCCGATGAAATTTACGAGCGCTGTGTGGCGGCGTTCTCCGCAGAAGGTGAATTTTCTTCGGACGTTCTGAGCGTAACACCAAATGCCAAGATCAAGGGACTCATCAGCGGTATTACTCGACAGATCGACGTTCTCATTGAAGACATGCGTTATTTGCCGACAGCTAGCAGAATTATCGTCGATGCAAAACGACGCACTCGCAGGATCGACATCAAAGCTGTCGAAGAGTTCGAAGGCATGATGCGGGACTGCGGTGCAAAGCAGGGAGTCATAGTATGCACAAATGGAGCAACAGATGGTGCGACAAAGCGTGCGCAAGACTTCATCGCGATCTCTCTCCTGCCTTACGAAGACGCTTTAGAATTTGAATGGATGTATGAACCCTGCATTGGCCGATGTGGCGCTTTAGCCAAGCCGTTCGGAATGGTGCTGTGGAGTGAGCTAAGGATTCGTGGCTTGGGGTCAGGGTGGTTCATGTTTAAGACTGGCAAATGTGACAGGTGCCACCAATTCCATGCCTGGTGTTCGGATTGCGGGAGCTACATCTCGGTTCCTGACGGACGAATCATGAAGTGCGACTGCGATGATCGAGAATGGGGAAGCATTCCGGAGTCGAGTCTGTCAGGGCACAAAGGCAAACCAAATTCTACGTGGCTGATGCTCAAATATAATGGGGAATTCCACCCTTT
>JBBSDS010000291.1:0-6616 GCA_038240495.1 Chthoniobacterales bacterium | reverse complement strand
GAAGAAAATCCAACGGAAGAAAAATCAGAACCAAGAAGAAGGAAGAAGAAATTTCAGTGAATCGGCGGAAGAAAATCCAACGGAAGAACATCCAATTCCTCAAGGCCAGTTTTGAACCATTTCCATCTTACCCTTGGCACCTTCGGCCATTATCCGTGGGATGACTGGGAACGGTTCGCGCTTTCGCGCGGGCTGGACGCGGAGACGGCGGGGCTGGGCCGCTTGCTCATCCGCGAGGCATTCAATCACGGCTGGGAAGGCTGGCTGCAATCGCTCTACGGCTGGGGAGACGACGGCCAGGCGTTGCTGGCCTTCGCGTTGCGGTCGCCGGAGAAAGCGCGCGGGTGCTTCTCGCGGCTGATGGACACCGACGGCTTGCGCGGCGATTACCACCCCAGGACGAAGGAATGGACGTGGGGCTTTCTGCGACTCGACACCCGGCGCGTTCTCTCAACCCTTCACAACGCGACGGTGGCCGTCCGCAAGGACAACTCTGAACCCTCAACTCTCAACTGACCCAATGGCCTGGCGCATTCCTGAGAGCGACATCGAGCGGGTGAAGCGCAGCACCGACCTGCGGGCGCTGGTCCAGAGCCGGGGCATCGAGTTGAAAAAGCACGGCAGCAAGGACTGGATCGGGCGCTGCCCGTTCCATGCGGACAAGGACTCGCCCAACTTCATCGTCACGCCGGACAAGGGACTCTTTCACTGCATGGCGTGCGGCGTGGCGGGCAATCCCATCCAGTTCGTCGAGCGGCACGACGGCGTTTCGTTCCGTCACGCTTTCGAACTTCTCAGCCAGGGCGGCACTGCCGCTTTCACGGCTGCGCCGTTGCAGAAGCAGGCGACCGTGCCACGTCTGCCGTGTCCGCTAGACGCGGCGGCGGATGACGCGGCGTTGTTCGGCCAGGTGACGGCTTACTATCACGAACGGCTCAAGCAGTCCGCGTCGGCGCGGGCGTATCTGGCTTCGCGTGGACTGGACAGCGACGAGTTGATTGACCGCTTCCAACTCGGCTTCGCCGACCGGACGCTGGGCTTGCGCCTGCCGATGAAGAACCGCAACGAGGGCGACGCGTTGCGTTCGCGCCTGGCGGCGCTGGGCCTGTGGCGCGAGAGCGGCCACGAGCACTTCAACGGCTGCATCACCGTGCCGCTGCATGACGAGCGCGGGTGCGAGCCGCACGGGCCAAACGTCGTCAGCTTTTACGGGCGGCGCGTGTCGCGCCCGGCGGCGACGCGGGGCGAGTTCAAACACCTTTACCCGCCCGGGCCGCATCGCGGCTTGTTCAACAGGCAGTGCCTGCTCCCACCGGCGGATGAAATCATCCTGTGCGAAGCGGTGTTCGACGCGCTGACGTTTTGGGCGGGCGGCTTTCGCAACGTGACGTGTCTGTTTGGAACGGAGGGCTTCACCGATGAACTGTGGGAAGCGTTGAAGAAAGTTCAGCGCGTGAAGCTGGCTTACGATGCCGACGACGCAGGCGAGCGCGCGGCGGCGCGCGACGCGGAGCGGTTCAGAGCGCACGGCATCGAAGTCTTTCGCGTCAAGTTCCCGCACGGCATGGACGCCAACGAATACGCGCAGAAGGTGCAGCCCGCCGACAAATCGCTGGCGCTCTTGCTCAACTCGGCGCAGTGGCTTGGCGCTGGCGCACGGCCACCAGTGCAGGCGCAGGCTGCGGCTTCGCCGCCACCGGCAGAGCCGTTGAAACATGTGGCAATGGTCGTTGATGAACTGACCGGCGAGCAGTTGCCCATCGTGGATCACGAGTCGCTGGAAACGGGCGTCGGCTGGTCGCCGTCGCCGTTCGTTCCCGCTCCGTATGCGGAAGTGCAGGCGCAAAATAGTGGCCGTGCGCCAGCACCTTCTTCTTTAGCTGCTTCTGTTAGCAGCTTAGAACCGGACGCGGCTAAAGAGGAAAAGCCATCAGCGCCAGCGCCGACGATGCCGACGCTGGAGCAGAGAGGCGATGCGTGGTTCTTGGCATTGGAAGGCCGCGAGTATCGCGTCGCGGGCTTGGAGAAAACACTCGGCACGGACGCGCTCAAAGTCGCGTTGCGACTTCGCCACGGCGAGCGTTTTCATCTCGACTCGATTGACCTTTGCCGCGACGCGGAACGCCGCCGCTTCATCGAACGCGCCGCCGAAGAAACGGGACTCACCACCGATTTGCTCAAGCGCGACGTTGCGCGCCTGCTGCTCGCGGTCGAGCAGGCGCAAGCCGAGCTTGCCAAGCCAGCGGAGAACGTCGCGGCGCAAGTGACGCTCACACCGGAGGAACGCGAGGCGGCGTTGACCTGGTTGCGCGAGCCGAACCTCATCGCCCGCTTGCGCGAAGCGTTCCACCAGGCGGGCATCATCGGCGAGGAAAGCAACACGCTGGTTGCGTATCTGGCGGGCGTGTCGCGCAAACTCGAACGGCCGCTGGCCATCATCATTCAGAGCGCGAGCGCGGCGGGCAAAACCACTTTGATGGACGCGGTGCTATCGTTCTTCCCGGAGGAGGAGCGCGTCAAATACTCCGCGATGACCGGGCAGAGCCTTTACTACCTGGGCGAGACGAGTCTCAAACACAAAATCCTCGCCGTCGTGGAGGAAGCCGGCGCGGAGAAGGCCAGCTACGCTTTGAAGCTGCTGCAGAGCGAAGGCGAACTCACCATCGCCAGCACGGGCAAAGACCCGGCGACCGGCAAGATGGTCACGCAGGAATATCACGTCGAAGGCCCGGTGATGATTTTCCTGACGACCACGGCCATTGACCTGGACGAGGAGTTGCAGAACCGCTGCCTGACGCTGGCGGTGGACGAGACGCCCGAGCAGACGCAGCGCATTCATCGCGTGCAACGCGAGCGGCGCACGCTCGCGGGCCTGCTCGCGCACGAGTCGCGCAAGGACCTGCTCACGCAACTCCGCAACGCGCAGCGGCTCTTGTCGTCGCTGGCCGTCGTCAATCCGTTCGCGCCGGCGCTCACCTTCGCCACCGCGCGCACGCGCAACCGCCGCGATCACGAGAAATATCTCACGCTCATGGACGCGATTGCCTTGCTCCATCAGCACCAGCGGCAGCGCGGCAGTCACCTGGTCAACGGCCGCACGGTGGAGTTCGTCGAAGTGACGCTCGATGACATCGCGCTGGCGAACGAGCTTGCGCCCGAAGTGCTCGGCCGTTCGCTCGATGAGTTGCCGCCGCAGACGCGCCGCCTGCTCGGCTTCATCCGCGAGCTGATGAAAAGCAAACGCACGAGCCAGGGCGCAAAGGCCAAGGTGGGTGCAGGCTTCGCCTGCTTTAGCCGCAAGGAACTCCGCGACCTCTGCGGCTGGAGTCTCACGCAAGTCAGCGTGCATCTGGAAAGACTCGTCGCGCTCGAATACCTGGCGCTGCGGCACGGACGTTTGGGCAGCGCGTTCGTTTATGAAATCCTCTTTGACCTGGACGCGCCCGAGACGGTCGCCCACGTCGGCTTGATTGATGTGGCTGAACTAAAGGGAAGTGGCACCGCCACCCACAACTACACCGCGAAGCTCACGGCTTTTGCACCGGGGGTGTCGGGGAAAAACGGCCAGGTGTCGGTGGGTGTCGAAACCACCCCGACACCCCTTGTGCCGCTGGCCGTCAACGCCTTGGCCGCGAGGTAACGGGGTGACGGGTTCGCACATCAGGAACACGCTCCGAAACACTGCATCGTAACTATGGCCGCACCCAAAGGAATCAAAGCCGTCGAGTGGTTGAGCAAACGCGCCAAGCAACAGCGCGGCGGCAACGACGCGAAGCCCGACGGCTTCGACCGCAGTGCGCCCGACGCGCTCGCCCTCTGGCGTGACGCCTACCTCGACCAGTTGCGCGCCCGCAACTACGCCGAAGGCACGCTCGAAGGCCGCCGCGATGCGTTGAAAGTTTTTTTGGCTTGGGCGGCGGAACGCGACTTGAAACACGCCGCGCACATCACACGCCCCATCCTCGAAGCGTATCAGCGCGCCCTCTGGCGCAGCACCAAGGCCAACGGCCAGCGTCTCGGCTGGAGCACGCAACGCACGCGCCTGGGCGTGCTCAAGGACTTCTTCCGCTGGCTCACCAAACAGAACGTCCTCATGCACAACCCGGCGAGCGAGTTGGAACTTCCCCGCATGGAAAAGCGCCTGCCTACGGCGGCGCTCACGCTCACCCAGGTCGCGGCGTTGCTCGCCGTGCCCAACGTCACCGACCCGCTCGGCGTGCGCGATCGCGCCATGCTCGAACTCTTTTACTCCTGCGGCTTGCGTCGCGCCGAACTCTGCCGCCTCGAACTCACCGACCTCCACCCCGAGCGGCGCACGCTCACCATCCGGCGCGGCAAAGGAAACAAAGACCGCGTCGTGCCCGTCGGCGCGCGCGCCGTCGCCTGGCTCGAACGTTACTTGCAGGAAGTGCGCCCGCGTCTCTCTCTCGACACCCGCACGCCGGCGTTCTTCCTCACCGGCTACGGCGACGCCTTCAACCCCGACGTTCTCAGCCGCATGACCGCCCACTGGATGAAGGTGGCGGGCTTGAAAGGCAGTTGCCACTTGCTGCGGCACACCTGCGCCACGCACATGCTCGAAGGCGGCGCGGACATCCGCTACATCCAGCAGTTGCTCGGACACGAGAAGCTGGAGACGACGGCGATTTACACCGAAGTCACCATCCGCCAGTTGCAGGAAGTCCACGCCCGTTGTCATCCTTCAGCCAGGCTTTCCGAAACCGAAAAACCGCTTCCCCCAGGCGGGTCCAAAGAGTAATCTCGCGGCATGGTTGCCGTGTGCGAGAGCCGCTTTCCTTTTTTAGCTGCTGAGTTGTCAGCGGCCAGCCGCCACCCAACTCTTGACCAACTCCTGACCTCCTCCCCAAAAACTCGCGTCGGGGTCTCGCGTTGCAACCCTTCGGGTCGCATGTCACGGCGAGCGCGACGACACCCAATAAACACGCCCGGTTCGCGGGCCTGTGCTTACAAAACCGCATCGGGTCGGGCTAATTGGCCAAACCGCGATCCCATCGGGGAAGCTGACGGGCCGAACGTGTATGCGTGCGTTCACAACAATCCGATCAACTACGTTGATAGCGAGGGACGGCAGATATTTCCACCCTACCAACCACCGCCTCCTCGTCCACCGCCGAACAAGCCAAACGAAGAGAATTTCTACAACGTCCACTACAGCAAGAATACGATCACGCTGAATTTTCACGCTTGTTGCAACTGCGATGAGCTTCGCGACCGCCTCTACGCTGATCTCAAGACTTTCAAGAATTGGGGCAACAACAGTGTTGCCAGCATCAACGTCTACGGCAACACCGCCAGTTTTTATCCGGGGCTGGGAGCAGCCGCCGGAGGTGGGCTGGCTGGAAATGATGCGAATTGGCGAGTGCGTTTGAGCAATGACGACTCGACCCATTGCGTCTCGGCGCGAACATTGGACGACCACCCGCTGGTTGGCGTGAGAAAGTGGTGCGCGTCCCTCAGCAAGCAACGAACATCGTGCGTCATCACCATCACAACTGAAGCCTATGAGCGGCCCCGCAATTGGCAGAACTACTTGGGCGGGCAATGGTTTGGCCGCAACAACCAGCGACAAATTTGGGAAGATTACTTAGGAAATGTTGCGGGTGCCTACAAAGATGATGCCTGTTTTCAGTCGTCCCAGCGTGGAACCCCCGTCCAACGGGACACCGGCTCCACCACCAATCCTTGGGTTCCATAATCCGTATGCGAACAGGAATAGTGACAAAACTTTTGGGAGCAGCAATTCGGTTTGCCGTGCTCGCTCCTGCTCTGACGGGGTTCTTCAGCGCAATCGAAAGCCTGTATCGCCCAAGCTCGTGGTTCACACCGATGAGTCGTTTCTGGTATCTGCCTTTGTTCAGCGGCCTCTTCGCACTTCTCTGCATACTTCCCTATCCTAGCGCTCTGTTCAGAAGGGCGATCAAGCCGCTTGTTCTTGGCGTGGTTGTGTTGGTGTGCGCCTTCAAACTTCGCCAAGAGTTCTTGCCGTTTCATTACGCTGCGCCTGAACTTGCGAGCCACTCTGCATATCTGGCCGAGTTCGAGGCGGCGAAAAAGGAGGCGAACGGTTTGGGCTTTTCCTCACAGCGTGAAGAAGGCGGTAAGATGATGTGGATCGTCAACAAAGCCAACTACACCGCACAGAACATCGTCATCGCGGGTAGTTTTTCTCTGGTGCCACTCGTTTTGTTCCTCCTGAGAAGCTACGAAGTTCGTCGCGGCATCACTTGGCGCAACTTCAAGTCGCCGCCGTTACCGGTTCCTTAAGATAACATGAAGATAACATGGGGTGGTCAGGTGAGGGAGAACCCAGTACACCCGACACCCAATGAATACCAACAAAACCAAGAGCAACAAAAAGCAAACCAAAGCGCAAGCAAACGTCAGCGTTTCGGGGTCAGTTAAGGGTATTGACATAATTTGCCGGAGTGTTTTAATTTTTGGGCATGGCGCGCAAGCTCAGAATCCAATATCCGCGTGCGGTTTACCATGTGATGAGTCGCGGGGATCGTCGGGAAGCCATCTTCGATGATGACCAGGACCGCCGGCGCTTTCTCGAAACGCTTCAAGAAGGGTGCGAAAAAACTGGCTGGCAAGT
>JBBSDS010000290.1:0-6625 GCA_038240495.1 Chthoniobacterales bacterium | reverse complement strand
GCTGGCGACGACGGTCCCGACGCTGTGAAATGTCGCGTCTTTTGGCAGGATTTCGCGGTCGCAAAAATCGCCGAAACCTTCGCCATCGAGACGCTCGACGGCGTAGCGCTTGATGATCGGCGTGAGGAGTATCACGGCGTCGTCGAGCGTGACGCTGGGCGACACCAGACGGTTGAGTCGCGTGCCGTTGTAGCGGGCGCCGAGGTAAAGCGCGTATTTATTTGGCGCGCGACCCACGAGACCGATCTCCGCAAGATACGGGCGGGCGCAGCCGTTCGGGCATCCGGTGATCCGGAGGCTGATGGCGTCGTCTTTCAAACCGGCTTCTTCGAGGACTGTTTCAAACTTCGCGAGGAGGTCCGGCAGAGCACGCTCGCTCTCGGAGAGCGCGAGGCCGCAGGTCGGCAGCGCGACGCAGGAGAGGGCGTTGAGCCGCATGCCCGAGCGGTTATTTTCCGCAGTCAATCCGTGCTTCGCGAGGATCGCGTCGATGACCGGCTTTTGCGCGGCGGTGACGCCGGAGATGGTGAGATTCTGCGAAGGCGTGAGCCGGAAATCGCCGCTGTGGATTTCCGCGATCTCGCGCAACGCTGTCTTCATCGGCCAGCCCGGCAGGTCTTTGATCCGACCGCTGAGAATGTGCAAGCCGTAGAACCAGCTCCCGTCGGCGCACTCATGCCAGCCATGCGGATCTTCGATGGTAGTGAAATGGAATGCGCGCGCCGGCTGAAAAGTGATGCCGGAGCGGCGCTCGACTTCGCCCTTGAACCACTCCACTCCGCGATCCTCGATCGTGTATTTTAGGCGGGCGTGTTTGCGGTTCGTCCGGTCGCCGTGGTCGCGCTGCGTCGTGAGCACGGCCTCGCCGATGGCGTTCACTTTGTCCGGCGAAATGAAACCGAGCACATCGGCGAGACGCGGGTAGGTCTCTGCGTTGCCGTGGCTCATGCCGAGACCGCCGCCGACCGTGACGTTGTAGCCAGCGAGTTGCCCATTCTCGACGATGGCGATGAAGCCAAGATCCTGGCTGAAGACATCCACATCGTTCGACGGCGGGAGAGCAAAGCCCGTCTTAAATTTCCGTGGCAGATACGTGGCGCCATACATCGGCTCGGCCTCCGGTTCGCCTCCAGCCACGAGTTCCTCGTCGAGCCAGATTTCATGATACGCGCGGGTGCGCGGCAGGGCGTAGGCGCTCCACGCCTTCGCGTGTTCATGGACTTGCTGGAGCACCGTGCTGCGCTCCGGATTCGGCGCCGCCATCACGTTGCGATTTACGTCGCCGCACGCCGCGATGGAATCCAGCAAGACCTTGTGCATGCCTTGAACGAGAGGCTTCACATTTCCTTTGAGGACGCCGTGAAACTGAAACGTCTGCCGGGTCGTCAGGCGCAGCGAAGGCGATGCGATTTCTTCGGCGAGTTTGTCGAGCGCGAGCCACTGTTGAGGCGTCGCCCGCCCGGCCGGCAAACGCACGCGGAGCATGAACGCAAAGGCTTTCTCCTTGCCGTCCTTTTTCAAGGCGTTGCGCAAATCGCGGTCATCCTGAAGATAGAGTCCGTGGAATTTGGTGAGCTGGCCATTGTGCTCGGAAATCGCCCCGGTGGAAGAATCGGCCATGTCATTCGCGATCGTGCCGCGGAGATGATGGGACTCGAGTTTGATGCCTTCGTTGGCGCTGAGCGGTTTGTCTCCAGATGGTGAAGTCATGATGAGGAAATTCGTTTCGCGGATCGGAATGCCCCGTTTTCGCTGGGATTAGACGAGGCAGCCCACAAGGAGACCGAGGGGGCGGCAGGTGACCCTGCCGTCGGTTTCCGAAGGCGGGGATCGTAGCCGATCACAAGAAAATCGCAACCCAGCAATCGCGCGCTCCGGCGCATTCGCGAGAGACTTTCCCTCGAACACTCGCACCGGCGGACGCCACGCGGGCTATTTTGCCGGCTGAATAAACGCAGCCAATTCGGGCGCGACCTTGCGCAACTCCTCGACCACGAGCGGCGCAATCATCGCGCCGCCGCGTTCGGTGAGATGCGTGTGATCCTTTGTGGCAGGCTCTTTCCCGGCCGGTTCCATTTCGGCCATGCCGTTGGGTCCGAGTTTTTCCACAAGCTCCGTGCTGCGCGCATAAAGATCGACGAGCGGCACTTTCTTCTCCGCGGCGACGCGCTTCGTCGCCTCGACGTACGGTCCCAGCGTATCCACGAGGCGGCCATTCTCAAAGTTCCGGCGGGTCAGCGAAGTAATTAGCACGGGTTGTGCGCCCGCGGCCCGGGCTTCGTCCACGTACCGCGCCATATTCCCCGCGAAGGTCGTGTTCGGATCGGTCTCGCGTTCGGGACCTTTGCCCGGCTGATCGTTGTGGCCGAACTGGATCAAGATCCACGCGGGTTTGTGCGCGAGGGCTTTTGTCCACAGACCCTCGCTGCGAAAACTCTTCGAACTGCGCCCGCCCTTCGCTTCATTGAAACACTCCGCACCCGGCCCGACCAGCTTGCCAATGGCATCGCCCCAACCGCTCTTGCTCGCTACCGTCGAGTCGCCCACGAGGACGATGCTCGCCTTGTGATCGGAGGGCGTGGACTCCGCAGCGGTGACGAGGCGAGTGCAGTTCGCAAAAAGCGTGACGAGGAAGATGGAGCGGAGGGACATGGTTGGGTGAGTCAGCTTGGTCGCGAGTCCTTGGATGAAACAAGGCGATTCATTATCTGGAGGCTTTCGAGCAAAATACCAAACGCAGTTGAACCGTGGACTTTCGCCTGGAGGGCGGAGCTCCCGCGACGCCGAGGCCAGCTTGTAGCGTCTCCATTTGGCGAAAGACGACTCGTAGCGGCGGTCTATGACCGTCGTGAACGTGCGCGGCAACTTCAGTTGGCGGTCAACCGCGAACTGATCCACCACTGCCGACCTCCGCGGGTGGGCTTCGGCGTCGCAAGAGCTCCGCCCTCCATCAACTCTATCTGACTCTCAGCACGGCGGTCATCTCCGCCACCGAAGCGGTGCCCGACGTGCCGAGTTGGTGGATGACGAGCGAGGAAGCCGCCGCGGCGAGTTCGAGTGACTCGCGCAGGGTGGCGCCGGCGGCCAGCGCGGCCGCAAGGTTCGCAGTCACGGAATCACCCGCGCCGACCACGTCGATCGGGCCGCGCAATGGCAGTGCCGGAACATGTTCGACAGCACCATCGGGCATCGCGCCCACGAGACCGCGCTCGGCCATCGTGACGAACACGGGACGCCGATTGCGAGCCGCCAGTTCCGCTACAGCACGCTGAATCTCTTCGACGGAAGAATCCGCAGGCGAACCGGTCATCGCCGAAAGTTCCGCCGCGTTCATTTTGAAAATCACCGGTGGGAATCCCCACAAACCGCGGCGGCTGTCGGCGATGATTGGAATGCTCGCCTCTTCCGGCGCGATGCTCGCGAGAAGCGACTCCGTGATGACGCCCGTTTCCGGGATATCCACCTGATCCATGAGAATGATCGCATCGACTTGCGTGCGCAGCGTCTCGAACGATCGCCCCAATTCCGCGCTCACTTCCGGCGGTGTCGGCGTCCAGTTTTTTGAATCCAGCCGGTTGAGTTCGCGCGGCGGCTCGCCGGGCGTGAGGACGAGTGGTTTGCAATACGTGAAAGTGCGCCGCTGCGGAGTTTGGAGGAAGTGTCTCGTGTCCACACCTTCCAGGCTGCGCAGCGCGTAGAGCAGCTCGTAGCCTTCGCCATCCTCTCCGCAAAATCCGACTGGAAAAATTCCGCGGATGCCCAGAGCGACAAGGTTATTGAGGATCGTGCCCGCCGCGCCGGGCTGCGCCCGCACGCGGGTGACGTTGTAAACCGGGAGGCCCGTCTCAATCGAAATTTCGGCGCGCGTCGGATCGATTTCGAGGTAGCGATCCAGACAGAAATCGCCGACGACAGCGATGCGGAGGTCGGCGTAGCGCGCGGCAATTTCCTGAAGTCGCTGAGGAGTCATGCGTGCGAAAGAGCGTGCGCGAGCTGTTGGACAAACGTCGCGTTGTCGCACTGGAGATAATGCATCGGCGCGCCCATGCGGGAGTAGCTCTTGCAGAAGCGCAGATAGTAGGCGGCGTTGGTTTTCGGCGGCTCGCCTTGCGTCCAATCCCAGTCCCCGCCGTCCTGCAAATCGATGACATAAATCGTGTGGTCGCGGACGACGTTGCGGCCCGACTGGAGGCGCAGGTTATTCACGCAGCTCAGCGATTTTTCAAAAACCTGCGGCCCCATGATGGCCGAGCCGACCGACAGCACGACCCCGCCATCGAGTCCTTCGACGGAGCCGCCGAAGAGCTTGAAATCAAGCTCCGCAGCCCGTCCGATGGCGGCGCCGTTGAAGATCGGGTGATTGGAAATGATGTCGTAGCCGATGCCAGGATGCACCGTGAGTGGCACGCCGTGACGCCACGCCGACGACAAAATCGACGCGTGTTTCCAGCGATGCTCAACATTCATCCGACCCGCCGGCAAATGCTGTTGATGGATGGCCTGCAACAAGTCGGCGCGCGCTGCGGTTAGCGGATGCGCGGGCTCGGAGGCGATCTTTTGCGCGAGCTCTTTCGGCGAAGGCAGCGTCGCACCGTCGTCGTAAATGTAACGCCCGAGCGCGCGCCCGTAGCCGAGGCCATCGAGCGCGCCTGTCATGAGCGCGAGATGGATGTTCGTCGCCGTCTCATTCCACGTGCCAAATGTCCCGCTGGCGACGTTCATCTCGACACTCTCGGTCGAAGCGCCAAACCACGCGTATTCCCAATCGTGAATCGTTCCGGCGCCATTCGTCGCGAGATGCGTGAGCCAGCCGCGCTGCATCATCCGGTCGAGGATCAGCGCCGCTCCATTGCGCAGCAAATGTGCGCCGTAGATGAGCATGACACTCGCGCCCCGCTGGCGGGCGGCGCGGATACGAGCGGCGCATTCACGGATGTGCGGGAGGAGTTGCGCCGTCACCGGTTTCGGCTCCGCGTTGGGCGAGAGCAGGATGTCGTCGGCGCGCGTCAGGCTCTTGCGTTCCGCGAGCGGATAGACCTTCAACTTGCTCAAATCGAGCGGTTCGACGGCCAGTCTCATCGGGCCAGCAAATAGTCGAGCATCGCGAGTGCGTCCCGAAAATCGGGAATCGCCGCATCGGCCCCGGCATCAAGCAACTGCCGGCGTTTGAAGGCATCCATCACACCGGAACCGTTGTGGTCTTCGTCGCTGCACACGGCAATGGCGAGTCCGCCGAGTTCCTTGGTGCTGGCGATTTCCACCGGACCGTCGCCAAAGGAAAGCAGATGCTCACCGGTGATGCCTTCCTCGCGCAGCAGTCGCTGAAAAATCGCCATCTTGGAAAACTGCGTCGGGTCGCCGGTGCCGCCGTAAATGTGCCGGCCAAAAAACGGCGTGAGTCCAAGAATCTCCGCCTCTTCCTTCACCCGCTCCTCGACCGTGCTGCTCAGAACAATGGGCGTGAGCCCTTCGCTGCGCAGACGCTCCAGAACCACGCGCGCACCGAAAACGACGAAGTCATCGCGCTGCGCCTGACCGCTGCGAACCAGCTCCGCGCGCGCCGCAATCTCGGTGTCGAGGCGGTCTTGATACTCACGGCGAAGCATCTCCGCTTCGAGCGCCGGACCGCCGCGTTCACGCACGATCTCGGCAAAGCGCTGCATCTGCAAAATGGTTGGCTTTCCGTTCAAGCCGAAGATCACGCCGTTCATCACAGAATCGCGCTCCGTGTCTGTCTCGCCGGACACGCGCGGCAACAGGGGACGGAAGCCATCGAGCATGATCGCCGGCCAACCGTGTCGAATCCATGAGAGCGTGCCGTCGAAATCAAATACGACGTGCGAGATTCGCGAACGCGGGACGAATGTTGGCCGGAGTTCCACGGCGCCGGTGAACTTGGGAAGGCTGGTTGTGGTTTCGTTCATGGAATCTGCGGAACCGTTTTACAACTCCGCAACGCGCGCGGCAATGCGATGCGCATTGGCCATGACGCTGAGGGTGATGGTTGTGGCCGGGATGCTTGGCAGGACCGACGCATCGATCAAATGCACACGCTCCAGGCCGGTCGGTTGGCCGAGCGTGTCGGTCTCGAATCGACCGGGCTGCGCGCGCATCGGAAAGGTGCCGCCGGAATGATAGCTGCGGCCAGGCTCGGCAAATTGCAGCGCCGGCACCACGGGAAGCCCACGCAAAGCCCGCGCATTCACGGCCAGTTTCAGCCCCGCTTTCACACTCTTCCACCACGCCCGCGCGTTCGCCTGCGGCTCAACACGCAAGCGGGGCCGGCCGGCGGAATCCTTGCGCAGCGTCACGCGGAGCCTGCCCGAATCATCGGAGTGCAGGAATCCCTGGACGACGAGCAGCCGCCCAAACATCTGGTCGGCGATCCACGGATTGCGGAGGAAAAAACGCAGCGGTGTTTCGAGCAGCGCGCGTTTCAAAAAATCGCTGTAACTGAAGATCTCAAGATGCACGAGGTGCTTGCTGATCGCGGGATCGTCGATTTCCAAAAAAGCCTGCGCCAGCGAATGCAACGCCTCCGTTTCCACGCCGGGTGTCCGCCGCACGCGGAAAAACGGGTAGATGAAATACTGGCTGTCGAGCATCTCAATCGGCTCATCAAATG
>JBBSDS010000289.1:0-6656 GCA_038240495.1 Chthoniobacterales bacterium | reverse complement strand
TCCTTGCACCGACCGCCTCTTCGGAGTTCCAGCCGTAGAGCCGCTCGGCGCCTTGATTCCAAAAGAGCACGCGCAAATCGAGATCGCGGACGATGATCGCGTCGGAGGCGAGGTTGAGCAGATTCGCCTGCTCCCGGCTGCGCTCATTGGCGACACGCTGCTCCGTGCGGTCGAGCGTGTGGACGAGCACAGCTTCGCGTCCGCTGAACGGAATTTCATGCCATGTGCTTTCGACGTGGAGCGTCGTGCCATCTTTCCGCTTATGCCTCCACGACGCGCTGGCTCCATCACTCCACGAATTGCGAGCCGAGTCAGCCGCATCGCTTTCCTCCGCGGACTCTTGTTCCGGCGTGGCGATTTGGTCCATCGTCATCGCCATGAATTCTTCGCGCGAGTACCCGTATTTGCGAACCGCAGCGTTGTTGACCACGAGAAATTCGAGCGTCTTGGCATCAACGACCCACATCGGCAGTGGATGCTGATAGAAAAGTAAATGAAAGCTCGCCTCCATCTCCAACGGCGGAGAGTGCGGCGGTGTTTCGAGCTCGGAAATCATGCGATCAATTTGGCTTGCTTGAACTCACACCCAACGGGCGGGTTGAGAGGCAGGACATTTTTCACTTTGAGTGTGCAAGTGGCATGCCACGAAAACACCCGCTTTCTCTCCAAATATGTCTTGGACATCCCGGTACCCCTTCCTATTTTCGACCCCCCATGCACCCAGAAATCCAAAAGGCCGTTGACGCGGGCAAACTGACTCCCGCAGCCGGCCAGACCCTCGAACTGCTTCAACCGGGCTCCTACGTCGTGCATAAAAGCTGGGGCTTTGGCCAGGTCGATGCGGTCAATTTTCTGGTCAGTCAGATGACCATCCACTTCAAGACGAAAAAGGGCCACACGATGCAGCTCCAATACGCCGCGGAGTCGCTTCAGGCCATCAACGCCGAGCATATCCTCGCGCAAAAAGCGAGCGACCTCGCCGCCGTCAAAGCTCGGGCCAAAGCGGACCCGGTCGAACTCGTGCGGACGGTGCTCAACAGCTTCGGCGGCAAAGCCTCACAGGATCAGATCACGCAGACCCTCGTGCCGGATGTCTTCAGCGAATCTGAGTTTAAGAAATGGTGGGAACCGACGAAGAAGGCGCTGAAGAAAGACGGGCACTTCGCTGTGCCGTCGAAAAAGACCGAGCCTTTCGAGCTGCGCGACGCACCCGTTTCGCACGCCGAGCAATATCTCGAAGCCTTCACCAACGCCCGCCAGCTCAAGGACCAGCTCGCCGCGATTGATCAAATTCTCAAGAACCTCGGCGAGTTCGAGAGCCCCGCGGCGCAACTCGCTCCCATTATCGCCACCGCCGAAGAACAGGCGCGCAAGAACCAGCGGCTGAACACCGCGCAGGCTCTCGAATTTCTTCTCGATCGCGACGAAATCATCGAGAAAACACCGGCACTCCAAAAGAAAGAAGACGCGCCCACCGTCGCCCAATTTCTCCGCGATGAAGAACGCCGGCTCCCGGATCTCATCGCCGACCTGCCCGCGTCCAAACACAAGCGGACGCTCGCCGAAATTCCCGCGGCATTTGGCGAGCAATGGCCCGCCAAGGCGCTCCAGCTCATCATCCGCGGCAGCACCCGCGTCGTCGCCGAAGCCGCGCGCCTGCTCGAAGAAAAGGGCCAGCTCGATGCCTTGCTCAACGGCCTCGACCGCGCCGTCCGCGAGCATTCGATCTCGTCCGAGGCTCTCATCTGGCTGTGCAAAGAACGCGACGGCGTCTTCGCCAACCTCATGAACCCGCGCCTCCTCAGCGCCGTCATCGGCGCGCTCGAACGCGATCAGTTCGACGAAACAAAACGCGACCGCCGCCTCCACGATCTGCTGCTCAACGACAAGGAACTCCTGCCCGACCTCATCGCCACGGCCACAAACGAAGAACTCCGCGACGCCATGCAAAAGTTCATGCGCACGCCCGTCTTCGAGGAGCTGAACAAGCGCTCGCTGCTCGGTCGCATCATTCGCATTTACCCCGAAATGCAGGCGCTTGTCTCGGGCGACAGCGACACCAAGCAGGAGACGCTCGTCGTCTCGTGGGAGAGCCTCGAAAAGCGGAAACATGAGTTCGACGAACTCGTGAACAAGAAGATTCCCGAGAACATCCGGGAAATCAGCATCGCCCGCGAACACGGCGATCTGCGCGAAAACTTCGAGTTCAAAGCCGCCAAGGAAATGCAACGCGTCCTCGGACGCCGCCGCGCGGAGACCGAACGCGATCTCGGGCTCGCCCGCGGCACCGATTTTGCCAACGCCGACACCAACACCGTCTCCATCGGCACCATCGTCACGCTCAAGGAGCCGACCGACGGCCACCTCGATGTCTATACGATCCTCGGCGCGTGGGACGGCGATCCCGACAAAGGCATCGTCAGCTACCAATCCGCCCTCGCCCAGGCGCTCATCGGCCATAAAGTCAGCGAGCAAGTCTCGGTCCCCACCGAACACGGCGATCGCGTCGCGGAGATCGTCAAGATCGAGGCTTACAAGAAGGCGTAAGCTTCCGCGCCCCGCGCGAAGCGCCTCCTGCGGTCATCCTGAGCTTGCCGAAGGATCTCTCGCTATTTCCGACCATCTGCCGCGTCGCACGAGCAGCCAGCCGCCCGACTGTGCCGAATCGGTGAAGTCCGGAAATGATTGGAGGTCCTTCGGCGAGCTCAGGATGACGGCGTTCCCACCTCCCGCCCACCACCTGCACCCGCGCGGCTTGGAAGCCGCGCTTACGTTTTCCTCGCCTCGCGGATTGTCCCCGGCGATAAAACATCGGTCATGCGCTTCCCCCTCGTCTGCCTGCTCGCAGCCATCTGCTGTGCTTCGCTCCAAGCCGCGGAGCCATTTTTCAAAAAGAACGACGTCATCGCGCTCGTCGGCGGCGAGGACATGGTCGTGGCCAGCGAATACGGCTACCTCGAGCTGCTCCTCGTCCGCGCGCTGCCCGACTACCACCTGCGCTTTCGCAACCTCGCGTGGGAAGGCGACACCGTCTTCGAGCAGCGCCGCGACCTGAACTTCCCGACATGGGAGGAGCAGCTCGACAAGGTCGGCGCCACCGTCGTCATCGCGCAGTTTGGCCAGATGGAAAGCATGGCCCTCGCCGCTTTCGCTTCGTCCCATCCTCCCGCGAATCAACTACGCTTGGGAAGCGCGCCTCACCCGGGCGTTAGAAAGCCGCTCAGCCCTGAGGCGCAGAAAGCGGAAGACGACTTCCTCGACGCCTACCGAAAACTCGTCGAACGCGTTGGAGCCGGGAAAAAAAGGCGGGTAATTGTCCTCACGCCCGCTGGCCGTCCCGCTGATCGCACCGCGGACCTCGGCCTCGAAGATCTTGAGATGAAAATCGGACGGCTCGGCGATCGAACTGTTTTCATCGGCGGCCGATTTTCCTTCAACGCGGCGGTGCCGCCTCCGCTACGAGATGGCCTCCACCTCTCTGCGATCGGGCATACCCGCTTAGCGGGTTACATCGCCAGCGATCTCCTGACGCAATTCATTTTCCACGGCGTCCCCGGCCCAAACACAGAAGTCCGCGCGCCACGGCTGGTGAAGCTGCCGGCCAAAGGTGGCGCGCTGGAGGACCCGGCGGAAGAAACCCTTCGCCAGCTCATCATCGCCAAGAACAAACTCTGGTTCGACTACTGGCGGCCGCAGAACTGGGCCTTCCTCGCCGGCGACCGCATCAATCAGCCGAGCAGTCGCGATTGGCGCGATCCGTCCATCCGCTGGTTCCCGCCCGAGCGCGAACAATTCCTCCCCCTCATCGAAGCCAAGGAAAAAGAAATCGACGCGCTAGCCGCCAAGCTCGCCCAGCCATGAATCCGCCGAATTTGGAAATGAAACCGATGCGAAAAGCTCCGGGTGGAGCACGCGGCTCGCGTGCCGCGCTCGGCGGCTCGCCGAGTGCATTGTCAGCACGGGGAATGGAGGTTCAACCACACTCCCAAAGACTTCGCGCCGGCCCGAAGCGGCTCTTCTCGCACCACCGCACGCTCAGAAGTGTTTTCGGCGGGCCGCCGAAAACGGCAGGCGAGCCGCCTGCTCCACCCATGTTCCGCCGCGTGTGGCCGCTCCTATTCCTCATGGCACTCTGCGGAACGGCAACGCTCGCTCTCGCCGCCGAACCCGAGCGCGACTCACCCGATGCCGAACTCGCCTCCTTCAAACTCCCGCCGGGCTTCGAGATCAATCTTTTCGCTTCCGAACGCGACGGCGTGATGAAACCCATCCAGATGCGCTGGGACGAACGCGGACGGCTCTGGGTCATCGGCAGCACGACCTACCCGCAACTCAAGCCCGGCGAAGTGCCAAATGACAAAGTGTGGATTCTCGAGGACACCAAGCGCGGCGGCTATGCCGACAAAGTGACGGTCTTCGCCGACGGGCTGATGATTCCGACTGGACTGGAAATCGCGCCCACTCATTTCACCGCAGAGGGCGCGAATAACGCAGAGGCACGCAGAGGAAAGACGGACCAAAAGCCCTCTGCGAATCTCTCCAACAACTCTGCACCCTCTGCGGTTCGACCCTCCGCCTGCTACGTCGGCGAGGGACCCAAGCTCTGGCTCCTCACCGACACCGATGGCGACGGCGTCGCGGACAAACGCGAGGTCGTGCTGCGCGGCTTCGGCACGGGCGACAATCACCAAAACATCAATTCGTTCCGCTGGTCACCCGGCGGCGAGCTGATGTTTTGCCAGGGGCTGCACGCGCATGCCCGCATCGAGACGCCCTACGGCATCACCGCACTCGATGAAGCCGGGCTGTGGCGCTACCGCCCGCGCGAGCAGCGGCTCGATGCCTTTTTCGGCGGTGCCGCCGATCCACAGAATCCGTGGGGATGGACCTTCACGAAATGGGGCGTGCCGCTCATTTCCGCCGGCAACAGCGGCAACATGTATTACCCCACGCCCGAAATGATCCGCGGCTATCAAGGCGGACGCCGCGAGACCATCTGGGCGACCGGGCGCGGGCGCAAAACGAGCAACCCGGAGATCATCGAAAGCGCGCACTTTCCCGACGAATGGCAGGGCGCGCTCGTGACCGGCGGATACATCAACAACGCCGTGTGGACGCTCGCCATCGAGCAAGACGGCTCGGGCGTGAAAGCCGTCGATCACCCGACGCTGCCGCCGCTCGTGCAAAGCGCGCATGGCAGCTTCCGCCCCGTGGACGTGAAGCTCGGCCCCGACGGCGCGCTTTACATTTGCGACTGGTACAACCCGATCATCGGCCACTACCAGGCGAGCTTCCGCCATCCCGACCGCGACAAGCAGCACGGCCGCATCTGGCGCGTCACCTACAAAGGCCGGCCGCTCCTCACACTGGCACCCGCGCTCGTAAACGGAAAAGATTTCACCGCCATTTTCGAACTGCTCCGCTCTCCGGATCGATATCCGCGCGAACAGGCCAAGCGCACACTCTTCGGCGGCGATACAGCCGCGGTCACAAAAGAACTGCGCACTTGGTGCGAGCGGCTCGACCCGAATGCCCCGGACATCGACTTCGCGCTCACGCAGGCACTCGGCGTTTTTGAAGCGCATGAAGTTGCCGAGGTACCCTTGCTCAAACGCGTCCTCGCGGCGAAGTCACCGGAAGCTCGCGCCTACGCTGCCGCGACGCTCGCCCGCTGGGCCGAGCAGTTGCCGCTCGATTTCGATCCACTCGAACACCTCGCTGAATTTGCCTTCGACGCCGATCCTCGCGTCCGCCTCGCCGCGATCGTCGCCGCTGGAAACATCCCGCGCGCCGAGTCGATGGTCGTGGTCCTGAGCGCCGCCGGGCAGCCGCGTGACCGATTCATCGACACCGCGCTCGTCG
The DNA here is from genome assembly GCA_038240495.1 of Chthoniobacterales bacterium. Lineage (GTDB taxonomy): Bacteria > Verrucomicrobiota > Verrucomicrobiia > Chthoniobacterales > Chthoniobacteraceae > Chthoniobacter. Next base: position 794 of record JBBSDS010000289.1, on the reverse strand, counting down.
CCGCCACGACGGTGCTCAAGCCACAATGGACACCGGTCGTCGCGAAAGGCGCGCCGGGTTGGAAACCCGAGTGGCTTGAGCTCGTGAAGACCCTCGACAAACCAGCGCCAAAACCTGCTCCCGCCAAGAAAGTCGCGCAACAGACGGGCACGCCCATCGTCCCGATCTACGGTCGCGTGCGCGCCTCGCCCTATGTGCTCGGCACCATCGCCGCCGAGGTCTTGACGAAGGGCGACGCCCGACACGGCTACGAAGTTTTTCATCGCGCCGAACTCGCCTGCATCACCTGCCATCGCGTCGGCGATCAAGGCGGCAAGATCGGCCCCGCACTCGACGCCATCGGCAGCGCGCAGCCGCTCGACTTCATCATCGGCACCGTGCTCGAGCCGCAGCGCGAGGTGAAGGAGGGCTTTGAGACAGTGCGCTTGACGACGAAAAAGGGCGAGGAGCTGATCGGCATCATCGTCGCCGGTAACGACGCCGAACTCGTCGTGCGCGACCCGGCGGGCGCAGAGCACACCGTCGCGCAAGCCGACGTGGCGAAGCGGGAACTCATCGGTTCGCTCATGCCCGCCGGCCTCACCGACAATCTCTCGCCCGAAGACCTGCGTGACCTCTTCGCCTATCTCACGCAGCTCGGAAAAGCGAAACCATAGCGCACAGCGGCAGTCTTCTTCCGGGTGGAGCACGCGGCCCGCGTGCGCTTTGCGGCGGCCCGCCGCAAAGATTGTGCGGACGTTATTTTCAGCGGACGTATTTCATCGGTATCTTCGGCGAGCCGCCGAAGACAGCAC
>JBBSDS010000288.1:0-6660 GCA_038240495.1 Chthoniobacterales bacterium | reverse complement strand
GTTGCCGTGATCCTGGAGGCAGATATGTCCGGCGTCCGCTTTCGCGAAGCCCGGCTTCTCGGCAAACTTCGACTTCGCGAGACGTTCGTTCCAGTCGGTTGAACCGATCTCGTATTCCACGTATTGGACGCCGTTCATCCAGTGCACGCAATGGTAGGTGCCGGCGGCCGTCTTTTCGCAGAGGAGGACGAAATGGTTCCACTCGCCGACGGGTTTGGTCGTGTCCATTTCCGCGGCGTACATCTGGTAGAGCCATCCCGCCTTTTGCGGATCGTGGCCGAGGACGTTGTCCTGAATCTGTGCCTCCGGACCGGTGAACCACGGTGGGCCGGCGGTTTCCTTGACCTTGAACATGACCTCGGAATTGCCGCCCGGACTGATTTTCCAATCGATCGCAAACTCGAAGCTCTCGAATTGATCGCGCGTGATGATGTCGCCGCCCTTGGCTCGACGGACGAGGGTGCCGTTCTCGACTTTCCAGCCCTCGGGAAGTCCGTCTTTTTTGTAGCCGCGCCACCACGGGCTGGAGTCTTCGCCGTCGAAAAGCAGTTTCCATCCGGCGGCCTTTTCGTCTTCGCCCAATTCATTGACGGGGGCATCGTTGGCGAACAAAGGCGCCGCGCTGAGGAGCGCGAGCAAGGCGGAAAGAAAGTGGGATTTCATGGCGGCAGAAACTTGCCCGATGGGAACGACGGCGGGGAGAAAAAACTGCTTCAGTCGCTTTCCAATTCGCGCAGGAGGAGCTCCTGCAGAATCCCGTAAAATCGAACCTGAAGCAGAGCGAAAGAGCGTTCGTCCCCAATCATCGGCACGACCCGGTCCATGTCCTTTTCGCCGAAATCGTGGCGGGCGGCCAGGGCGAGGCGGGCCTGGTTCAGGCCGTGAATCCAGCTTTCGAGATGGCTGACGGGAATGGCCAGCGTCGCTTCCCCGGCCTTGCGATTCAGGCGAAGTGCCTTGACGTCGCCTTCAATGACTTCCAGCGAGGATTGAAAGAGTTGCTGCAAGTCCGGCTCGACGTAGCTCCGCCAATCCGCGGCGAATTCGGCCTCCCCGGCGTCGTCCGTCGGCGCGCTGAAGAGCCGGTTGCGCGCCGCTTCACTGCCCGAAGGATCGGCGCTCCGAACGACGCGTCGCAGCAATTCCGCCAGCATCTGATCGAGCTGCGAGACCAGCACAGTCTTTGCATCGAGACGTGAAATCTGCACGGCTCACCGGGTCTTTTCGATCGTCGCGAGCAGGAGGTATCCGTGCAATTGCTCGACGTAGGCTTCGGCCCGCTCGCGCACGCCGGACCAGACGATGGACCGTCCTTTCTGATGGACTTCGAGCATGTGTTTCTCGGCGCGCTCGCGGGAATAACCAAACACTTTTTGAAATACGCGGGCAACGTAGGTCATGAGATTTACCGGGTCGTTGTGAACCACGACATTCCACGGCACATCGACGGCGTCGCTGGTCTTGGTCTCCTGCTCGACGACGGTCTGTCCCACGGAAAACTATTGCGCCGGTGCGGCGGCGGGTGGAGCACCGGCGGGTGGGGCGGCTGCGCCCGGCGAATCCGGCGTGGGTGCCGGGGGCGGAGGAGGAGGCATGAGAACCTCTTCGAGCTTGCCCATCCAGTCGTTGGCATCGGGATGCGTGGGATATTTTTTGATGAGGTTGAACATATCGCTCGCGGCGCGATTTTTGAAGCCGAGCAGGGCGAGTTCCTGGGCGCGATTCCACATCAGGACTGGCCACCGTTGGGCGTTAAACTTGTCCATCTCAAACTGGAGCTTGGTCCGCGACGCCACATCGGCCTCTCTCTTGATTCGCAAGTCCCAGTAGTCCACCGCGCGGGGGTCTTTTTGGGCGCGCAATTCGGGAAGGATGATTTTGTCGTAGATGCCGTCGAAGTCGTTCGGATTGTTCTCCCATTTCGGCACGGCGACGACGTCGCTGAGGGACAACCATTTGACCACGGGGCTCGATCCAAGGCTGTGCTTGAGGATGGCGTCGTGGGCTTTTTTGATCTCGCCTTCGGAGACTTTTTTCTGAGGTTGCGCCGGACGGCGGGCGCCAGATGGGGCGATGGCGGCAGCTTCTTTCTGGGCCTTCATGTTGTCCGCGATGGCTTCGATGGCGGCCTGGTCCACGGCGAGTTCCTTGGTGTAGTTGATCACGGACGGCAGGAGATCTTTGACGGTCACGCCCGCGGAGCGTTGCAGGGTGAGCGAGAGCCAGGTGAGGTGCAGGTGCAAGGCGTTGGCGACCAGACGCTCCTTGAGCGCTTCCCCTTCGCTTTCTTTCCACGCGCGGAACTGCGCATTTTCCTTGGCCATGCCATCAAATTGCGTCGCCCGGATGGCTTCTTCCCAGAACTGGAGGGCGCGCTCCGCGCTGTTGGCCACGGCGTTGACTTGCTGCAAAGCGTTTTGTTTCTGGGTTTTGATTTGCGCGGTCTGCTGCTCGCGGATGGTGCGCAGAGCCTGGATCATCTGTTTGATGTCCACGGCGGCCGCATCCTGCTGCTGCGCGTTGAGGTCTGCAATCGGCGCGAGCCCGGCTAGGAGGAGAAAGGCGACGGGCTTGAAACAATGACGAGTGTGAAGGGGGGACATGATGGTGAGGATTTAAGCGGGCGGCAACTGGGCGAGGCAAGCTTGCAGGATGCGCTTCTGGATTTTTCGCATTCTTGCCGCGTCGTGCGCGGAGGCGTCCTCGTAGCCATTTAGATGGAGCAGCCCATGCACGGTGTAAAGGGCCAGTTCCATCTCGATGCTCACTTGATAGCGATTGGCATAGGCCGCCGCGGTTTCCGCGCTCATCACGATTTCACCGTGCTCGAAAGTGATCACGTCCGTCGGCCCGGGAATGTTCATGAAGCGCTCATGCACGCCGGCGATGACGCGATCCGAGACGATGACGACTTCCACATCTTCGAGAGAATGCAGGGCAAAGCGACCGTCGGCGGAATGGCGGGCGCAGATGGGCAGTGCTGCCGTGGCGAGGCGCCGAAGCCACGGGAGCCGAACGCGGATTTTGCGCTGGCGGTTGTGGACGCTGATCTTCAAGCAGCCGAAACCGGCGGCACGGTGACGCGCGAGGCCGGCGCGGGCGTGTCGCGCTTTTCCGTGCGCTCCGTCGGGTAGGCGACGCGGCTGTGCATCATACTCTGGAGCGTGTGCTTGAAGCTTTCCGCGACCGCCTCGAGTTCGCGCATCGTCAGGTCGCATTCCTTGAGCTGCCCATCGAGCAGGCGCTTCTCGATGATGTCGGAGATGAGCTGGTCGATTTTTTGCGGCGTGACGCGTTCCAGGCTGCGCGACGCGCTCTCGATGGAGTCGGCGAGGCTGACGATCGCGCACTCCCTCGTCTGCGCGCGCGGACCGCTGTAGCGAAAGCTCTCCTCGCGCACTTCGGGAATATCCTCTTCGCGGATGTTCATGATCTTCCCGCCGGCGCGAGCGTCCTCCTGCTGCTGCTGGGCGCGCTTGTAAAAAAAGAAGACGAGCGAAGTGCCGTGGTGCTGCTGGATGACGTCGATGATCTCTTGATTCAGCCCATGCTTGAGCGCGAGGTCCACGCCTTCCTTGACGTGGGCGATGATGATGAGCGCGCTCATCGTCGGCGCGAGTTCGTCGTGCGGGTTCCGGTCGCGCCGCATATTTTCGGTGAAGTACTCGGGCTTCACGAGCTTGCCGATATCGTGAAAATAGGAACCGACCCGGCACATCGTCGCATTCGCACCGATCGCTTCGGCCGCGGCTTCGGAGAGGTTGGCGACGACGAGGCTGTGATGGTAGGTGCCCGGCGCTTCGATCGTCATGCGCTTGAGCAGCGGGTGATTCAGGTCCGACAATTCCAGCCAGGAAATATCGGTCGTGATCCCGAAGACGCTCTCAAACAAAGGCAGCGCGCCGCTGACCATAAAGGCCGTCAGAATCCCGCTGCCAATGGCGACGAGGCTTTGCAACCCGATGATCCGCCAATGCGTTCCGCCAAAGGATTCCCAGATGATCGGACCGATCATGCCGAAAATGAGGGCCATCATCCAAGTCGCCAGCCCGACGAGGAATCCGGCGCGGACGAGGCGGCTGCGGCGCCGGACCTGCAGGGTGACAAAGACAGCGACGAAGCCGCTGATCAGGCTCATGACGATGAAAATCGGATCGATCCCGCCATAAGCCGCAACGCCTCCCGACAAACCGCCGCGATACACGAGCGCCCCCCAAAGGCTGACAAATATCGCCGCGTAAATGCCGTGGTTTTTTCCCAGCAAGACCGAGAATACGAGAGGCGCAAAGGCATACGGAACCGCCAGTTTCCAAAGCTGCTGACGCTCCAGAGCACTGAGCGCACCCGCCACCACCGCTCCGCCTTTTAAGTTGTCCGCGGTCGCCAAGATCAACTTCACCACGGCGAGATGGACCAAAAAAACGCCGAACATCAGCAGAATCCGCGAGTTCTTCTCGAAGGTCTTGGGATGGTTAATCCAGAGCTGGGCGAGCGCGGTGAAAAAGATCAGCACAGCGATCAAGACCTTCTCCATCGGCTGCGACCGCGGGTCCGAATAGATCAGCACCGCCAGACCAATGACGAAGCCGAGAAAAATCGCGATTTTTGCCCCGACGCCCTGCTCGAGCGTCTGCACGATCTCGCTTTCCGTGCGGCGACGACGCTGTTTCGAGGATGCGAGTCCTTTTCGGACCAGACGCTGTCTTTCAAAAAAACCGAGCATGTAACTTGGGCAGGCGGGGAATGTCGGGCCTTCCGCCCCCCAAAGTCAATCGCGCGAAATCCCGGCGGCAGCCGTTTCGTCCGCGCGCGCAATCTCCAGGGTTTTCCCCTCGTCTGCCGCCCGGCAGTTCGCTGCGAACAACGAACTGGCAAACAGCAAAAGAATGAAGGCAATGGATTTCGCGAGATGCGGCGAAAGATTGGCTCCGATCATCGCGAAGACACGTCCAATGGAGGTGTATGAATGGCGAATCTCCACATCTCCATTGCTTCAGGTGTCCAACGCCGGAACCACCACGCCATTTCTGGCGCGGGAGCAACGTCGTATTCTAAAAACCGTCCCTTCAGGAAGGCGATTGTTCCGTCCTCCTTCCGCGCGTAGGTGATGCGTGTCGGAGCGTGAACGGGGTACCGGATCGAAATCTCGCGGTCCGTGATTACCGCTTTGTAAGGACCGTAGTTGGTTACTCGACAGGTTTTGGGTCCGTCGCCAATTCCCTTATCGCGGAAAACTCTCGTCAACTGGATGTTCCAACGGTCTCTACTGTCACCATCGCGAGTTAGTGAAATCATAAACACTCGGTTTACTTCCGCGCTAATGTTCGGCTCGGACTGGCCCCAGACCCCGACACCGGGAAAGGGCGGCAAATCCGCAGCATGAGCGACGTGAGTTAGGAGAAGCGTAGTGGCAACTATCAGGCTACTGAGGGAGACATTAAGATTCATGGGATAGGTGGGTAGTCGCCCTTGTATCTTGCAATCGTGTGGAGAGCGAGAATTTCGATTCCGCAGGATTCGAGGAAGATCGCAAGACAATCGGGAGGCCGCAGACGCCTTGTGCTTGGAGTCAAGGTGGTAATTCCGCGTTAGGAGTTTGTCGGAGTTAGAGGCGCGGTCGTTGCCATGCGGCGGGCGCCCTCAAAAAACCGTCGCACGGCACGACCATCTCCAAACGCGGAGCCGGTGGTTCGAGAAAAAATCCTTTTGCGAAAGGCTGAGGCGGTCGCAAAAAAGAACGAACCCGAGTGAGGCACCGTAAGCCATAGCGCCCGCCAGACGGCGTTTGACGCCTTCCGGGACTGATGGGAGCGGACGGCAAGAATTCACGCGATTTTACCAGCGCGCGGAAAGCGACGGCAGGCTACGTGCTTTTGTTCTGGCATGGCCGCTCCGCTTGATTCTTTCGTTGAACAAATTCAACATCGCGTCTGGACCCAATTCCTCCCGCTGGCGTTGGTCGCAATGATCGTCGGAACGCTATTCCGTTTCGGACTTGAAAAGCTGGCCGTAGCCATCGTCCGATTCTTCCGCAGAAAACCTGCGGCGGCGAGCGCGACGCGAGACAGCCTGCCTCTCGACGATGCGCCGTGTTGCCCGGAATGCCGTCGCCCGATGACGAAGCGGACGGCGCGAAGAGGCGAGAACCGCGGGGCGAAGTTTTGGGGATGCACCGCTTACCCCAAATGCCGGGGAACGCGCGCCGCTTGACGACGGGAGTTGAGGCGTCGGGGCTCGGGTTCGGTAGTTTGCGAAATTGGCGAACGAACGGCGTTCAGTGCCAAAAAAAAAGAGCCTATTTTGGGGCATTATGGCTAAACATGGTGAACAATGGTATCGCCTTTAATCCCTGTATTCATCAGCATTCCAGAGTAATTGACCCGTCCGATAAATGGCTGCCTCACTAGGATTTGAACCTAGACAAAACGATTCAGAGTCGTTTGTGCTACCGTTACACCATGAGGCACTTTGGGAAGGGGCGGAAAAAACTAGGGATGCCGGGAGGGTTGTAAATCGGAATTTTGCGCTTCGGCTTCGACGGCAATCAAAACAACTATTTTCCAAGCGGCTGCGAGATGTGCGCCTCAGCGGGGGGTGTAAAATCAAACGTGCTCGTCGGGTTCGGTGCAGAGCGCTGATTATGGTAGGTCGTGACGATGC
>JBBSDS010000287.1:0-6775 GCA_038240495.1 Chthoniobacterales bacterium | reverse complement strand
GGCGCGAAAGTTCATCACCAAAGGACTCGCCATGCCGGAAACGGAAAAGGACGACCCAGAAACGAAGCGGCAAGGACGCGAAATCCTCCAGCAAATGCACTGATGCGCTGGGCGGAGGGTTCGGTCAGGATGGTGAGGATCAACGACGTTATCGACCGAGCGATTCGACGGGCGCGCAACTGACCTGGTGAGGTAGGTCACAGAGTTTCCCGTCGATATAGATGTGGTGCCAGAGCTGCGTCGCCACGGCAGCGGCGAGACCGGCCTCGATGGAGAGCCGCGGGAGCGAGCCCACCCGCATCTGGCGAAAGGCGCGCCGCCAGTGCCGCACCGCCGCCACGTCGAAATAGCCCGTGCGTTTCAGCGATTCTTCGCTGAGAAGCTGTCCGACGAACGGCGGCTCCGGGTTCATGTGGAAGCTATCCAGCGGCGCGCGGAAGATCATTTTGCTCCGTCGGTAAATCGACGGCGGCAGCCAGCGCTCCGCAAGCAGCCGCAGCAAATGCTTGTCGCGGAAACCGCGCAACTTCCACTTCGTATCCAGCCGGGCGAGGAAGGCGAACACGTCTTCATCCAAAAACGGATAGCGCACTTCCACCGAGGAGTGCATGGCGACGCGGTCGCCCTTTGCTTGAAGGAGCATCCCCGCAAGCAGGACGCGGCCCGCGACCCAGATGCCGCGGTTTAGCGGATGCCACCGTCGGGCACGCTCCAGCGGCATCCGCAGCTCGTGCCACGGATTCGAGCGATTGGTCACTTCGTGCATCGCCTCGGAGTAAAGACGCAGCTTCGAGATGCTGAGCAGGCCGTAGCAATCGATCCACGTATTCGGCCCGCCGAGCACATCTTCGATGCCGCGTCGGAACTCGTGGGAATATTGCGGCACGTTGTTCAGCCGCAAGTAGGCGCGGCGGGCCATCTCACCGAGACGCAGGCCCGGTCCGATGTCGAGATAGTCGAGCAACTTGGTGACCTTGTACCACGGATAGCCGACCAACCACTCGTCCGCTCCCTCGCCGGTGAGCACAACCTTTTGACCGCACTCGTGAACGCGCCGCGCCAACTGAAGCAGGGCCGCACTCGAGGTATCGATCACCGGCGCCTCGGCGGCCCGGATGAGTTCCGGATAAGTGTCCACCGCATCCTGGGCGCGGAACACCTGGACGATCGGCGGCTTGGTCTTGATGTGGCGCGCGACGAGCTGGGCGGCGTCGAGTTCATCCAGTTCGGGCGAGTCCACCTGGATCGTGTAGGTGTTGATCGCCTCGCCTTTCAAATGACAGGCCAGCGCCGCGATCATACTGGAATCCACGCCGCCGGAGAGGTAAGAGCCGACCGGCACGTCCGCTTTCAGCCGGATGTCCACGGCCCGCAGCATGACTTTCTCGAATTCATCGACCAGCCGGCGCTGGTCGTCGCCACGTTCTTCGTCGCCCATGTCTGGAAAATCCATCTCCCAGTAGGTGCGCTCTGTGATTTCGGGACTCTGGCCGCGTTCGCTGCCCGGCGTGATTTCGAGATAGCGTCCGGGGCGCAGCAATTGCACGCCTTCGAAGCAGGTGATCGGCCCGGGCAAACCGGAGAAGGTGAAGATGTGGTCGATGCCCCGCCGGTCGGGCCGTGCTGGCACCATGCCGGAAGCGAGCAGCGCCTTGATCTCCGACGCAAAGAGCAGCCAGTCGCCCTGCCGCGTCCAGTAAAGCGGGCAGATCCCGAAGCGGTCGCGCCCGAGCAGCAGGCGGCGTCCGCGTTCATCCCACAGCGCGATGGCAAACTGCCCGCGCAGGCGCTCCCACATCCCGCGCTCATGTTCCTCCCAAAGGTGGGGGATGATTTCGGTGTCGCAATGCTTGACCAGCCGATGCCCGCGCGCCTCGAGTTCCGCGCGTTTCTCGAGGTGGTCGAAAAGCTCGCCGTTGAAGACGACCGTGATGTTTCCATCTTCATTGGTCACCGGTTGCTGGCCGTCGGCGAGGCCTACAATACTCAGGCGGCGCGCCGCGAGCGCCAGGCCCGGTCGAAAATGGAAGCCTTCTTCGTCGGGACCGCGGCGCACGATGGCACGAGCCATCCTCCGCACGATTTCCTCGGGCACCGTTCGTTGCTGGGTGAGATCAATAAGACCGGCGATGCCGCACATGTTGGCTTCATCTACTTCGGATCAAGCGCGTCTGGCGACCGGTTTCTTAGTGTCGGATCAGGGACTTACGGAATTCGATAATGTTGACCCACGACTTGACGCACCCCACTTGCTTGTCTATCAGCACCCGCGCGGCTTGCGCCCGCAAAATTACCATGCCCAAAGACAGCATCGCAATCATCGGAATCGGGTGCCGATTTCCTGGCGGAATCGATCATCCGGACGCCCTGTGGAAACTCCTTGTCGAAGGCCGTGAGGCCGTTAGCGAGGTGCCGCCGGATCGTTGGAACATCGAACGCTTTTACGACTCCGAGCCGGGACTGGCCGGAAAATCCGTCGCCAAGCGGGGCGGGTTCGTGGACGGCATCGACCGTTTCGATCCGCAGTTTTTTGGCATTTCGCCGCGCGAAGCGCCCTACGTCGATCCGCAACACCGGCTGCTCCTCGAGACGGCGTGGGAGGCGATCGAAGATGCGGGGATGGTGCTCGATTTTGAAAAAGGCACCGACGTCGGGGTGTTTGTCGGTATTTCGCACAACGACTACCAAGTCATCCAGGGCACACCGTTCGATTCCGCGGGCATCACGGCGCATTCGCCGACCGGCAGCGCGCACAGCATCGCGGCCAACCGCATTTCCTATTGCCTGAATCTGCGCGGCCCGAGCGTCGCCATGGATACCGCGTGTTCCTCCGCGCTCACCGCCGTCCATGCCGCTTGTGAACACATCCGCACCGGACGCGGCGACACCGCCCTCGCCGGTGGCGTGACGGTCATGATCACTCCCGGCGGTTTCATCGGCTTTTCCCAAGCGTCGATGCTTTCGCCGGAAGGCAAGTGCAAGGCGTTCGACGCCTCGGCGAATGGTTTTGTGCGTGGTGAAGGCGCGGGCATGGTGCTGCTCAAGCGCCTGTCGCAGGCGATTGCCGACGGCGATCCGATCCATGGAGTCATTATTGGTACGGCGCTGAACCAGGACGGCCACACGAACGGCATCTCGCTTCCGAGTCCGGAGGCGCAGGCGCGGCTGGTCGCGGACGCGTGTATCGATGCGGGCATTGCGCCGTCGCAGATCGGATTTGTCGAAGCGCACGGCACAGGGACGGCAGTGGGCGATCCGATCGAAGCGCACGCGCTCGCAGAGGCGTTGTGTGGCGATCGACCGGCGGACGCCCCGTTGCTCATCGGTTCGGTGAAAACGAACCTTGGCCACTTGGAAACGGCTGCCGGCGTTGCGGGGCTCGTCAAGGCGGTGCTCGTGCTCAAGCACCGGCAGATTCCCGCCAACCTCCATTTTGAAACCCCGAATCCGAACATCGACTTCGAACGATTGAAGCTCCGGGTGAACACAACGCTCGAGCCGTTCCCGGAGACGGATGGCCGGCGCATGGTGGGCGTCAACTCGTTCGGATTTGGCGGAGCGAACGCGCACATCATCCTGGAAGAAGCGCCGCCGCGACCGCACCACGAGCATTCCGAACCACCCACCGAACGCGCCTGGCCCGTGGTCCTCTCCGCACGTTCGGAAGAAGCGCTCCGCGGCTCCGCACTGCAACTCGCGAAATGGCTGGAGGAGCGCTCCTATGCCAATGGCGACTCCCCGGTGCTGCCCGATCTCGTTTATTCGCTCGGAGCGCGGCGTAATCACCATCCGTACCGGCTCACGGTCGTCACGAATTCCATGACCGAACTCGTTCAGGAGCTCGACGGCTTCGGCGTGAAAACGGAGAGCCCGAAAGTTCGCACCGCCTTCACTCCGCGCCGCGAAGCGCCCCCGCGCATCGCGTTCGTGATGAGCGGGCAAGGCCCGCAATGGTGGGGCATGGGCCGCGAGCTGATGCGCCACGAACCGGTCTTCCGCCACACCCTCGAGCGTTGCGCCGCCGCGATGCAGCCGTGGGCGCGCTTCTCTTTGCTCGAAGAACTCGCCCGCACCGAGGAGACCTCGCAGATGCACCGCACCGAGATCGCTCAACCGGCGATTTTTGCGATGCAGGTTTCGCTGGCCGAGCTGTGGAAATCCTGGGGCATCGAGCCCGCCGCGATCGTCGGCCACAGCGTCGGCGAAATCGCCGCGGCCTGTGTTGCCGGCGTATTTAGCCTGGAGGAAGGCGCACGGATCATCGTGCTGCGAGCGCGCTTCATGGATGGCTGCGCGCGTGGCGAAGGCACCATGCTCGCCGTGGGCCTCGGCGAAGAAGAAGCGCGCGCCCTGATCGCGCGCCACGACCGCACGGTCACGATCGCGGCCTTCAACGGCCCACGCTCGCTGACCCTGGCCGGCGCAAAGATTTCGCTCGAAGCAATGATCGCCGAACTGGAGCCGCAGGGTGTTTTCGCGCGCCTCGTCCGCGTCGATCATCCCTTCCATCACGCGCTCATGGAGCCCGCCTCCGAAGAACTCGAGGTAGCGCTCGCCGACCTCGTTCCGCAGCCCGATGCGATCCCATTCTTTAGCACGGTCACCGGCGACCGTTGTCCGGGCGGAACGTGCAGCGCCATTCATTGGGGCCGCGGTGTGCGGCAGCCGGTGCAGTTTGCTTCGGCGGTCAACGCCCTCGCGGAATTTGGGGTGGACGTGTGGCTCGAACTCGGCGCGCATCCCGCGCTGGTGCACTCGATTCAGGAATGCCTCGCCGGCCAAAGTGGCAAGGCACCCGTGTTGTCCACGATGCGCCGCGAGCGGGAGCAGGAATCGCTGCTCGAAACGGCGATGGATCTGCATCGCGTCGGCGTGCCGTTGGATTTTGCGGTGATGACGCCCTCGCACCGGCTGCTCGCGCTGCCCGCTTACGCCTGGGACAAAAGCCGCTGGTGGAGTGAAGCAAGTGACTGGCGCGAAGGCCGCCTCGCTCCCGGCGGGCGCGGACTGCTCGAAATTCGCCTGCCACGCGCCACGCCGACGTGGACCGCCCGGCTCGATGGCCGCCACATGGCGTACCTCAAAGATCACAAGGTGGACAGCCACGTCATCTTCCCGGCCGCGGCTTTCGTGGGCATCGTCCTGGAAGCCGGCGTGCAGTTGTTCGAGGGCCGCGCTTTCGTCGTCGAAGATTTCGAAATCCGCAAACCGCTCATTCTGCCCGACCCCGCTTCCGGCGTGCATCTCGAGATTTCCTATGAGCCCAGCGAGCGCACTTTCGCGATCCAGAGCCGCTTTGAAAATGGCACCGCGTGGTCGCTGCACGTCGTCGGTTCGATGCGTGGCGAACGCACCGAATCGCCGTTCACTTCCACGACCTTTGTCGAGGCGGCACCGTTGCAGCCGGTCGCGGTGGACACATTCTACCGCTACATGGCCGACCTCGGTTTGAAGTATGGCGAGGAGTTTCGCGCCGTCCGCGAAATGTCGGCCGCCAACGGCGAATCCGCCGGGCGCGTGGCGCTGTCGGACGCGAGCGCGAAACGCGCTGCCGATTATCCGCTTCACCCGGTACTGCTCGATGGCGCGCTGCACGTTCTGTCCGCTGGACGCGCCACGGTCGAGGCGCGCGGCGCGCAGCTCAAGCTGCCCGTGCGCTTCGGTCGCATCCTCTTTCTCCGCTCGCCGGGCGCGTCCACGCGGGTCCAGGCGCGTGTGCTGCAGAGCAACGACGAATTTGTCGAAGGCCGCATCGCGCTCTACGACGACGCGGGCCAGCCCTGCGTGCTCGTGGATGGCTTCCGCGCGATCAGCGTCTCTGGCGTCCGCCGCGCCGGCGCGCAAGGCGGCACGCGCGATGTGGTTTACCATGTGGACTGGCAGCGCACGCCGTCTTCTTCCCAGCCCGCGCCGCGTCCGCCGCTGCCGCTCGCCCACTTGCAGACCGCCGCCGCGCACGCGCTGGAGGAAGTCATCGCGATCCGCGGTCGCGATACGTTGCAGGGCGCCATCGCTGCCGCCGACGACCTCGCCGCCGCCCAACTCGCCCACGGTTTGCGCGCAATGGGTGTGACTGCTGGCCAGAAGTTCACGGTCGATTCGCTGCGCATCGCGACCACGATGCAGCCGGTCTTCGAGCGATTGATGGCCACGCTGGTGAAACGCGGTCTGCTCACGAAAGTCGCCACGGGTTATCGCCCCGCGCCGTCCTTTGCGGCGTCTGCGGATACGGCGGAAACGGAGCTGCGGTCCTTTGTTTCAAAGCACCCCGGGCATCTTCCCGAGGGTCTGCTCTGCGCCGGAAATTGCGCCGAACTCGGCCCTATTTTGCGCGGGGAAAAGGATGCCGTTCAGGTGCTTTTCGCGGGCGCGGGTGCAGAGTTGCTCGACCAATTCTACGGCGACGGCCTCTACTCCAGCCACTGGCTGGCGGCGATCGCCGGCGCGGTGCAGGAAGCCGCGCGCCATCTGCCGGAAGGGCGCGGATTGCGCATCCTCGAAATCGGTGGCGGCACCGCTGGCTTGGCCGCGCATGTGCTGCCGCTGCTCGAGCGCGGGCTGCACTCCTACACCTTCACCGACGTCTCCGCGGGCTTCTTCCCGAGCGCGCTGCAAAAGCTGGCCGCCTACCCGGAAGTGGAATGCAAAATTTTCGATCTCGAAAAAATGGGCACTGAGCAGGATCTCGCCGCCGCCTCTTTCGACTTCATCATCGGCACGAACGTGCTCCATGCCGTGAGCGATGTCCGCGAGACTCTCGGCCATCTGCGCGAGT
>JBBSDS010000286.1:0-6800 GCA_038240495.1 Chthoniobacterales bacterium | reverse complement strand
TTCCGGCTCGGGTTTGGGCCGCGGCTTCGGAGTCGGCTCCGGCTCGGGCTTTGGTTTCGGGGTCGAGGGTGAAGGGGTGGCCGGGATTGGCGTCGCCGCGGGATGGACGGGCCGGGGCTTGGGTTTCGGCGTCGTTTCTGGCGACGGCGTCATCGGCACGGTCTTGATTTCCTCGCGTGCTTTGAGGAATTGCCGCTTCTTTTCCTCGTCGCTCGAATCTGCGGCCAGGCTCGCTCCTTGCAACAATCGGACGAAAATCAACAACAGGAAAATGGCTCGCACGCGGCGGATGCTAACAGACGGATTCGGGCATTCAAGAGGAGCGGGGTGGGCATTTTTGGGTGCCGCTTGGAAATCCGCGCCGCTTGCGTATTTTCAGAACATGAAATCTTTTTTGATCCGTTGGTTTTGCACGACTCTCGCCGTGGGTGTGGCCGTCTCGCTGACCGGCATGCGCGTGGATGGCTGGGCATCGCTCCTCACGATGGCGCTCATCTTGGGAGCGCTGAACGCGTTCGTTCGTCCGCTGCTGCTCTTGCTCAGTCTTCCGTTCGTGATCGTGACGCTCGGTTTTTTCATCCTTATCCTGAATGCTTTCGTTCTGTGGTTCGCGGGCAGTCTCGTGCCCGGTTTTCATGTGGAGGGATTTTGGAATGCCTTCTTCGGCGCGATCATCGTGAGCCTGATGAGCTGGGTGCTGAGTGCCTTCTTCAAGGGCAGTGACGGGAAGTACCACATGGTCGCGCCTGCCGGGCAGATGAAGCAGGTGGAGGGCAGGGTGATCGAGTGATCGGCGAATCGCGAAGATGTCGTGATGGCGATTCACAAATCGTCCGCGGCCAGTCACACTCCGCGCCATGACTTACTGTCTCAGCCTTCTTTGCCGCGAAGGGATCGTGTTTCTCTCGGATTCGCGGACGAGCGCCGGCGTGGACAATATCACCATTCAGCCAAAGATGCGGACGTATGTCGAAAAGGGCGACCGGGTGATCTGCCTCATGACTTCCGGCAATCTCTCCGTGACCCAATCGGTCTATGCATTGATCGAGGAAGATCTGCTGACCGGGAAAGGCGAGCCGGGCCACGGGCATCTTTTGAATCAGCGGACGTTGTTTGAGACCGCGCGCTATGTCGGGACGAAAATTCGCGGGGTGGATCGCATGGACCGCGCAGCATTGGAAGCAGCCGGGTTCGGCTTCAATATCAACGTCCTCGTCGGTGGGCAGATCGCGGGGCAGAAGCACGAGATCCATTACGTCTATCCGCAGGGCAATACGCTTCAGGCGAGCGTCGTCTCTCCTTTTTTGCAAATCGGTGAATTCAAATACGGGAAGCCGATCCTGGATCGCGGCTTCACTTACGAGACGGGGTTATCGGACGCGGTGACTTTTGGGATGCTGTCGATGGAGGCCACGGTGAAATCAAACGTCTCTGTCGGACCGCCGATCGATGTGTTCGCGTACGAAAAGGACTCGCTTGAGTCAAAATACCGGTGCCGGATCGAGGATGGAGATGCTTACTTTCATGAAATCCAGACGAAGTGGAGCAATGGTGTCGTGAAGCTGGTCGCGACGATGCCGAGGCTGCAATTTCCCGGCGCGGGCGGCCAGCCCGGCGCGAGCGAAGCGTGAACGCTCCGGCAGCTCGGGTGCGGGTGAAAATCTGTGGAGTGACGAATGAAGCGGACGCGCTCGAGGCGATCAGTGCGGGCGCCGATGCCCTCGGTTTCAATTTATTTTCCGGCTCGAAGCGCCGCGTCGATCTCGACCGGGAAGCGGCATGGATTCAAGCGTTGCCGCCCTTTGTCACGCGTGTGGCCGTGCTCGTGAATGTGCCGCTGGCCGAAGCGCGCCGCATCGCGGAACACCCGGCGATCGACCTTGTGCAGTTTCACGGAGACGAGGACGAAAAGTTCTGCGCGGAGTTTGCGCGGTTCGGGCGGCCGTTTCTCAAAGCGCTGCGCCTGCGCGATGCGACTTCGATCGCGACCGCCGATCGCTTTTCCACGCCGCATGTCCTCCTTGATGCGGATGCCGGTGGTGCGTTTGGCGGGACGGGGAAACTGATCGATCTGACATTGGCTGCGGAATGCGTCCGGCGTCATCCGGCGCTGAAGATCGTGCTCGCGGGCGGCTTGCGTCCGACAAACGTCGCGGCTGCCGTGCGTGCAGTGCGACCTTACGCCGTGGATGTCGCCAGCGGAGTGGAGAGTGCGCCGGGAAAAAAGGATCGGCAGAAAATGGTGGCTTTCGTCGAAGCGGTGGCGGCGGTGCGTGCGTGAACTGATCGGCGAGGTTTTCTCATTTCGTCACAACTGCGAGGTCTGGATTCTCGCGCCTGCGACAAAAATCTCGAAATTCGACCTCGGACCTCTCATGGCCTGCCACGTGCTTTATCGAGGATTACCAAACTCGTAACAGAAAGCTCACACCCATGGCTAATCTTCCCACATCTATCTGCGTGCTCGCCGCTCTTTCCGTGAGTTCGGCCTTTGCGCAGGCGCCCATCTCCGCCCCGATTCCGATGCCGTCTGCACCTGCGGGACTCGCCGCGGTGCCCGCGCCCATTGAGCCGCCGATTCAAATTTCCACTACCACGCCGTCGGTCCCTCCGGCGGTGGGTGATCCCGTCGGCAGCGTGCCGCCGCCCATCGCACCCGGAGCCGCTCCCGGGGCACCGGCTGCGCCTGCGCTGCCGCCAAATACCGCCCGTCTGAACGACTTCCAAGGCGACCCCATCGACCTCGTGCTGCGAACCCTCGCCCGTCAGGCCAAGTTGAACATTGTCGTGAGCGATGCCGTTGCGACCGCCGGTGGAACGGTCAACATGCGCGTCGAGGATAAGTCCCCGATGGAAGCCATTGAGATCATCGTCGAATCGAAAGGGTTGATCATGGACCAGGGCAAAGGCGGTGTTCTCTACATCAAGACGGCGGGTGAAAAGTCCAAGGAACCAACGGAAAGCGGCAACTATACTTTTAGCTACGCGTCGGCCGAAAAAGTCCTGCCCCTTTTTACGACCCAGTTGCAGAGCGGCGTGGCACCGCAGTTCGACCAGCGGACCAACACGGTTTACTTCCGCGAAAACCGCTCGAATCTCGACAAGATCAAGCTCTTCCTCGAGGGCGTGGACAAGCCGACGCAGCAGGTGATGATCGAGGCGCGGCTCGTCGAGGTCACGGCCAATCCGCGCCAGAGCTACGGCATCAATTGGGGCGGTGTCTTCGGCAGCTCGGGCGCCCCGCAGACTTTCAGATACGGCGGCTCGAATAACTCCGGCAGCACGTTTAACAGCGGCACTGGATCATCCATCACCTCCGCGGGCGGGACGACTTCCGCCTCGACGGGCACGGTCAACAACACCGGCGGCAGTGCAGTCGTCCCGGGCGTCACGACTGCGGGCACTACGACCACGGGTGGGACCGGGAGCGTCAATACGACCGGGTCGGGCAGTGCGGCCAGCACGATCGTCAACACCCTTACTTCCGGCTCGAACCTCTTTGGCACCGCGGGCAATTTCCTCCGCGATGGGTCGAGCCTGTCGAGTATTTCAAATGCGGTTGCCGGCCAGTTTGCGATCCTCAGCATCCCACAGATGTCGGTGACATTGCGTCTGCTCAATGAAGACGCCGACGCCGAGTTTCTAGCTCATCCGCGCGTCGTGACGGCAAATAATCAAAAGGCCACGATCAAGATCGTCCGCCAGCAACCCGTGCCGCAGCTCAACTTCAACGAACAGACCGCGACCGCGCAGTTCAGCGGTTTTACGGATAAGGAATTCGGCAACACGCTGGTCGTCACACCGGCGATCAACAAAGACAATTTCATCTCGATGCAGGTGCAACCCGAGATCAGCAACAAGGTCGGCGATGCCACCTTCATCCTGAGCGGTTCGACGGTGACCAGTCCCGTGATCGATAAGCGCACGCTCGATTCGAATGTCGTGATCAAGAGCGGCGACACGCTCGCCATTGGCGGCCTGCTCCAGGACGAAGTTACGAAGGGGCGTACGAAAGTTCCGGTCCTCGGTGACATCCCGATTCTCGGCTACCTGTTTCAGGAAAAGCTCAACTCCCGCACGAAGCGCAACCTTCTCGTCTTCGTCACGCCCACGATCATCCAACAGGGCTACGGCACCGGCTTGGAAGATCAGGTCACGGGCCTCGCCCACAGTGGCGACGAATACGCCGACCCGAACGGCTGGCGCAACAACGCCAAGGGTGCCGGCCGGCTCGTGCCGACCTCGAACCGACAGGCCGCCGCGGATTATCCGAAACCCGGTGTGGCGCCCGCGCCGAGGAAAGCGTCGTTTCGGTAGAAGTCAGCTTTTCGGCGGACCGGGCCGCCTTGTAAGGGGGAAACCTCCCCGGCTTTTTTTCCAACAACCACAAGCGCCGGTCAGCAATGGCCGGCGCTTTGCTTTTTGTGGAGTAACTCCGGGGAGCCGTAACCAAGCAGTTGGTTTTTGTTTTTTTAACGCAGAGACGCAGAGGACGCGGAGTTCGATCATTGAGGTCACCGTGCGGTGTCAGAAATCTAGCAATCCAAAATCTCTGCGCGCTCTGCGCCTTTGCGGCTTTGCGTTGAAATACAGAACCCTATGAACTGGATGGTTACGGCTGAGGATGCTAGGCGACGCAATTCTCAAGACGTCCGCCTAACAGCCAATTGATGACATCTGCAAGGCCAGTCATCCTGAGCGGAGCGGGGCGATGAGCGAAGGCGGCGCGGTGGGGAGTCGAAGGATCGGGTAAGTCGCCAAAGGTGCCCGATGCAAGCAGCCATCAGCTTTCGCGAAGACCTCACTTGTCAATTCCACGGGATTCTTCGACTGCGCTACGCCCGCCTTCCCGCCTCCGCTCCGCTCAGAATAACTTCGAGTTGGGAGGCTTTTCGACAGGCCGCTAAGTCGGAAAGTATTTGTTAATGCAGCGTTCGAGTTCTTGCGGATTGATCGGCTTGGACAAAAACTGAAAATCCGGTGGTTGCGGATCGCCCGGCTTGAAGATCGCCGTCAAAAAGACGATCGGGATGTGACTGAGCAGCGGATCGGCTTTGATCCTGGCGGCCAGTTCCGGGCCGTCCACCACGGGCATGATGACGTCGAGCAGAATGAGATCCGGTTTGAATTGCTTAACGGTCTCAATCGCTTTTGCAGGGTCGTTTTCCTCCCGAATCTCGAAGTGTTTCATGACGACTTTGAGAAGACGGGTGAAGCCCGCCTCATCATCGATGACGAGGATTTTCTTTTTCATGTTTTTTTGGGTTACGTGAGCTTGAAATTCACCGTGGCTATGGTGCCGCCTTCCGCGGCGTTAGTCAGTGTCAACCTCCCACCGTGCAGGTCGATGATTTTTCTCGCGACCGTCAGTCCGAGGCCCATGCCTTTACCGGTTGGTTTTGTGGTGAAAAAGGGATCAAAAATCTTGCCAAGCTGGTCCCCGGGAATGCCGGGCCCCGTGTCTTTGATCGAGACTTCGACGACGCGCTCGTCTTCCCGGAGCCGGCTGCCGGAGCGGTCGCCGGCATGCCACTGCACGTCGCCCGCTTGCAGCAACCGGACGCCCGTCGCGATGGTCACCAATCCGCCATCCGGCATGGCGTGGGAGGCATTGACGAAAAGATTGATGAAGACTTGCTCCACTTTATTCGCATCGATGCGGCAGCGCGGAAGCCCCTCGGCAAAGTCCCGCGCAATCTCCACGCCGTGGCTCACGAACTCGTGCTTCATCAGCCGCAGCGAACGCTCGACGACATCGTTCAGATCGACCTCCTGGATGTCCAGCTCCTGCGATGAGGAGTAGTCCAGCAAGCCGCTGATCACCCCGTTGGCGCGGCGCACGGCCTCGCGCATTTCATCGATGACCACACGGGACGACTCAGGGTCGCGATTCGTCGGATCAGCCAGGTAGCCGATTCCCATCTCGATGATCGCCAGCGGATTCTTGACCTCATGGGCGATGCCGGCGGAGAGCCGCCCGACCGATTGCATCTTCTCCGCCTGGATCAGTTGCAATTGCGCCCGCTTCAAATCCTCGTGGGTGCGCATGAGATCGGCCAGCATTTCCCCCATCCGCAGATTCGCGGCCCGCAGTTCATCCTGGACGCGTTTCATTTCGGAGATGTCGCGCGTGATCCCAAACGTTCCGACGATCCGCCGCTGCGCGTCACGCAGGGGCATTTTCGTCGTCGAAGCCCAGCGGCGTCGGCCGTTCGGAAATACTTCCTCTTCGATTTTTCCGATCAGCGGCGTCTCGGTTCTCATGACCTGCAACTCGTCTTGGTAAGCTTCGCGCGCTTCATTTCCGGTAAAGAAATCGTCGTCGCTCCTGCCGATGGCCTCGACCGGATCGCGCAGCTCGAAGAGGCGGGCCAGCGCACGATTGATTTGGAGAAAGCGGCACTGCTCGTCTTTGAAATAAATGCTGTCGGGAATGTTTTCGAGAAGAGTGTTGAGGCGCTCGCGCTCCTCGGCCAGCGCCTGATCGACTCGGCGGCGTTCGTTCACCTCGGCCTCGAGTGAGGCATTGGCTTGCGCGAGTTGCGTGGTCCGTCGCACGACGCGCTGCTCGAGTTCGTTGCGCGCGGCTTGCAGGGCTGCTTCCGCGGCCCGCCGCTCGGCGATTTCCTGGAGCAGATTTCCGCGCAAATCGCCGAATTCATGGACGAGCCGGCCGCGATCTTGCGTGGCGCGCGCGAACTCCAGCGCTTGTTCCCGGTTGAACTCGGTGAGCGTCAGGATCGTGGCGAGCAAATCCAGATGCGGGCGCACTAAATCCGGCAGCGCCGCGTGCAGCGCCT
>JBBSDS010000285.1:0-6806 GCA_038240495.1 Chthoniobacterales bacterium | reverse complement strand
CCGCGATGCTGTGGCTCGCGCCCGTTTCCTCGTCGCGAAAAATCAGGCCGTGGACAAAGCCAGTGGAGTCCTTCGCGAGTCCCGTGACGCGGGCGTAATTCACCACGACCGCGCCTTGCTCGGCGGCGGTCTGTACGAGGTTGATGAGCAGTCGCGCGTCGTCGAACTGCCCGTCGTGATACTTCACACCACCGCGCAATCCGTCCTGCGAAAGCGTGGGAATGCGCTCCAGCACTTGCTCGCGGGAGAGATGGTGCGATGGGCCAAAGCCGTACTTGCCCGCAAGCATGTCGTACACTTTCAGCCCGATGCCGTAGAATGGCGCCTCCCACCACGCGTAATTCGGCACGATGAATTCGAGATCGTGGACGAGATGCGGAGCATTCTGCAGAAGCATTCCACGCTCTTTCAGCGCCTCCATGACGAGCGCGATGTTGCCCTGCTGAAGATAGCGCACACCTCCATGCACAAGCTTCGTCGAGCGGCTCGATGTGCCTTTTCCAAAGTCGCTCTGCTCGAGCAGCACCACGCTGTAGCCGCGCGACGCCGCATCCACCGCGATGCCTGCGCCGGTCGCGCCACCACCGACGACCGCGATGTCCCACGGTTCGCGGCGTTCGACGATGCGCTGGAGAAATGCTTCGCGGCTCATTGTCTCCATACGGCATCATTTTACCGCAGAGGCGCAGAGAACGCAGAGATTCAGGAATCCGCCGGACCTCTCTGCGTCCTCTGCGCCTCTGCGGTTTATTTTCAAAGCGATGGAGAAGCCTTCACCGCCGAACGTTCTTCCCAATCGCCCGCCCGGCTGAGTGCTTCCTTCCAGCGCGCGCGACGATGCGCCGCGTAGTCGGCGCTCTGCTGCGGTTCGAAGACGCGGTCCACCTGCCAGGCATGCTGCACGTCATCGCGGCTTTTCCAAAAGCCCACGGCGAGTCCGGCCAGATACGCGGCGCCGAGCGCGGTCGTCTCGATCACCTTCGGCCGCACCACCGGGACTTGCAGAATGTCCGCCTGAAATTGCATCAGCAGATCATTCGCGCACGCGCCGCCATCTACGCGCAACTCATTCATGGCGATGCCGGAGTCCTGCTTCATCACCTCCAGTACATCGGCGACTTGAAAAGCGATGCCCTCCAGCGCCGCGCGCGCGAGGTGCGCCGACGTAGTTCCGCGGGTCAGTCCCATGATCGTCCCGCGCGCATATTGATCCCAATGCGGCGCGCCGAGCCCCGCGAACGCGGGCACGAGATACACACCGCCGCAGTCCGGCACCGTCGCCGCGAGCTTCTCCACATCTGCCGACGTGTCGATGATACCCAGTCCATCGCGCAGCCATTGCACCACCGCGCCACCGATGAAGACGCTGCCCTCCAGGGCAAACTCCGTCTGCCCGCCCAGTTTCCACGCGACGGTCGTGAGCAACTTGTGCCGCGAGATTTGCGGCTCCGTGCCGATGTTCATGAGCATGAAGCAACCGGTGCCGTAGGTGTTCTTGGCCAATCCGCGGGAAAAACAATTCTGCCCGAAGAGCGCCGCCTGCTGGTCGCCCGCGATGCCCGCTATCTTGATCGGCGCATCAAACAACCCCGGTGCCGTTTCCGCATACACTTCGCTCGATGAACGTACTTCCGGGAGCACCGCACGCGGCACGCCGAGCACGCGGAGCAGCTCGTCGTCCCACGCGCCGGTGCGCAGATCGAAGAGCATCGTCCGCGAAGCATTCGACGCATCCGTGACATGGCACGCGCCGCCGGTGAGATTCCAGACGAGCCACGAATCGATCGTCCCGAAAGCGAGTTCCCCACGCTCTGCCCGCTCCCGCACACCGGCAGTGTGATCGAGCATCCAGCGCAGTTTGCTTCCAGAAAAATACGCGTCGATGACCAGTCCCGTGCGGCTCTGGATCAACTCCGCATGCCCCGCCGCCTTGAGTTCATCGCAAAACTCCGCCGTCCGCCGATCCTGCCACACGATCGCATTCCCGACCGGCTCCCCGGTCTGGCGATCCCACAGCACCGCCGTCTCGCGCTGGTTCGTAATCCCGATCGCCGCGATATCCGCCGCCTTCAGCCCTGCCTTCGCCAGCGCCGCGCACGCCACGTCGAGTTGCGTCTGCCAGATTTCACGAGCGTCATGTTCCACCCATCCCGACTGCGGATAAATTTGCGTGAACTCCTGCTGCGCCACCGCTGCGATGCTGCCGTCGTGACGGAAAACGATGGCGCGCGAACTGGTCGTGCCTTGATCGAGAGCGAGAATAGCCTTCATGCTCTTGCCGATGACGCGCCGCCTCCCGGCCTCACCCGCTCAGGCGACCTCGAAGCCCGGAATGCTCGCCGCTTTTGCGGAACCAAATGCGCTCGTGTCCACGCCGAGGCGCTGGAGCATCTGGACGTAGAGATTGCAGAGCGGCGTGTTGTTCGTCGCGTCGAAGGCGAGATGCTGGCCGTGCTTGAAGCCGCCGCCCGCGAGGACGATCGGAAGGTTCCGCGTATCGTGGCTCGACGAGTTGCCGAGATTCGAGCCGTAGAGAACCATCGTGCGGTCGAGCAGGTTTTGTCCTTCTTCGGCGGACGCTTTGAGATTCGCGAAAAAGCTGCGCAATTCCGCGAGTTCGGTTTTCTCGATGATGGCCAGTTCGTCGATCTTCGCGGGGTCCTTGCCGTGGTGGGAGAGGTTGTGCCAGTCCTGCGTCACGCCGTCGATGGGCGGCACGCTGTTGTGGCCTTGCAGACGCAGCGTGACGAGGCGCGTGGAATCGGTCTGCAACGCGAGGTGCATGAGATCGAACATCGGGCGCACCCGGCCCACGATGTCGGCTTGATTGGCGACGTCCACCGGCGGCTTCATCGCCACCTGCGGCTTCGGCTTTTTGGCCCACTGCTCGCTGCGGACGAGGCGGCCTTCGAGTTCGCGCACCGACGTGAAATACTGGTCGAGTTTCTCTCGATCCTGCGCGCCCACGCTGCGCTGGAGGCTCTTTGCCTCCGCGCCCACGGTATCCATAATCGACTGACCGTCCTTGAGCCGGCGGACCTGCTGGTCGATTTCTGCCGCGGTCCCATCGAGGAAAAGCCGGGCGAAAACTTTCGATGGGCGCTCGTCCGCGGGAATGTTCACACCGCCGCGCGTCCACGAGAGGCTGAAGCTGCTGCTTGAGGCCAACGCGAGCGAACTGAAGCGCGTGTCCGGGCCAAGCTTTTCGACGGCGAGTTGGTCGAGCGAGATGCTGTTCCGAAACCCGCTCGCGCCCGGATGCACGGCCGCAGTGAGAAAGCTCGACTCAGCCGAGTGTCCGCCATCGACCTCGGGGTGGCTGAGACCGGAGAAAATCGTGAATTGGTCGCGGAATTCGTCGATGACTTTGGAATAAGGCGTCGGCGTGTAGCCGCGCCCGGTTTCTTTTGGAAAGAGGTGCTCCGGGTAGATGCCGAGTGTCGTGCAGATGGCGACGAGGCGGCGTTTCACCGGCGGCGTGCTCGCGGCGAATGCAGGGAGCATGGCATCAAGCATCGGCAGCGCGAGAGCGACGCCGACGCCGCGCAAGAACGAGCGCCGCGGAATCGAGCGGTTGAATGAGAAATGGACAGGCTTCATCGGCGGTGGTGGTTATTTGTTTTGAAAAACGCGGCTCTGCACGACTTCGTGAATGATGGAACGCAGTCCATAATTCTTCGCCTTGCTGTGCGCCACAATCTCGGCGACGACCGGCCGATCCGCGAACTGAATGCCGGCGCCTGTCGCATAGACAATCAGCTTGGCGGCGAGGCAGCGGGCGATTTGTTCCTTGTCGCGCGCGAGCAGAGTTTTGAATTCATCCACGTCATGAAAGCTCGCGCCGTTTTCGAGCGTGTAACTCGCATCAACGGTGGGACCAAGCGCCACGCGCACCCATTGCGGAAAATTGCCCTTGGGCTGGATGTAATCCGCGCGCTGGCCCTGAGCGGGCATGATGCGGTAGCGATCGCGCCACGCGCCGATCACGTCGAAATTTTCGAGCGCAAATCCGGGTGGGTCGATCTTCGAGTGACACGTTGCGCACGACTCGATATGGCGATGTTTGTCGAGTTGCTCGCGGATGGTTTTCGCGCCGCGAATGTCAGGCTCGATGGCCGCAATGTCTTTCGGCGGCGGCGCGGGCGGCACGCCCATCACGCGATCGAGAATCCACTTCCCGCGCAGGACCGGCGAGGTCGTCGTGCCATTCGCCGTCACCTTCAGAATCGCCGCCTGCCCGAGCAACCCGCCGCGATGGGAGCCCGGCGGCAGGAGCACTTTCCGAAACTCCTGTCCCGTGACTCCGGGGATGTCGTAGAGGTCGGCGAGACGCTCGTTGAGCATCGTGAAATCGGACTGGATGAAGTTCTGCACGGGCAGGTCGTGCTTCAACACCTCCTCAAAAAAAAGCTGCGTCTCGCGGACCATCGAGAGCTTCAGCAGTTCGTCGAACTCGGGATACAGCTTCTTGTCGGGCGTGGTGAAATCGATCAGCCGAAGGTCGAGCCACTGGCCGAGAAAATTTTCCGTGAACGCTTTTGCTTTCGGGCTCGCGAGCAGGCGCTCGGTCTGCGCGTGAAGCACGGCGGGTTGGTGCAGCTTGCCGGCTTGCGCGAGCGAAAGGAGTTCGGCATCGGGCGTCGAAGACCACAGGAAATAGGAGAGCCGCGAGGCGAGCGCGAAGTCGTCGAGCCTGCCCGGCACCTCGCGCAGGAAGAGGAATTCCGGCGACGTCAGCACCGCTTTGTAGCCGACGCGCATCGCCTCCTCAAATCGGTAGCCGTTGTCGAGCCGAGCCTTGACCAGCGCGATCAAAGGCGCCATCTCCGCTTCGTTGACTGCCCGGCGAAAAGCCTTCGGAATGAAGCCGCGTAAAAACTTTTCGGCGTCGGCAGCCGGCTCTTTGGAAATGGCCTCCTGCTTGATCTGCTTCGCGAGATACTCCGCTTTCTGCGGCTCCTTTTTGGCGCGTTCGAGGTTCGCTGCGGACACGGCATCGATCGGTTCGATCGGCAGATCGCCAAACAGCCGCCGGTGGCTCTCCGGCGGCCACGAACCGGCGAGCGGACCTTCGACTTCGACCCACTGAACGGCGAGCCCCGGACCGTCGAATTTGTCCGGGCCCGTCTGCCGCGCACGCTCGCCGCTTTCCATCCGAAAAGGCATCACTTTGAAGGTGGCGTTGCGCGCGATGCGGTCGGTGAATTCAACGACAATCGGCTTGCCGGGTGGCGCGTCGAAGAAACCAATCGTGTGCGTCTCGCCGCGTCCCGTCACGACATCGCCGCCGAGCGCGACCATCACGACCGGCTTCTGCGATTGGTAGGCGTAGATCGAAGCGCGCACGCGATAAATGCCGTCCGCAGGCGCACGGAATTTTCGCACGGTCGTCGGCATGTAGCCGGAGCTGAACATCACGACACCGTCGTCGCATTTCAGCACCGTCTTGTCGCCGAGCTGTTTGAGCAGGTTGTCATCTTCGAGATAGGAATAGCGCAGCGTGGTCGGCTCGATGCGGAGTGCGCGCGGCATGGCGGCATCGAGCGCCGCGTCGGCGGCTTCGAGATAGCGCTCCATGAGCACCGACGACACGTCCAGCGCGGCGCCGATATTGTCGAAACCATGCGTGCTGTTGTCCTCGGGCAGCATCTCCTTGAGCGGCGTTTCGACGGCGAGCAAATCGCGCACTGTATTCTCGTATTCCGCGCGGTTCAGCCGGCGGGCGACCACGCGCCCTTCGGTCTGCTGTCGCCTCGTGTCCGCCGCGAGGAGGGCAGTCCGCAGCCATCCGCCGGCCGCTGCGAGTTGCGCCGGCGCGGGCCGTGGCTTCTTCTTCGGCGGCATCTCGCCGGACTCCATTTTGTCGAGCACGCCGACCCATGCGCGGAGTTTTTCCGGGGAGGAAAAATCGAGCGGCAGCTTGTCCAGAGCGAGGTCGCCCTTGTGCTCACCGTCGCCGTGGCAGTCGTAGCAGTGCTCGTCGAAAAGCGGCCGCACCGCGCGCGCAAAGCCGGCGGGCGTGAGGTCGGGCGCGGTCGGCGCTGCCGCCGCTGCAGCCATGAAAAGGGGGGCAATCAAAAGGCGACGCATGATGAAGAGCGGACACGAAATAAACACGGAACACCGCTGAGAGCGAGTGGCGTTCTGAATTCGGCTTTTCTTTCATCCACGTGCCTCCCAAGGTGCGCGCCGGCTATTCTCACTGCCCATCCTTCGCGACCCGGCGGTCCGAAACTTCACCTCGAGATTCCATGCTGCATCAGTTCCTTCATTCCTTGCCGGTGGTCGGGCGGGCGTTCGCGCGACTGTCGAACTGGCAATACCGATGGCGCAATCATCCGACGCGACTCTTGCGCCAAGCGCTGGGCGGGAGCCGGGATTTATTCATCGTCGAGATCGGCTCGAATGACGGCAAATCCGGAGACCCGTTGTATCCGCTCATCCAAAGCAACCGCTCGTGGCAGGTGCTGTTTATCGAACCGGTTCCCTTTCTCTTCGAGCGGCTGAAGCGCAATTTTCAAGGCGATCCGCGGTTCCGTTTTGAACAGGTAGCCATCGCCGAGGAGAAGCGGACCATGCCCTTCTACTATGCCGCAGAAAACACCCGGCGCGAGATGCCGGAGCTGCCTGATTTTTACGAGCAGTTGGGTTCCTTTTATCGTGCGAATCTCGAAAGGCACCTCAAGGGGCCGCTCGATCGTTTCATCGTCGAAGTTCCCGTCGAAGCAATGCCGCTGGCCGCGGTCCTGGAACGCCAGCGGGTGCAGCAGATCGACGTCCTGCTCATCGACACGGAGGGCTACGAT
>JBBSDS010000284.1:0-6827 GCA_038240495.1 Chthoniobacterales bacterium | reverse complement strand
TCATCATCGGCTCGGGCTGCTCGCTCCAGTGGCGCTTGTGATCCAGACGGCGCTCAATTCTCTGCTTGCGGTTGCGGATAATCTTCGGATATTTTCTTTTCACTCGAAATGCTCTTTTTACTTGGTTCGGTTTGTTTTGGCCCTAGTAGATGTTGGATGGACGCCGGCAGCAAGAGTTCGTATAAGCAGGATCCGCCTGTCTCTGATGGGCACGTTCAAACATGAACCGCATCTACCAAGGCCGAGTCTCGCGGGCGGAACTGCTCGACGCCAAAGGCGAAACCATCTCCCAGCCAGATTGGGATTGGGAAGGGGCGCTATGGGACCACCACGCGCTTTTTCAGGATGCAGTGAATTATTATTTGGTCTGTCTCCTGGCGCTTGCCAGCGATCCTACGAGCGACCAGTGGAAAATCCGTCAGCGAATGACGACGGAAGGCTCCGAACACTTTGTGTGGGGTACTTTTCGCCGCCGCAGTGTGATGCGCCGGGGGATGCGCGCCTCGGTCGCGCCGTATCTTACGCCGGGGATTGACGAGCCGAGCTTTGAGCAGTGCGCGGAGGCAGCGTTCGCGGGGAATGAAAGCGATGCGGCGACGCGCGATGTCGCGCTCCATGCCTTGCTCGACGCCTGCGACGGCGCGAGTGCGGTCCAGCAGGGTGGACGAAGCTTTTGGCCAAAGTTTTGCGAACCGAAATTCAGTGGGAGCTTCTCCGGCGATCCGGCGATGCAGCGTCGCGCAGCGCACCAAAAGCGCCTGCCTCAGGTCTTACACGCGGTGGAGACTCGGTGGGACTCTGAGGTCCTGGATGAATTCGACACCTACTCGATCGCCACACCCGATCAAAAGAATCCGAAGCTCGTTGGCAGCAAAGCCCTCGCGCGTTTGCGGCAAGCCCTCGCGGCGTGGCGCGAGCGACAGCCGGAAAGCGCCGAGAATTTCGATCGCCTCGCACAGAAAATCGCGGCCCTCCCAGAGACGACGGAGCTTCAAGGATATGTTGGCAGCAGCGCGAAGGGCGACGTGCAATTGCGGCTCTTCGCCTTGTTGCTGTTTCGACACATCGAGCGATCAGAATTCACCCTCAGCTTGCTTCGGGCCGTGACACCGCAGCCGAAAGAGTTGGACGCCAGCGGTGCCGTCGAATCTCCATCCGCGCCGCCAGCCGCCGACCCGATCCGGCTCGCACGTGGAGCACGCGGCTATATCTTCCGCGCCTTCACCAGCCTCCCGTGCTGGAATCCGGCCAATACTGCGGAACCGCAGTGGAAGGAGTTTGACATTGCCGCGTTCAAATACGCGCTTACCGCGTTGCATCAGGTGGACGCCAAAGGCGAGGAGCGACGCAAGGAACTCACGAAACTGCAAGCGCGGCACGATTACCAGCGCGGCCAAACCAAGAAATGGAAGGGTGACGGACAAAGCGATGTCGTGCCCCCACGGCTCGCCGACGATCCACGCATCGCCCGGTTGGAAGAGCTGCTCAGGAGCGACCTCGCTGCCGAGGACGCGCTCAGCGAGGGACAGATGACCGAGCATGGCCTACATCCGCGCACCATTCGCGGTTTCCGCGACGTTCGGAAAAAGTGGAACGCCTCGCTCGATCCCGGCGAAGATTACAGCGCCGCCGCGCGCGAAAAACTGTGGACGCTTCTGACGGAATACAAAAAGGAGAACGCCGCTACGATGGGCAGTCCCGCGCTCTTCGACGCGATGGTCGAACAACCCAATTGGATCATCTGGCGCGATCCCGACGCCTCGCTCCTGGCCAGATGGCGGAAGGCCGCGAAGCTGCCGGATGAGGTGGATTTCGCCACCGATCCTTTGCAAGCGCTCACGGACGAGCGGGAGCTGATCGAAGAGATGAAGCGCCTCGCGGAGCCAATCCGCTTGACGCCGGCCGATCCCGAGCACTCGCGCCGGCAGTTCTATTTTTCCGACGTTGTAAATCTGACCGAGGGCGGCCGCTATCGGCACGAGCCGAATCAATGCACGGTGATCGTGCCGCTCGCGGTGCTAGAGGGAGTTCAATGGCGCGAAACGCGACTGCGTTTGCGTTATACGGCGCCGCGCCTACAGCGCGACGGGTTGCGTCGTAACGACGGCGAAAACCTTGGCGCAGTGCCCTGGTTGCAGCCGATCATGGCCGCACTCGGTTTGCCGGAACCGTTGCCGCAGGATTTCCGCGATTGCCCCGTGGCGCTGATGCCGGACTTCGCTACCTCTGGAGCGCGCCGCATTCTGCTGAACTTCCCGATCACGCTTAATCCTGAGCCGCTCGCGCGCCGACTCGGAAAGGCAGCGCGATGGGAGGACATGCAGTTCGGCCCGAACTTCAAGAACTCGTCCTATCTCCGCTGGCCCTCGACTTGGGACAAGAAAGCGAAGTCGCCTCCCTGGTGGGAGAGCGGCGAAGCGTTCCATTGTCTGGCCGTCGATTTGGGTCAGCGTGATGCCGGCGCGTTTGCCGTGCTTAAGGCGCAAGCGGGGGACGACTTTGGCGTAGTCAAAGCCGGGAAGCGAAATGGCGTCCGAAGGTTGTCGCGTTCATTGGGAGAAGCTGGCGGCCGACATTGGTTTGCTGCGGTCGAAGCGGCTGGAATGTTGCGACTGCCGGGCGAAGACGCACGTGTGCTGCGTGGCGGCATCTTGCAGGAGGAACTCTCCGGGCAGCGTGGCAGGCTCGCCAGCACCGTGGAGTGGGAAGAAGCGGGCGACATTTGCACCCAGCTTGGTCTCGATGCCGAGCGCGTCCTCGGCAGCGACCCGCGCCGCTACTCGTTCCCGGAGTTGAACGATCGGCTGAACTTTGCACTCCGCCGGGCACAAGCGAGGCTCGCACGCTTGCAAAGCTGGAGTTGCCTCGCCCACGCGGAGATGAAGGAAGAACGTCGTCAGCGCATCGCCGACCAAATCAAGGACGCGATAGAAGGCATCGCCGCAATCGAGCCGAAAGCGCGGACGGACTTCGACCGGTTGGTCTTGGACTTACAGCCCCTCGCAGAGAAAGCAGCTTGGGCGCTGAGCGCGACGAAGATCATCGTCGAATTGGAAAGACTGCGCGCCTTGATCTCCCAAACGCTCCTGCGAGTGGCCGACCGCATCCAACCGCTGCGCGGGCGACGTTGGGAATGGGCGCGGCGCGACGATGGCAGCGGCTGCCACGTCCTGCGGCAGACCGCACGCGGCAGTGATGAGCGTGAAAAGCTTCTCGCCGGCCAGCGCGGTCTTTCAATGAAGCGGATCGAGCAACTCGAAGAGCTTCGGCACCGATGCCAGTCGCTCAATCGCGCTTTGCTCCAGACTCCCGGCCAGCCCGCCAAGCTCGGACGCAGCAAACGCGGAATCGAATTGCCCGACCCATGCCCGGAACTGCTCGACCGCCTCGAAGCGCTCAAGGAACAGCGCGTGAATCAAACCGCTCACCTCATCCTCGCTCAGGCGCTCGGCGTTCGGCTCCGCACCCACGCGGAATCGGATCACGAGGAGCGGCAGCGGCTCGACGTGCATGGCGAATATGAGCGCATTCCGGGACGCGACCCCGTGGATTTTCTCGTACTCGAAAACCTCGACCGTTACCTCGCCACGCAAGGCCGTTCCCGCGGCGAAAACTCGCGCCTAATGAAATGGTGCCACCGTCAGGTTCTCGGCAAGCTCAAGCAGCTCGGTGAACCCTACGGCCTGCGCGTGCTGGAAACGCCAGCCGCTTACTCATCCCGCTTCTGCTCGGTAACGGGCATCGCTGGCTTCCGCGCGGTAGAGCTCACTCCCGCAGACCGCAGGGATTTTCGGTGGAGCAAGCATCTCGACCGCCTGGAAGCCGAGGCGTGCGGAGAAAAGAAGCTCAGTCGTGAGGAGCGCATGGAAAGCCAGCATGTGAAGACGCTCTTTGACCAACTTGCCAACTTCAACGCCGATCTGCTCACCGCTCGTCCGGTTCGCCCCAAGTGGCGAACCCTTCTCGCCCCCGTGGCCGGCGGCCCAATCTTCGTCCCGATGCGCGGGGCTCCGCAGCAGGCCGACATCAATGCGGCTATCAATCTCGGCCTTCGCGCCGTCGCTGCCCCCGAGAATCACGAGATTCATTTGCGCCTGCGCAGCGAGCGCAAAGGCGAGTGTTTCCACGTCCGCGCCGGGAATCTGCGAGAAAAAGCGCGATGGCAAGATGCTGCCCCACCGATCGAATTTGAGAGTGAAACCGACCGGCAAGCGAACCTCACCGAGGCGCGCCCGAATTTCTTTGCGGACCTCGGTGGTGTCGCGAATTTCGACCAGGTGAAAGTCACGGGTCTGCCCTGTCTTGCCGCAAGCGGTCGTGGATTGTGGGGAACGATCAAGCAACGGGACTGGATTCGCGTGAACGAAATCAACTGCTCCAGGTTGCAAAAACATCAGGATACTGATGATCAGATCCCGATGTAAGTCGCCGCTTTCCACCTCGAAGAATTAACCCGTAGCCGCTATGCCAACCAGACGATCATCTCAAAAACGCAGCGCCCGTCCGGGCCGAGAAAGGGAACGAGATCCGGCGCAGGTGGAATTGCCACTCAATGCGCTGCAAAAGCAAATCCACGAGGTGCTGAGCGCGGAGTTGGGCGGGACGGTTTCGCGTCAGCCCGAAGCCCTCGCGTCAAAGGAAGTGCCGGTTGCCCTTTGCGAACCCCCGTCCGCCCTCGCGACCGAGCCGGCGCCGTTGATGCCTGTTCGACGGCTGCAAAATTACGCTTACTGCCCGCGGCTCTTCTACTATCAATGGGTTGAAAACCTTTTCGAGGAAAACGCCGATACGGCGGAAGGATCGGCGGCGCATCGGCAGACGGACAAACCATCGGCTTTGCCGGAAGATCCCAAGGAACTGGAACTGCCGGAGGGCGCGCGCTTGCGGAGCCTCCAACTCGAGAGCGAGACGCTGGGCATGGTGGGCAAGATCGACGTGTGCGAAGGGACGGGCGACGGGATCGAGGTGATCGACCACAAGAAAGGGAGCGCGCGACGCGGAGAGAATGGCGAGCGGGTGGCGAAGGAATACGACGCGGTGCAGGTGGCGGCTTATGCGCTGTTGCTTCGGGAGCAGGGGCAGGTGGTGAGCGCGGCGTCGATCTACTACGCGAGCGACCGGCGGCGCGTGCCGGTGCTGCTGACGGATGAGCTGCTCGCGAGCGTGCTGCGATTGCGCGACGAGGCGCGAGCGGTGGCCGCGAGCGCGAAGTGTCCGCCCCCATTGCGAGACGATCCGCGCTGCCTCTATTGCTCGGCGTATCCGATCTGCCTGCCGAACGAGTCGGCATTTTGGGCCGCGCCCAGCGGCAAGCCGCCGGAGTTGAAAGAGGCGCCACGACCGCCAGGTGACGACGGCGAACTGCTCGTGGTGCAAAAGCCTGGCTGCACCGTCGGCCAGCGTGGTGGCGAGTTCGTCGTCAGCGAGAAGGGCAAGGATTTGCAGAAGTTTCCGCGGAATCAGGTGCGCGCGATTTATCTCTACGGCGCCGTGCAACTGACGGCTCAGGCGGCGCAGAGCTGTCTGGAGGACGGGATTGATGTCGGGTATTTCTCCCCGGCAGGGAGATTCCTCGGCCTCCTGCGCGGGCTGCCGGCGAGCGGGGTCGATGCGCGGTTGGGGCAATACCGGATGTTTGGCGAGTGGGGAATTCGCCTTAAGATCGCGCGAGAAGTCGTTCGAGCGAAGATTCACAATCAACGGGTGATGCTGATGCGCAACGGCGATGCGCCGGATCAGACGCTCCGCCGCCTGGCCGATCTGCGCGAGCTGACGGCAAAGGCTGGCGACCTCGATACGCTGCGCGGGGTCGAAGGAACCGCCGCCGCGCTGTATTTCGAGCACTTCGCGACGATGCTCTCGGCACGTGCAGGGATCGATTTTTCCTTCACCGAACGCAATCGCCGTCCGCCGCGCGATCCGCTTAACGCCTTGCTCTCGATGGGGTACAGCATCCTGTCCAAAGAGCTGACCGGGGTGTGCCACGCAGTGGGGCTCGATCCGTTTCTCGGCTTCTATCATCAACCGCGCTACGGACGGCCTGCACTGGCACTCGACCTCATGGAGGAATTTCGGCCGCTCATCGCCGACAGTGTGGCGCTTTCTTTGCTCAATCGGGGCGAACTCACGATCAACCATTTTTCGCGCAGCGCGTCGGGCTGCTTTCTGCGCGAAGAAGGCCGGAAGATTTTTTGGGAAGCATGGTTCCGGCGTCTCGATTCGGAGGTGACGCATCCGCAGTTTGGCTATGCCATGAGCTACCGGCGCATGCTCGAAGTGCAGGCTCGGCAGCTCTGGCGATACGTCCGCGGCGAAGCGGAACGCTATTTCGGATTCACCACTCGCTGACGGTCTTCGACCGCTTTCGCCATCACCTTTCCTATGCGGCATCGAGTCCTCGTCTGCTACGACATTTCTTCAGACAAGCGGCGCGACAAAATCGCGAAGGCGTGTGAGAGCTACGGCGCGCGCATTCAGTTTTCGGTGTTCGAGTGTCCGCTCGATGAGTTGAAGCATCAGCAACTCAAGGCTGAACTCGAATCGCTCATCAATCGCGATGAGGATCAGGTGCTGTTCGTGACGCTCGGCCCCGAGTCTGGCGATGCGTCGCTGCGAATCGACGCGATCGGGCGTCCCTACACAAAGCGCTCGCGGGTGGTAGTGGTGTGAAATTGGCGCTTGCCTGCGAGCGGCTTGGGGTGTGCCTTGTCTCTGGCCATGTGCCACCGACCACTTCTCTTCCGCCATTGGAGAAGCATGCTCTTTGACTTCGCGAGTGCGGCAGTGCGAGACGAGCCCCCAGGGCACCCTCGCGCGCTCCTGCTGAC
>JBBSDS010000283.1:0-6860 GCA_038240495.1 Chthoniobacterales bacterium | reverse complement strand
GTTTCCCGTCGCCGTCGAAATCCACGTAGCTCCAAAAATTCCCGCGGACCTTGTTCGGATGCACATTGGCGGGCAGCGCGATTTTCTTCGGCTCATCAAATCCGGTCTTGAGAAAATTCGGGTACTCGGCTGCCGGCGTGAGGATGCGCGGCTTTCCGTCCACGTAGCAAATTTGCGCGTTCTGCATGCCCTTGCTAATGCGCCGCGCGGCTTTGAAAACGGGAAACTTGTTCTTCGCCGTATCGCCACTCGTGTTCTCGAAAACGTAAAGGCCGTTGTAGGGCTTGTCTGGGCAACTCACGACCAAATCGAAATTGCCGTCGCCATTGAAATCCATCGGCAACGGCCCAGCCCAAAGGCCCACTCCAAGATCCACCACCAGCCCGGGGTTGTTGTAGTAGAGCGGGTCGAGAGCGAATACCGGGAGCGAGGCAGCGACGAGCAGGACGGGGACAATGAAGCGACGTGGAAGCATAAAGTCTAGGTGGTGGATTCAAACCGCGCGCTTGCGAGGCTTGCGCGCAGGAGGCGGCGTAGAGCCACGCTCGATGCGATAGAGGTCTGCAAGGAGATCATCCGGCAAACCGAGCGGAATGGCGCTGGTGTCCGGCCGGGCTTGGGCGCGGTCGTAGTGTTCCAGCGCCTCGCGCATGCTCGCGCGGATGTGCTCCGCCATGAGCCGCCGCGCGCCTTCGCCATCACCACGCTTCACCGCTTCGAGGATCTTGCTGTGAAAGCGATAGGTCTCCTGGATGATCGCCAGATTGTGCTCCTGCCGCGGTGTGCCGAAGATGCGCGTCAGGACGCGCGAATCCGCGATGATTTTCATCAGCCGCCGGTTGCCGGAAGCGCGAAGCAAGACCATGTGAAATCCGAGGTCTGCCGAGAGCAGGCGGCGCATGAGCGTGGCATCGACTGCGGGGCGCGTGGCCTTTTTTACCGCCGCGCCGATTGAGCGGATTTCTTCGCAGAGCTTGCCAAGCATCGCCAAATCTCCGCCGCTCAATCGCCCGGCAACCTGCGCCACGGCATACGGTTCCAGCGCTTCGCGGAGTTGGTAAAGCTCCTCAAGATCACGGCGCTCCGGCCGGTGGACGATGGTGCCGTAGCGCGGCACCTGTTCGAGGATACCTTCCTGTTCGAGCCGGCGGATAGCTTCCCGCACCGGCGTCCGACTGATCCCGATCTCGCGGGCCAGCGAGTGCTCGGAAACGACGTGCCCCGCGGGCATTTCTCCGGCGAGGAGCTTGCCGTGGATGTGCTTGTAGGCGTGTTCGCGGAGGGGATCGGAGGGCATGTGGACAGTTCAGGTAGAACCGATGGCATTCGTCTTACATTCCACTGGTATCCCAGCACAAGAAAAATTTACTGAGAGGCGATGATTGGTGAGTGTTTGTAATCCTCCCTCGTGTGTCATTCTGAGCGGAGTTCCGAGC
Source organism: Chthoniobacterales bacterium (assembly GCA_038240495.1). GTDB lineage: Bacteria > Verrucomicrobiota > Verrucomicrobiia > Chthoniobacterales > Chthoniobacteraceae > Chthoniobacter. The sequence continues at coordinate 5,424 of JBBSDS010000283.1, read as the reverse complement.
AGGCGAATGCGGAGACGACACAGAGTCGAAGAATCCCGTCGCCTCGGAAGCGGCATCCCCACAGCATCCCACCCGATTCTTCCACTCCGTTCCGACCCGCCTTCGCTCGCTCGGAACTCCGCTCAGAATGACCGCGTGTGAGGACGCGGAGTTTACAGACACGCCCCAGCCATTTGCCAACCTTGTCAGTTGGACGGACGGCAGGCGGCTCGGTTTACCGGTGTAGAGGTGGCTCTGTCGCGCTTTGGCGACGTGCCACCTGTGGTGGGCAAAGGCGGCCCGTCCTGCGGACAGAGCCGCCTCTACAACGCCCAATCCCAAATTGAGACACCATAGGTCAGCTCGATCTTGTCTTCATGCCCCAGCGGTCTGTTCTCGGGGATTACGTGAGGTCGTAGCGATCGAGGTTCATCACCTTGTTCCAGGCCGCCACGAAGTCGTGGACGAACTTCTTTTCCGCGTCGGAACTTCCATAGACTTCCGCCACCGCGCGGAGTTGGGAGTTGGAACCGAAGACGAGGTCAACCCGCGTGCCGGACCATTTGAGTTCACCCGTCTTGCGATCGCGGCCCTCAAACACGTCCGCAGTTTGCGAGACCGGCTTCCACTCCGTACCCATGTCGAGCAGGTTCACGAAGAAGTCGTTGGTCAGCGTTTCCGGGCGCTTGGTCCAGACCCCGTGGCGAGCTTCGCCGGCACTGGTATTCAGGACGCGCAGGCCGCCCACGAGCACCGTCAATTCAGGCGCGGTGAGGGTCAGCAATTGCGCCTTGTCGATGAGCAGCGCTTCGGCCGGGACGGTGTATTTGCTCTTGAGGTAATTGCGGAAACCGTCCGCGATGGGTTCGAGAACAGCGAAGGCGTCCACATCGGTCTTCTCCTGCGCGGCGTCCATGCGTCCCGGCGTGAAGGGCACCGCGATTTCGTGGCCGGCATTTTTCGCCGCCTGCTCGACGGCCGCGCAGCCCGCCAGGACGATCAGATCCGCCACCGAAACCTTTTTGCCGTTGGGCTGGGCGCTGTTGAATGCACCCTGAATACTCTCGAGCGTCGCAAGCACCTTGCCGAGTTGGACGGGTTGGTTGACGGCCCAGAATTTCTGCGGCGCCAAACGAACACGAGCGCCGTTCGCCCCGCCGCGTTTGTCCGAGCCACGGAACGTGGAAGCGGAGGCCCAGGCAGTCGAAACCAACTGCGAGATGGGCAGGCCGGATGCCAGAATTTTGCTCTTCAAAGAAGCGATGTCTTGCTCGTCGATCAGCAGGTGATTGACCGCAGGAATGGGGTCCTGCCAGAGGAGTTCTTCCGCCGGAACTTCGGACCCGAGATACCGGGCGCGCGGTCCCATGTCGCGGTGCGTCAGCTTGAACCACGCGCGGGCGAAGGCGTCGGCGAACTGGCCGGGATTCTCGAGGAAACGCCGCGAGATTTTTTCGTAGGAAGGGTCGAAACGCAGAGCGAGATCCGTGGTCAGCAGGGAGGGCGCGATGCGCTTTGAGGCGTCGTGTGCGTGCGGTACCGTGCCGTTGCCAGCGCCATTCTTCGGCGTCCACTGATTCGCCCCAGCCGGGCTCTTCGTGAGTTCCCATTCGTAGCCGAAGAGGTTCTCGAAGAAGTTGTTGCTCCACTTCGTCGGCGTGGTGGTCCAGGTGACTTCCAGGCCGCTGGTGATGGCATCAGCGCCTTTTCCGGTGCCAAAGCTATTCCTCCAGCCGAAACCTTGGTGTTCGATGCCAGCAGCTTCCGGATCATCTCCCACATGGGTCGCCGGGGCGGCGCCGTGCGTCTTGCCAAAGCTGTGGCCCCCAGCAATCAGCGCCACTGTCTCCTCATCGTTCATCGCCATGCGGGCAAAGGTCTCGCGAATGTCGCGCGCCGCGGCAATCGGGTCGGGGTTGCCGTTCGGACCTTCCGGGTTGACGTAAATCAAGCCCATCTGCACAGCCGCGAGCGGGTTCTCGAGATCGCGGTCGCCGGAGTAGCGCTTGTCATCCAGCCAGGTAGTCTCCTTGCCCCAATAGACGTCCTGATCCGGCTCCCAAGTGTCTTCGCGACCGCCCGCGAAGCCGAAGGTTTTGAAGCCCATCGTTTCGAGCGCGACGTTGCCGGTCAGGATCATCAGGTCGGCCCAGGAAATCTTGCGCCCGTACTTCTGCTTGATCGGCCAGAGCAGGCGGCGCGCTTTATCCAGGCTCACGTTGTCCGGCCAGCTATTGAGCGGCGCGAACCGCTGCTGGCCCCGACCGCCGCCGCCGCGGCCGTCACCGGTGCGGTAGGTGCCCGCGCTGTGCCAGGTCATGCGGATGAAAAGCGGGCCGTAGTGGCCGAAGTCCGCCGGCCACCAGTCCTGCGAGTCGGTCATCAACGCCGCGAGATCTTTCTTCACCGCCGCGAGGTCGAGGCTCTTGAACTCTTGCGCGTAATTGAAATCCCCGTTCATGGGATCGGACTTCACGGAATGCTGGTGCAGCAGTTCGACCTTCAAACGATTCGGCCACCAGTCGCGGTTGGTCGTGCCGCCGCCAGCGGTGTGGTGAAAGGGGCATTTGGCTCCCGAGTCTCCTGCGGTTGGGGCGACTGCGGATTGATTTACTGCGGATAGAGGGGCTTCGTCTGGCATATATTTTCTCTTTGTGATGGAGGCTTCAGGAATACGCGCAAGGGCGCAGTTGGGAGACGATTAATTCCTCAGAATTTGCCTTTCGTCCATCGTCCGCAGCGACGAAGCCGCGGAATGGCTGTGCGAGAATCGCTCCGATCAGTTGCGCGCCGCCGTCGAGTCGGATGCAACTCCGAATTTCCGACCGATCAAATGGTCGAGCGAAAACGCCCCCGGACCGAAGACCAGCACGAGCACCGCTGCAAACATGAACTGAAATGGCGTGGCGCTGACGAATTTGTCCGGATCGCTGAAGAACGCACGCAACGCTTCATTCTCCGCGGTGAGATAAGCGACGATCATCGTGAAAATGAGCGGGATTGCTGTGAGCCGCGACGCGAGTCCGACGAGCAAGAGCAGACCGCCGAAGCATTCCGTCGCGCCAGCCAAATAGGCATTCAAACCGGGTAAAGGAATATTGAGGCTGGTGAAGAACTCCGTGACCTTGGCGGGGTCGGCGAGCTTTCCTTTTCCTGATTGGTAAAAGGACCATCCCCAATAAAGCCGGACGACGAGCAGGAACGGTGACTGAAGGTAACTGGCGCCTTTGACGAGTAAGGCGTAGCCAGTGCGAACAAACGAAGGAATCATCGACGCATTCATATACCGACACGACGACCCGGCGCGACGTTTGATTGCAGGCTAAGCGGCGCTCTCGCCGACCCGGAGGCTCATGCCCATCGCGTGGAAGATGTGGTCGCGCTTTTCAAGATAGCCGGCCGAATCGAGGTCGCGCGGGCGCGGCAGGTCGATGCGCACGTCTTCCTGAATCGTCGCCGGGCGATGACTCATGATGAGCACGCGATCGGCGAGTTGCACCGCTTCCTCGATGTCGTGCGTTACGAAGAGAATCGTCTTTTTTTCCGCCTGCCAGATGCGCGTGAGGTCGCTGCGCATCTTGATGCGCGTGATGAAGTCGAGCGCGCCGAACGGCTCGTCCATGTAGATGATGTCGGGATTTGCGGCGAGGGCGCGGGCGATCTCGACACGCTGCCGCATGCCACCGGAAAGCTCGCGCGGATAGGCGCCCTCGAAGCCTGGGAGACCGACCATCTCGGTGTAGTGCGCGACGATCCTGTCGCGTTCTTCGGGGCTCCTCTGCGACAGGCCAAAGCCAATATTTTCGCGCACCGTGAGCCACGGAAAGACGCCGTTTTCCTGGAAGACGAAAATGCGTCGCGGATTGGGGCCGCTCACGGGCTGGCCCTCGACGATCGCCTGGCCGCGCGACTGCGTGAGGAAGCCACCGATGATATTGAGCAGCGTCGATTTTCCGCAGCCCGATGGGCCAACGATGCAGACGAATTCGCCCGGCGTGACGTCGAAGTTGATGCGTTCGAGCACATGGATTTCCTGGCCGGACTCCTTGCCGGGGAAGCTCATCCAGAGGTCGCGAACCGAGACGGCGTGAAGGTCGGAAGCGGAGGCGTTCATGGGCGGTTCGCGTAGCCCCAGCGGACTTCGTCGAAGGTTTCGAGCCGGCGGATGAGCAGGTCGAGCACCAGGCCGATGAAGCCGATCATGACCATGCCGGCGACGACGAGGTCGTAGCGTTTGCCGGCGTTGCGCGCGTCGATGATGAGGTAACCGAGGCCGCTGTTGACGGCGATCATTTCCGCCGCGACGACGACGAGCCACGCGATGCCGAGCGCGATGCGCAGGCCGGTGATGATCTGCGGCAAACACGACGGCAGAATGACGCGGCGAAAAAGTTCGGTGCGCGAGAGGCCGAAGTTTTGCGCGGCGCGCAGATACACGGGCTGCATATTCTGCACGGCCGCGGACGCGGAGACGGTGATCGGGAAAACACTCGCGAGGAAGATGAGGAAGATCGGCGCGAGGTCGGTGATGCCAAACCACAGAATCGCCACGGGAATCCAGGCGATGGGCGAAATCGGACGGAAGATTTGGATCATCGGATTGAACGCCTGATAGGCGCGCCCGAACCAGCCGAGGAACAATCCGAATGGCACGCCGACTAGCACCGCGAGACCGAAGCCCCACGTCACGCGGAACAGCGAGGCGACGATGTATTTCAGCAACAGTCCCTTTTGCGCCAGCTCGCCGATGCCGCGTACGACCTCCATGGGACGTGGGAATACATCGCTCGCCGAGACACGCACCGCCGTATCCCAAGCGAAGACAAAGGCCGCGGCCACAGCGAGCGGCAGCGCGAGCTTCAGCCACGCATGCGACTCCCGGCGCCGCTCCGGCGGTGCGGAGGGATCGGCTGATTTCGTCACGCGTGGTTCAGCGACGGCGGTGCTCATGGCCTTGATGCAGAAAAATTCCACGCCTCGATTTTCCCAGTCGCGATCTCGGCAAACGACGGATCGACATAGTCCTCGAAATGCGCGGTGCCTTTCAAAATTCCCGACTCGCGGCCGAGCGCCTCGATTTCCTCGAAGTCCGGCTTGAGCGGGCTGAGTCGCGTGTATTTCACGCGGTCCGGCGGCTTGCTGAGCACGAAGGTCAGCAACCGCGGATCCTGCATGTAGTAGTTCTTCGAGACGAACTGCGCGGCGCTCATTCGGTTCTCCATGCTCTTGTCGAGCCACTTGCCGCTCTTCGCGATGCCATCGACGAGCGCCTGCACATCGGCGCGCCGCGAGGCGATCACGTCCTCGCGCACGGCGAGCACGCACGAGATGAAATTTGGCCACACATCCTTCGTCAGCCACAGGACGCGGCCGTAGCCGTCGAGTTCCGTCTGCCCCATGAACGGCTCGCCGGAGCAGATCGCATCCACCGATTTCGAGTAGAGC
>JBBSDS010000282.1:0-7000 GCA_038240495.1 Chthoniobacterales bacterium | reverse complement strand
GACGGCGAACTGAAAACGAACGCGATTTTGCAGGAGACGTTTGGACACGCGCGCGGACGGCGGTTGCATCTCATCGGGCTCGTGAGCGATGGCGGAGTGCATTCGCATCAGGAGCACCTCATCGCGCTGGCACAGGCGGCGAAGGAAGCCGGGGTGGAGGACATCCTCGTGCATGCGATCACGGACGGGCGGGATACTTCGCCGACCGGCGGCGCGGATTCTCTGGCGCGTGTGCAGGCGGGCCTGTATCCGACGGGGGCGAAGATCGCGACGGTGATCGGCCGCTATTTTGCGATGGATCGCGATCAGCGCGGGGAGCGCACCAAGCTGGCCTGGGACGCAATCGTGCTGGGGCGCGGGCAGGTTTCACACGACACGCCGAGCGCAGCAGTGAGCACTGCCTACATGACGGAGCCGCGCGGCGATGAATTTCTTCAGCCGTTGATTTTCGCGCACGCCAATGAGCAGCGCGTGCGCGATGCGGATGTGATTCTGTTTTTTAATTTTCGCGCCGATCGCGCCCGCCAGCTTTCCGTGGCGTTCATCCGCTCGGACTATCCGGGCTTCGAGCGGGAGGTGCTGCCGCGGGTGCATTACGTGACGCTGACGGAATACGACGAAACGTATGGCGTGCCCGTAGTCTTCAAGCCGCAATCGCTCGCGCGCATCCTCGGCGAGGTCGTGAGCGCCGCGGGGCTGAAGCAACTGCGCATCGCGGAGACGGAGAAATATCCGCACGTCACTTTCTTTTTTAATGGCGGCGGCGAGCAGGCTTTTCCCGGCGAGGATCGGATCATCGTGCAGTCGCCGAAAGACGTGCCGACTTACGATTTCAAGCCGGAGATGAGCGCGCCGGAAGTCACGGCGCGCGTCGTGGAAGCATTGCCGAACTACGACCTGGTCATCCTCAACTTCGCCAATCCCGACATGGTCGGCCATACCGGCGTGGTCGAAGCGGGAATCAAGGCGGTCGAGACGATTGACGATTGCGTGCGGCAGGTCGTGGAGAAAACGCTGGCCCTCGGAGGCAGGCTCATCATCACGGCCGACCACGGGAACTGCGAACTGATGCGCAATCCCGATGGCTCACCGAATACCGCGCACACGACCAATCTCGTGCACGTCATCTACGTTTCCGACGATGGGCAAAAGTCCGGCGTGGAGTCCGGGATTCTCGCGGACGTGGCGCCGACGTTGTTATTCCTGCTTGGCGTCCCGCAGCCACCGGAGATGACGGGTCACAGCTTGGTGCGGTAGGGTTTCTTTTTTTAAAACTTTGTCGCCTAAAAGTGACCACGGCTTAGCGTCCTCGCGCCCATGACCCCGCAGGAACAACGGCACCCTTTCATTCTGACCGCGCGCTCCAGAGCGATCGTCGCGGTGGTCGGGCTCGTCTCGGCCGCACTGGGCGCACTGGTCTTGATCGGCTGGCACGCCCATCTCATCGCGCTCGTGCAGATGCGTCCCACGCTGGCACCGATGCAGTACAATGCCGCGCTTTGCTTTCTGCTGGCGGGAGTTGGGATGTTCGCGGTGAGCTTGGGAAGGATCCATTTCACCCAAGCACTTGCGGGCGTCGTCATCGCCATCAGTGGGCTGACGCTCGGCGAGTATCTGTTCCGGGCAAACTTCGGTATCGATCAACTTTTCTTCCACGCCTACATCACCACCCTGACGTCCCACGCCGGGAGAATGTCGCCAGCGAGCGCGCTCTGCCTTTTGCAAGCGGGCCTCGCTTTGCTGCTGATCGGGATTCGCGTCGGTGGGAAATGGCGTGCGCCGGTGGTGGGGTCGCTTGGTTCCATCGTCATCGCCATCGCCGTCATGGCGATCCTCGGATACGCGATTGGACTTCCCGGGACTTACGGTTGGGGTCAGTGGACGCGCATCGCGCTGCACACGGCCAGCGGACTCTGTGTGCTGGGGATTGGCCTCGTCGTCATTGCGTGGAGTGCTGGCCGTCAAGAAAGCGAACGCACTCCGCGCTGGCTACCGGTGCCCGTCGGGCTGAGCTTCTTCGTCGCGTCGGTCGTGCTGTGGCAGGCACTGGAGAGCGAACAGATTGCGCAAATCGCGCAAACCGTGAAGGCCGGTTCCGAGAGCGCCACCGACCAAATCAGGGTTAGCATCGAGGGGCGGATGCGCTCGTTTGTGCGCATGGCCCGCCGCTGGGAATTCTCCGGGCGGCCGTCGCAGGCGGCGTGGGAAGATGATGCGAAAGCCTACGTGCAGCATTATCCCGAAATCCGGGCGCTCGCATGGATCGATGCCGCGCACCTCGTCCGCTGGGTCGTCCCATTGGAGGGCAATGAAGCGACCTTGGGGCGCGACCTGATCAAGGAAGAGCGGCGGCGCCACGCCGTGGAGTCGGCGCAGCGACTGCGTCAACCGGTCATCACCGGCACAGTGACCCTGTATCGGGGTGGCCTTGGCTATATCGTCTATGTCCCCATTTTTGTCGGGACGGAGTTCGATGGTTTCGTTGCAGCCGTCTTCGAAGCACAGTCCGCCTTCGATCGATACCTGCCGCCGGCCGTGGCCGCCGGAGACTCGATCCGCCTTTCGGAAGGTGGGCAAACCTTTTACGAGCGAAGCCCCGGCGCGCTGCCTGCGCATGAGGAGTGGATCGTCGATTCTCGCATCACGCTCGGCGGTGCGGTCTGGGGCGTGCGCGTCTCCCCGACAGCCGCGTCACTCGCGCAATTGCATTCCATGCTGCCACTGATCGCGCTGACGATCGGCCTCACCTCGTCGCTGGTGCTCGCGCTCACGACTTTCTTCGCGCAGAGGGCGTCCGCCGAGGCCCGGGAAATCGCTGCGATCAATCGTGCGCTCGTAGCGGCGCAGGTGGAAATCAAGACGTTAAGCGGATTGCTGCCCATCTGCGCCGAGTGCAAACGCATCAAGGATGAGGAAGGTCATTGGAACCGGATGGAACGCTACATCAGCAAGCGCACGGAGGTTTCGTTCAGCCACGGGGTGTGCCCCGAGTGTTCGGTGAAGTGGCTTGCGCGGGAAGGCATCCCGGTGCCGGAGAAGATTCAGGAAGCGTTCGAAGAGGGAAAGTTCGACCCCTGACTTCCCGAAGATCAAAGGCATAAAGATGGAGAGTTGGAGTGGTGACGGGTTGGCGTTATTGAGGGCGCGCATTCGCGTCTGCGAGCGCCGAACAATTCCACACTTCGCCGATCACTCTCCGCAGCATGTCCGAATCGACTGAACCCCACAGCCCGCGTGTCGAGGTGGGCCGCTACGCCCGGCTCGCGGCGGCGCGGGAGCGTGGGCTCGTCGTGTCGGCTAGGGAATTGCCGCACTGGATCGAGCGCGAAGATGACGAGTGGGTCTTGCTCGTGGAAGAAGACGCGCACGCGACGGTGCTGCGCGAACTCGCGGCTTTCGAGGCGGAGGAGCAGGAGCAGACGCCGATGCGCTCCGCGATGTTTGCGGAAAAGATCCCGACGCTTTCGCTCTACGTCGCCGCATGGATTTTGAGCGCGTTCTTTTTTGTGCAGCAAGTGGGCTCGGAACGCTGGGAAGTGCGCGGCGCCGCGGCGAGCGACGCGATCCTGCGCGGCGAGTGGTGGCGGACAGTGACGGCACTTTTTTTGCACGCGGACGGACCGCACGTGACCGCGAATCTTGTGACCGGGCTGTTCTTCGCGACGTTTGTCATTTCGCGACTCGGCACCGGGCTGGCGTGGCTGGCGATCCTGCTCAGCGGAGCGCTGGGCAATGCGGTCAATGCGTGGGGCTATCGCGGCGAAGCGCACATCTCGATCGGCGCTTCGACGGCGTGCTTCGGAGCGCTCGGGATTTTGGTCGGCGCGGAAGTGCTCGCGCGCTGGCTGGAGCCCAAGACGCGCGGGCACTGGCAGCTCATTTTACCGCTCGGCGCCGGCCTCGCGCTCCTCGCGTATCTGGGTGTGGGCGATGAGGGAAAAAGCGTTGATTACATGGCGCACTGCTGGGGCTTTCTCGTAGGCCTCGCCGAAAGTGCGCTCGCGCCCGGCTTGCGGCTGAAAGAACGCGCCTCGCCGTCCGTTCAGCGAAGTGCGGCGGGATTGGTCTTGGCCATCATCGGCGTAGCGTGGGCTCTGGCGCTGCGTTGAGCGTCCGCTCAAGGACCTGGCCGAGGCCGAGGATGCCGTAAGGCTTGAGGAGCAGCTCGCGAAAGCCAAGTTCGCGGGCGCGCGCCTGGTCGAGCGTGGCGCTGAAGCCGGTCGTGAGGACAACGCGTGTTTCGGGCCGTATGGCCCAGAGGCGTCGGGCGAATTCGAGTCCGCTGAGGTGCGGCATCGTGAGATCGGTGACGACCATATCGAAGGGCTGATCCTGAAAGCTGGCGAGCGCCGTGTGTGGGTCGGTCTGGACGACGGGAGTGTAGCCGAGCCGCTGGAGGAAGCGCTCCCCGAGCATGGCGAGCACCGGTTCATCATCGACGAATAGAATCCGCTCACCGTGCCCGAGGGGCTCGCCAAGATTCTCTTCCGGCGAGGCCGCTGCGCTGAAATCGAGCGCCGGAAAGTAGAGATGAAAAGAGGTGCCGCTCTTCGGTTCACTATAGACGGTGATCGCGCCGTCGAACGACTTCATGAGCCCATGGACGACGGAGAGCCCGAGCCCGGTGCCCTCGCCCGGCGCCTTGGTCGTAAAGAACGGCTCGAAGATGCGATCGACGGTTTCTTGCGGGATGCCGTGGCCATTGTCGCTGATCGAAAGCCGGACATAGCGACCGGGGCGGAGGTCGGGGTGGGTGCGCGCGAAATCTTCATCCACCGGGAAGGCCGCGAGTTGCAAGTTGATCGCACCCTGCTTGTCGCCGATGGCGTGCCAGGCATTGGTCACGAGGTTCGTCACGATCTGGTGGACCTGCGAGCTCTCGGCGAGCACGTTGGGCGTCTCCCGCTCGATTTTGGTGATGATCTCGATCGCCCCGGGAATCGTCGCGCGCAACAGCTTGAGCGCTTCGCCGACGGTTTACTCGAGATTGAGCGGCTGGCGGTCTTGCTCGCGATGCCGGCTGAAGGCGAGAATTTGCCGGACGAGATCGCGGGCTCGCTGGCCAGCCTTGAAAATCGCGGAGAAATTTTGCGAGGTCGCGATGGGTTCCGACGCTTCCTTCACGCCGAGTTCGGCGAAGCCCATGATGCCGGCGAGGATGTTATTGAAGTCGTGGGCGATGCCGCCGGCGAGCGTGCCGAGGGCTTCCATCTTTTGCGCCTCGCGGAGCTTTTCTTCGAGCCGCTGGCGTTCGAACGCGGCCCGTTCGCGCTCGGCGATGTCGTCGATCAAGGCATGATTGGCCGCTTCGAGATCGAGCATCTTTTTCTCCAACTTCGTGATGAGGCGGGCGTTGTATTCCTTGAGATAAATCGCTTCGTCTTCGGGAGTCTCGCGCGAGAGAGGCGACACCGGAGCCTGGGCTTTCCGCGCGACGACTTCATTGATCGCCGTGATGAATGCCTCGGGCTCCAGCGGCTTGATGAGAAAGCGGTCGGCGCCGAGGCTGAGAGCGAAGGCCGCGTCGCGCGGCTCGGTGTAGGTCGCCGTGTAAAAAATGAACGGGATATGGCGAAGGCGATCGTCCTTTTTCAATTCCCGGCAGAGCTGAAATCCATCCATCCGCGGCATCAGGATATCCGAGACAATGAGGTCGTAAACTCCGCGCTCGGCGAGTTGCAGTGCGATCTGGCCATTGCTCGCCGAGTCCACGTCGTGGCCGTGCCCGCGGAGGAGCGCCTCGAGCATGTAGAGGTTTTCCGACTTGTCATCGACGCTGAGGATTTTCATGCGGGTGCGTTCTTTCCGGAAAGGAAGCGGGAGATTTCGGTGACAAAAGTTTCGGTCTTGATGGGTTTCTCGAGGTAGCCGACGAAACCGAATTCGAGGGCTTTGGCGTGGTCGGCGACCATCGCGTAGCTGGTCAGCGCCACGATCGGGATGCCCGCGAGTTGCGGGTCCGCACGCATGCGCTGCGCCGCTTCGTAGCCATCCATCTCCGGCATCTGGAGATCCATGAGCACGAGGTCGGGAATCTCAGCGTGCGCGAGGCGGAGTGCTTCCGTGCCGTTGTGGGCCTTCAGGACGGCGAACCCGGCGCCTTCGAGCAGGTAGGTCACGAGATAACGGTTGGTCGCGTTATCTTCGGCGAGAAGGATTTTGGCGCTCATGAGCCGGGGGTGGGCGAAACTTCGCGGGGCAGGGTGAAGGTGAAGCGCGAGCCAATGCCAAATTCGCTTTCCGCCTTGATGGTGCCACCGAGCATGCTGGTCAGTTTCTTCGACAAATACAAGCCGAGTCCCGTGCCTTCGTACACGCGGCGCGCGGAGCCATCCACCTGGCGGAAAGCTTCGAAGAGGAACGTCATGTTTTCAGGCTTGATGCCGATGCCTGTATCGCTGACCGAAAACTCGATGTTGGCCGGCGTCGTTTGGACGACGATGCGGATGCCGCCGGCATCGGTAAATTTCACGGCGTTGTTCGCCAGATTGAGCATGATCTGATAGCACTTCTTGCGGTCCGAATTCAGGACGAGGTCGGGCTGATCGAGCGTCGAGTCGAAGCGCAGTTTCTTTTGTTCGGCAACCGGCGCCAGGCTCTGGATCACCTCGGCGACGAGCTCTCCGACGTGAAAATCCTCGCACGCGATTTCCATCTTGCCCGACTCGATGCGCGAGAGATCGAGCATGTCGCTGATCAAGCCCAGCAAATGCCGCGCGGACGAATGGACCATGCCGAGCTGCTTTTTTTGCTCTTCATTGAGCGGCCCGGTGAGCCCCTGGCGGAGGATGCCGGTGAAGCCGATGATCGAATTGAGCGGCGTGCGCAATTCATGGCTCATCGTCGCGACGAACTCGGATTTCAGGCGGTCGAGTTCCTGGAGACGCTCATTGGCCGCGGCGAGGTCGCGGGTGCGTTCGGCGACTTTGATTTCCAGCGAAGCGTGCGCCTCGCGCAGTCCCGTCTCGGCTTTTTGCCGCTGCGAGATTTCGAGGCTCAG
>JBBSDS010000281.1:0-7001 GCA_038240495.1 Chthoniobacterales bacterium | reverse complement strand
TTGCCTTCGGAAATGAGGTCGAGTAGCGGCAAACCGAGATTCGCGTAATCGTGGGCGATCTTGACGACCAAGCGCAAGTTCGACCGGATCATGAGCGAGCGTGCAGCCTTGTCGCCTTTCTTGATTTTTGCAGCGAGTTCGATCTCCTGGTCGGGCGTAAGGAGCGGGATTTGCCCGATTTCGCGCAGGTAGATTTTGATTCCAGAATCGGAATCTTCGCCAGATTTATAGTTCATTTTGGGTGCCTCGGACTTTCTAGTAAGCAGCTTGTATGCGTAAACTTAACGGACGGCAGATGCTCTTCGGTTGTAGTTTATTCAATTTCGCGAGGGCGATGTAGGTTCGATGTATTCACAATGACTTCATCCCGATCGCCTGCCAAGAAAATATTTATCTCAGAGCGTCAGTAGTCAATGCTATTAAGCATTACGAAATCCGACACGCTTTCTTAGGTGCCGTTCAAACCTTTTTACTTCACCCTGCCGCTCTGGCACTTTCGTCAACCGTGCTGGCAAAAGTATATTCGGCTGCTGTTTATGGCGTGGACGCGTTCGAGGTGGAGATCGAGGTTGATGGCGCCCGCGGCAACCCTGTGATCGTCGTCGTCGGCCTGCCAGACGTCGCCGTCAAAGAAAGCCGCGACCGCGTGACGACGGCGATTAGTAACAGCGGCTATCATTGGCCGCGCGGGCGAACCACGATCAACCTCGCGCCAGCCGATGTGAAAAAGGAAGGTCCGAGCTTCGACCTCCCCATCGCGCTCAGCATGATCGCTGTGGGCGCCGAAGTAGAATTGCCAAACGTGGAGCAGTTTTGCTTTGTCGGCGAACTCGCCCTCACCGGTCAGGTGCGCCCCGTCAAAGGCGTGCTGCCCGTCGCCCTCGAAGCCCGCCGGCGCGGACGAAAGGCCGTCGTCGTCCCCGAAGCGAATGCCCGCGAAGCGGCCATGGTCGAAGGCATCGAGGTCTATGGCGTGAAGAATTTGCGCGAAGCTTTCGAGTTTCTCACCGGCGAGCGCACCCTCACGCCGACCCGCGAGGACATCACCCAATTCTTCGCGCGGCACCAAAACTACGACGTCGATTTTTCCGACGTGCGCGGACAGCTCCACGTGAAGCGCGCCATCGAGGTCGCCGTCGCTGGAAATCACAATGCGCTTTTCATCGGTCCGCCCGGCTCCGGCAAATCGATGATCGCCAAGCGCATCCCGACCATCATCCCGCCGATGACGCTCGAGGAAGCGATTGAATCCACGAAGATTCACAGCATTTGCGGGCTCCTGCTCGACCATGAGCATTCCTTCGTCGCTACCCGACCCTTTCGCGCTCCGCATCACACCATCTCCGATGTCGGCCTCATCGGCGGCGGCGCGACTCCGGCTCCCGGCGAGATCAGCATCGCGCACAACGGCGTCCTGTTTCTTGACGAACTACCCGAGTTCCGCCGCACCACGCTCGAAGTCCTGCGCCAGCCACTCGAAGACGCTCGCGTGACCATTTCTCGCGCCGCGGGTTCCATGAGCTTTCCCGCCGACTTCATGCTCATCGCCGCCATGAATCCCTGCAAGTGCGGCTACTTCGGCGATCCGAAACGCGAGTGCCGTTGCAGCCCGCTGGACGTCCAGCGTTACCGCGACCGCATCTCCGGTCCGCTCCTCGACCGGATCGACATCCACGTCGAAGTCCCCGCCGTGCAATATCGCGAGATGTCCAGCAACGTCCCCGGCGAAGCTTCCGCGGCGATTCGCGAGCGCGTGGAAAAAGCCCGCGAAGTCCAGCGCACCCGCTTTGCCCGCCACGGCAAGACCCGCTGCAACTCCCGCATGTCCGCCCAACTCATCAAGCGCCATTGCCAGCTCGATGAAGCCGCCGAGGGCATGATGAGAATGGCGATGACCGAGCTGAATTTCAGTGCCCGGGCCTACGACCGCATTTTGAAAGTTGCGCGCACTATCGCGGACCTGGCCAATTCCGAGCCGATCCTCGCCGAGCACGTCGGCGAAGCGATTCAGTACCGCACCCTCGACCGCAACCTCTGGGCATGAATTCCACCGTGTTGGCTGGCACGCTGTCCGTCTCGAAGCCCATCCGCTGCAGCATGGCGACGAAGAGATTACTCAACCGCAGGCTCTTTTTTAAGATCACTCCGGATGACGACCGTGTCCACGCTTCTGCGGGTACCGCGTCATTTGAGCAGAGCGGCAAGAAAGCTCCAGATCTATGCAGGACCACACCAAAAGGCTCATCATCGTCCTCAGACACTTATGAAACCGCTTCTAATATAAATTCGGGGCTTCGCCCCTCCGGACCCGTCGCAGCCCGCCAACTTTCCGCTCGCTCCGCGAGTGCGCCGAAGGCGCGCCTTCATATCAGCCTGGGGCAACGAACGAGAGCTTGCCCTCGAGCTCATTTATAGCAGTTGCGTCAGCAGATTGACTTCTTTGCTCGTATCGACAATCGGGATCGGCCGGCCGACGCCCGGCGGGTGATTCTTGCGCTTGTAGTCGATGCCCAGAATCGTGCAGACCGTCCCCAGGAAGTCGGGAACGCTGATGGGACGATCGACCACGGTGGCGCCATCGCGGTCCGTGCGACCCACGACCTGGCCGCCCTTGATCCCTCCACCAATGAGCACACTGCTCCAGGCGCGCGACCAGTGATTGCGCCCGCCGCCGGTGCATTGGGGCGTACGACCGAACTCGCCCATCCACACGATGAGCGTGGAATCGAGCAGTCCGCGGCTCTGGAGGTCGGTGACGAGGCCCGCCATCGCGGCATCGCACTCCAGCGACAAGGCGCGAACGCGCGGGAAGTTGTCGCGGTGCGTGTCCCAGCCGACGCCGTCGCCCATGACGACTTCCACGAACGGCACGCCGGCTTCCACCAACCGGCGCGCCATGAGGCATCCCTGGCCGAAGCTCCCGGCCCGTTCTCCGGAGCTGACCATCTTTGTCATCTTGCCACTGGCCGCCGCGGGAGCGGTGGCCGAGGACGGCGGGACATACATTTCGCGGATGTTGGCCGGCTCGCGCGACAGGTCGAAGGCCTCCTTCTGCTGCGAGTTCATCAACCGCACCGCGCGGGTGATCGACGTATGATGCGTTTCGCCGGCGGGACTCTGATAGCGGGCATGAAAGGCCTCGTCGAAGCCGTGCAGCAACTCAATCTCCCGGGCGAATCGCTGGGGGTCGCCCCCCGGCTCGATGAAGTCGAGCCCGCGGACTGGGTCGTTCACGGCCAGTGGCTGTTGGTCCGGCCCGAGGAATCCAGACGTCAACGCCTCCTGCGGACCACGCCCGATGGTGATGAATTTTGGGAGCGCCACATCCTGCCGGCCCAATTCCTTCGCCACGATGGCACCCAGACATGGGAACGCCACGGCCCCGGCGCGATTCTGGTAACCGGTGTGAAGGTGATACGTGGCGAGCTTGTGGTCGGATTCCAGCGTGCTCATGCCGCGCAAAATCGCGGCGTGCTGCATCAACTTCGCGAAGCGCGGGAAATGCTCGCTGATGCGGATGCCCGGCACCGACGTTTCGATGGCCGCGAATTCGCCGCGAACATCGGCCGGAGCTTCGGGTTTGGGGTCGAAGGTGTCGATGTGACTGGGCCCTCCCGCCATCCAGAGCAGGATGCACGACTTGGGCCGCTTGGCCTCCGGCGCCGCCGCCGCGAGACGGCTGAGCCAACCTTGGAGTGAAATGCCGGCCGCAGTCGTGGTCAGGAATGTTCGCCGATTAAACATCGTATTCATCGTTAGTGGTTCAGTGAAAACTCGCTGGTCATGACAAGCACCCACGCCAGTTCGCGAAGTCCGCCCGTGGCAGAGCCGCTCTGATTGACGTATGGCTTGGCCATGCGGACTTCGTTCCCGGTCGGTGGTCGCGAGAGGATGGTGAGGAACAGGTCCGACACGGTCTCTTCGACGGGTCGATTGGCGGGCGAGTTGAGCCGCGTCACGAGGCCGTCGAAACCTGACCCGGTGAACTGCCCCGAGTTCATCTGGCGCAGCAAGTGTGGGATGCCGCGGCGATACGCCGTGGGTTCAGGATCGCCACTGTCGCCAAAAAACTGCGTGAACTCCCACCGGGCACCCTGCCGGACGTCGATGCCTGTGACCTTCGCCGCCGGCCCGGAGATCGTCTCCAGCGAGTCATACAACTGTCCCGCGGAAAGAACTTTGATGGACATGCGGCCGAAGAGCTCCGCCTGCCGGTCGGCCAATTCACCCGCCTGGCTGGTGCGCTGGTAGGCGCGGCTCAACACGATGGCGCGCGTCAGGAACTTCAAATCAAATCCCGACTCCGCGAACTTTCGCGCCAGCAGCTCCAGCAATTGCGGATGGCTCGGCTCATTGGCCTCGTGCATGTCATCGACCGGTCGCACGATGCCGCGCCCCATCAGCCGCCACCACGTCCGGTTCACCGTCGCGCGGGCAAACCAGCGATTCTCCGGCGTCGTCATCCACTGCGCCAAAGCGGCCCGGTGCGTGATCGTGCTGGTGGCCGGCGACAATCCCTTTCCTCCGAGGAACGCCGGCGCCGACTGGATGAACCCGTCCGGCACGCCCGCATCCTTCAGGTTGGCCAGGGTCAATTTTGGATCGTCGATCACGCCTTTCTCGTAAACCTGTTTGGCGCGCTTCGGCGTCTGGATTTGCGTGAAGAACGCGGCCATTCCCCAGAACTCCTCCTGCTTCCACTTCACGAAAGGGTGATCGTGGCATTGTGCGCAGTTCAAGCGGATGCCCAGGAAATATCGCGAGGTGAGGTCCGTGAGGTCGGGCACGGCGCGCGGCAACCGGCCCTCGATCAGATAGGTGACCGCCGGGTTGTCCTCCATCGTTCCCGTGCCGGCGATCAACTCCGTGGCAATCTCGTTCCATGGCCTCGTATTGAGCTGCCCGGCCAGCCAGTCGCGGAATCGCTCCGCCCGCCTCGTCGGGTCATCGGCCAGCGGCGACATCAAGTAGCCCTGCCAGATGTCGGCCAGAGACTGGCCGTAGCGCGCGTCGGCGAGCAGGGAGTCGATCAGCCGCGCCCGCTTGTCGGGCCGCGGATCGGCCAGGAAGCGCTTGACCTGTTCGAGCGGCGGCACCTCGCCGTGGAGATCGAGATAAATCCGTCGCACGAATTCGGCATCGTCCGCCAGGGCGGCGGCCCGCACTCCTTCCTTGCTCAACCGCGCCTCGATCTGTTGATCGATCAAGCCCGCAAGTTCGGCCGCTTCGCCCGCCCCGAATTTCGCGATCCACCCGGTCTTCGATCGATCACTTTCCCTCCTGGCATCCTTCCGGTCCATCTCCCGCCGCTGATCCGGGGTCGAGGCTTGTTTTGCGGCGATCCCGGCCTTCACCGTGTTGGCCTCAGCCTCGCCTTTGGCTTTCGCGGCCTGCTCGTCGGCCATGGTTTTTTCTTTCGCGGCGGCCTCGGCATTCTTGATTTCCTCGACGGCGAGGTCGGCAGCGCGAATCGGCCAATCGGGCTGATGGAAGAAGGCCGGCTCAGACTGCCGCTTGGCGGCGACCACGGCGAGGAACTGTTTGTTGAGAGGCGTACCTTGCTCTCTCAAAGCGGGATACTTGAGAATCGCGGCCGCCTGCCACCGCTCGGGGTTTTGCGCCGGGACCGTAGCCGCGTGAGCCATCGCCGCGACGGTCAGAAGAAGCACGGAGAGCACGAGTTTTATAGGCACTGGGGAACAGCCGGAAAGCTCGCGACAAGGACGAACAGAGTCAGAACAGGGATCAAACGTTGCATCGGGATCTGGGGGAAACGAGGGGGAGCCAGGACGCAAGTCGATGCGTCGCGGATATGTCGGGGGAGCGGTGGAAGGGGCGCGAGGGTATGGGGTTTGATTCTCATTAGTCCCTGATCAGCCCTATTTGTAGGAAACCTTTAAGAAATTTTTCCCGGCAGACCATTGCAACCTCGCCGCCCAGCCGAAAATCCTGCTCACCCTCCCGGCAAAATTCCGCGGCGGGCTCTCTCAAGCCATACGATTCAACCCTGCTGTCACCTTGGATGCAAATCTTCCAGTAGGCGTCCGCTCTCCGCGCCCCCACCGAGCCAAGGTGCTCGGATCGACTCCGATTTCATGAGCGAAGTCTTTCTGGGTAGCGCCGAGCGTATGACGATGTTCGATCAACCGCTGTGCCAGAGTATCGCCATTTGAACGGCTTGAATCCGAGGAGACCGACAACGGCAGCCATGTGATTGATGCGGGGTGTCGTATGCCCCTTCTCCCAATTGACGACACTCATCTCATCGCAGCCGATGATCTTGGCTACGTCGATCTGGCGAAGCCTCACGTCGAGCCGGCGTTTCCGGACCATCTCGCCGATCGTCTTTGGGCTCGTCGGGCAACCCTTCTTCTCTGTAAATTACGGGACATACGGGCAACGAAACCCACTTAATACCAAGGGTCTTAGCAACTTTACGAGGAGGTGATGGACATAACATGCTGAACCTCAGTGAAAAACAGGTACGAAAAGCACGCGCACATTTCCGAGGGTATGTTTCGGAAGATCTTGAAGTTGTTTTGTGCGGATATTCCTGCACGAACGGCAGCCGGGTTAGCTGGGTTGAGTGTGCAAAGTACGCCGCGGCTTTAAGATGGGTTGCGTTTGCGGATCATGGAACTGACGCTGGCAGAGGCCCGGCCTTTTGCGGGCGAAGTGGAGATCGACGAAAGCTCCTTTGGCGCACGCCGGGTGCGAGGAGTTCGGGGAACGAGGTGCTTTTGACCTCGGCGGCGCGCGCTTCGCGGCCGGTCCACTCGGCGATGCTGCGTTAGGCTCCGTCGTTGATGATTTGCGGGAGCTTCATGCTCGCCACTCGCGTCATCGCTCCGGGCGCGGGTGTGTCGTGAAAGTAATAGCTTACAGGATGGTCGCGCTCTCCGTGCGCGGGCCGCCGCCGAAGTCCACGACGTTGCCGCCTGACTTGTTGTTTGTAATGGTGATGCCGCGGAAGTGTCCGGTTAGATCGCTCTCAAGCTGCA
>JBBSDS010000280.1:0-7003 GCA_038240495.1 Chthoniobacterales bacterium | reverse complement strand
GTGCATTGGGTGGAGCACGCGGCTCGCGTGCTGTCTCCGGCGGCTCGCCGGAGACAATTGAAGGGCAATGCTCGCAGCAGGAGCTACGCATTCTCTCCGGCACTCGGCGAGCCGCCGAGCGCAGCATGCGAGCCGCACGCTCCACCCGGAGGTCCGAGCGATGAGGTCGCGCACGCTCATCCTGCAAAGCGCCCGTCATTACTGGCGGACGCATCTCGGCGTGGTCCTCGGTGCGGCGCTCGGTGCGATGGTGCTCACCGGCGCGCTGCTCGTGGGCGACTCGGTGAAGGAAACACTCCGCGCACAAGCGCTGGCGCGCGTCGGACAGGTCGGAGCCGCGATGACGGGCGGCGACCGTTTTTTCCGCGCAGAACTCGGCCAGCAAAACGGCGCTGACACCGTGCCGGCCATGCTCCTGCGCGGCAGCGTGGCGCGTGCCGATGGCGCCAGCCGCGTCAATCAAGCTCAAGTCATCGGTGTCGATCAGGGCTTTTGGAATCTCGCGCCGAGCCCAACCAGCGAGCTGCCCGAAGGCTCCGTCGCGCTCAATGCGCGGATCGCGGCGCAACTCGGCGTGAAGTCCGGCGACACCGTCATCGTGCGCGTGGAAAAGCCGGGCCTTTTTTCTCGCGATGCCCCGCTTTCCGGCGAGGAGAGCGAGATCGTTTCGATCCGCGCTCAGGTCGGCAGAGTGGTGACTGACGAGGAGTTCGGGCGCTTTAGTTTGCAGGCCAGTCAGGTGCCACCTTTCACGGTCTTTGTGCCGCTGAAGCAATTGCAGACGCGCGTCGGATTGGCGGGCCGCGCGAATCTGCTGCTCACACGTCAACGCGAGATTGTGCAGTTCGTCGGTTGGGCGTCGGC
Organism: Chthoniobacterales bacterium; assembly: GCA_038240495.1. Lineage (GTDB taxonomy): Bacteria > Verrucomicrobiota > Verrucomicrobiia > Chthoniobacterales > Chthoniobacteraceae > Chthoniobacter. The sequence continues at coordinate 6,139 of JBBSDS010000280.1, read as the reverse complement.
GACGATTGGTTCGTTGACGATTCAATTGCCGGACTGGCTGGCTGCGCGCATCGCGGCGCCTTTGATCGAGAGAGATCGCGAGCCAACTCTCACGGAGTTGCGCGAGCGTGTGACGACGGAGATGCGCTTGACCGACGCCAGCCTGGAGCTGCGCGAGCCTGCGCACAGCGGTCCCGAGCTGCGGACATCGCGCGTCTTTCTCGATCCGCCGGTGGCAGCTGCCGCGCCGCAAACCAAGGACGGGCGCCGCCTCGATTCGCTAACCTATTTCGTCAACGAACTCCGCGCGGGTGACAAGGCGACGCCGTACTCGATGGTCACCGCTGTGGACACTGCGGCGTCCGGCTTTCTTCCGGCGGAGCTTGCGGATGGCGAAATCGTCATATCGCAATGGCTCGCGGACGATCTCGGCATTGGCGTCGGCGGAGAAGTGACGATCAAATACTACGTGATGGGTGAGCGGCGGCAGCTCGAGGAAAAGGCGCGCAAGTTCACCGTGCTCGCAGTGTTGCCAATGGATGAGCCGCAGCTCAACACCTCGTGGATGCCTGATTTTCCGGGCCTTGCGGACAAACAGAACTGCCGCGACTGGAAGCCGGGGTTCGACTTCGACTCGACGAAGATGCGCGAAAAGGATCAGGCGTATTGGGAGAAATTTCGGGGCACACCCAAGGCGTTCGTGAACCTCAAGGTCGGACAGGAAATGTGGAGCAACCGCTGGGGCAACGTGACGTCGATCCGCTGGCCGGAGGGCACAAAAAAGGAAGAGATCGAGAGCGCTCTATTGCAAGCGTTGACGCCGGAGATGCTCGGTTTCCAATTCATCCCGCTGCGCGAGCAGGCGCTGGCGGCGACGAATGCTCCGGTGGATTTCGGGGAGTTGTTTGTGAGCTTTTCATTCTTCCTCATCATTGCCGCGGCGGTGCTCACCGGCATGCTTTTCGTTTTCTCGCTGGAGCAACGGAATGCTGAGGCCGGGCTCTTGCTCGCGCTCGGTCTGCGACCGCGTCAAGTGCGTCGGCTCTTCCTCGCGGAGGGTGCCGTACTGTCGATTGTGGGTTGCGTGCTCGGAGCGTTCGGTGGCGTCCTTTACACGAAGCTGGTGCTGCGAGCGCTGGCGACGGTCTGGAGCGGCGCGGTCGGCTCGGTGAAATTCACGTTCGTCTTGCCGCCCGCGACGCTCGCCATCGGGATGATTTCGGGTGTCGTCATCGCCTTGATCGCGATGTGGCTGGCGAGCCGGCGGCAGCTCCGGCACAGTGCCCGCGAATTGCTCGCGGGGGAAATTGCGGCTCGTCCGCTTGCTCGTGGAAAACGCAGAAGCTCGGGAATTGCCGGCCCATCAGTCCTCGCCCTGCTCTGCTTCGCCGCGGCACTCGCGATTCCATTTTTCACGAAGGACGCCGAGGCATTTTTTGGAGCGGGAGCGTTGCTTTTGATTGCTGGATTGGCCTTCGGATTAGGTTGGTTGCGGCGGATGGCGGGTACGGTGACCGATGGGTTGGAAGCGATCAACCAACTGGGCGTGCGCAACGCTGCGCGGCGACGCGGGCGCAGTCTCGCGACGATCGCGGTTCTGGCCAGCGGTGTGTTCATGGTCGTGGCTGTCGATTCCTTTCGCCACGCACCGCCGAAGAAAGACGACACGAGTGATCCGGGCACGGGCGGGTTCGCGCTCGTCGGCGAATCTGCGCTGCCGATCTACGAAGACCTGAACACGAAGAAAGGGCGCGAGGCTTACGGCTTGAGCGACGAGACGATGCGCGGCGTGAAGGTCGTTCCGTTTAGAGTGCGCGATGGCGACGACGCGAGCTGTCTGAATCTGAACCGGGCGCTTCTGCCACGAATTCTCGGCGTGAAGCCGGAGGAGCTGACCGGCAGCACGTTTCTCCAATCGTGGATTTCAACGGTGACGCACGACTGGCGCGCGCTTGATCGGCCTTCTCGGGATGAAGTGCCGGGCATCGTCGATGAAGCAACTCTGCAGTGGGCGTTGCAAAAGAAAATCGGCGACAGCATTGAGTATCGCGATGATCGCGGCGCGCCGGTGAAGGTGGCAATGATTGGGACCGTCAGCGGCTCAATCCTGCAAGGCAGCGTGCTCATTTCCGAGCGGCGCTTCGTGGAAAAATTTCCCGGCAATGGCGGCTACCGGTACTTCCTGATCGACTGTCCGCGGGAGAAGTCCGAGGCGGTGCGCGCGGATCTTTCGCGGGCGCTGATTGATCGCGGATTGGAGCTGACTTCTACCGCGAGTCGGCTCGCGGAGTTTCAAGCAGTCGAGAATACTTATCTCTCGATTTTTCAGGCGCTCGGTGGGCTTGGATTGTTGCTGGGAAGCGCGGGGCTGGCCATTGTCGTCGCGCGCAACGTCCTCGAGCGCCGGCGCGAATTTGGCCTGCTCGAAGCTGTCGGTTTTCGCCCGCGGCAACTGCGCACGCTCGTCTTCGCGGAGCATCGCTGGCTGATTGGCGCGGCGCTGCTCATCGGCACGGTGAGTGCGCTCGTCGCCGTCTGGCCAAATCTCGCTGGAAAGAACGGCGGCTTTCCCGTCCGCGAGATGGTGCTGCTTCTCGCCGGATTGGCGCTGGGTTGCATTTTCTGGACGCTGCTGGCGACGCGCCTCGCGCTGCGGGGTAGTGGCGTGGCGGCTCTGCGCTCGGAGTGAATGGTGACAGCCCGCGAAGGAATTCTTGGACTTGTATCAACTGGCTGTAGCGGCGGTCTATGACCGCCGTGAACGCGCCTGGCAACTGACATCGGCCCTCATAGACCGCCGCTACAACCGCAAACGAATACCTACAAAATTTCTGCGAAGATTGACTGAAATGCGCGGTCGGTGCGTCAATGAACCGGAAGCTTCGCAAACAAAGAGTTGGCAAGCGGCCCGCATTCGTTTCAACCTCACATCTCACACTCCAAATCCTATGAAACTCAAATCCCTCCTAACCCTCGCTCTCTCCCTCGCCATCGGCATGAACTTCGCGCTCGCTGCCGACGACGACACGCCGCTCGCGAAGGAAATGAAAACCGTCAACAAGGCCCAGCGTACGCTAAAGCGCCAGGCGACCGATGCTTCCAAGAAAGCCGAAAACCTCGAACTCGTCGCCACCATGAAAAAGGGCGTGGAGGCTTGCGCCAAGTTGGAGCCGATGAAGACCAAGGATGTGCCGGCGGGCGACAAAGCTGCCTACCTCGCCAAATACAAATCGCAGATGAGCGATCTCGCGAAAACGATCGATGAACTCGAAGCGGCGCTCAAAGCCGACAAGGCGGACGACGCGAAGAAGATTTTCGACAAGCTCAGCGACGAAAAAGAAAAGGGGCACAAGGATTTCGCTCCGGAAGAAAAGTAAGCCACGTAAATTTTTCCCGACTCGGTTGACGCGCAGCCCCGGAGCGAATCTCCGGGGCTGTGTCGTCTTCGGAAGTTGCACCGTTCCCCCGCGAACCTAACTTGTCGCATGACCCGCCAGCAGATCCTCGATCTCTACTTCATGGACGCCCGGTCGAAGCTGATCGACATCGCGGCTTTTCTTGATCGGGTGGATCGCGGCGACGGCGAACCGGATTTTCGTTTGACCGCCTTTCGCAAGGCGCTGGAGGAATTGCATCGTGGCGATGCCGTGCGCGCGAAGAGCGTGCTGATGTCACTGAGTGATCCGACTACGGAACCCATTCCGAAGGCGCCGGGAAAGGGCGCGGTTGGCGCATGGCCGGGAGAAAATTTGTGAAACGCTCAACGTCCGACGTCCAACGTCCAACGTCCAAGTAGTCATGCGCTACATCGAACCCCACGGACACATGGTCAGCCGCGTGACGGATGACTACGAGGCGATGATCACCGCAGGTTGTCGCGCGGTCTGCGAACCGGCATTTTGGGCGGGCTACGACCGCAGTGGGCCGCAAGGATTTTACGACTACTTTTGCCAGCTCACCGATTACGAGCCGAAGCGCGCGGCGAAGTTTGGGCTGCCGCATTTCACCTGGCTCTGCATCAATCCGAAGGAGTCCGAAGACACGCAACTCGCCGCGGAAGTGATCGCGTTGATTCCGCAATTTCTCGACCGGCCAAATGTCCTCGGCATCGGCGAGATCGGGCTGAACAAGAATACGCGCAACGAGCTGAAAGTCCTCGAGCAGCACATCGATCTCGCGGCGCGGCATGACCAGATGATCCTCGTTCACACGCCGCATCTCGAAGACAAGTTCAAGGGCACGCGGCTGATCCTCGACGCATTGCTCGCCGATTCGCGTATCCAAACGGATCGCGTAATCATCGATCACGTCGAGGAGCACACCATCCAGATGGTGATCGATGCCGGATTTTGGGCGGGCATCACGCTTTACCCGGAGTCGAAGACGACGCCGGCGCGGGCCATCGATATGTTCGAAGTCTATGGCGGACAGCGCGTGTGGCTGAACAGCGCCTGCGATTGGGGTCGCAGCGATCCGCTGGCCGTGCCGAAGACCGCGATCGAAATGCGGCGCCGCGGGCATTCTGACGAAACGATTGATCGGCTCGTTTTCCAAAACCCCATCACCTTCCTCTCGCAAAACCCGCGCTTCACGGTGCGTTGAAGAGTTGAGCAGTCCGCGGAACGCGCCTACGCTTGCAAAGCTCATGAAACGCTTGCTGCCTTTTGTTGTCCTCGTCGCCCTGGCACTCGCCTCGGCCCGTGCACAGGCGCCGCGATCCAGTTTGCAGCCGGCGCGCAATGAAGTCGCGGTGACGACGACAAGCACTCCGACCGACGCTCCTGCAGGAGCTGCCAAACCGAGTTCGGCCGCTCCCGGCTTTGCGCCGACGTGGAATACACAAAAGCAGGCCCGCACCTACGTCCTGAATATTCCGGCGCCGCGCGGACAAATCGTGGATCGCAATGGACAACCGCTCGCGCAGACGCGCGTGAGCTACAATCTCGCGATCGTTTTTCCAACGCCGCTCACTTTCGACGACGCCGAACTTCTCCGCTATGTCGAGAAGCAGATCCTCGCGGGTCGCTCGATCACGGGCCGCCCGATCTCGCTCAGCCACGATCTCATCCTCAAGCACTACAAAAACCGCGGAGTTCTGCCGCTGGTCATCGCGCAGGATTTGAAGCCGAACGAGATCGAGGAGTTCAACCGGCGGAAGCTCGACAGCTTGACCCTCCAGCCCACGTATCAGCGCTTTTATCCAAATGGTCCGCTCGCTGGCCACATCATCGGATACGCGGGCCGCACGGGCCGCATGCCGGACGGGCCGATCGAAAACAGCCAGGTGCTGTGGCCGGGCGCGGAAGGTCGCGAGGGTCTCGAACAAACCTTCGACGACCAGCTCCAGGGCAAGGAAGGGCAATACAACATCGCCTTTGATCCGAGTGGGCGAAAAGCCAGTGAGCAAATTTCCATTCCGCCGCAGCCCGGCTACAATGTCGTCACGACACTCGATGTCGAATTGCAGCGGCTCTGCGAGCAGGTGCTGGAAAAAGGCGTGAAGCGCGGGGCGATCGTCATGATCGATCCAAACAATGGCGACATCCTCGCCATGGCTTCGTGGCCGACGATTAATCCAAACTGGTTTATTCCGAATATCTCGGCAGATGCGTTCAAGGCGCTTCAGGACGATCCGCAGATTCCGCTGCTGCCGCGCGCGTATCGGTCCGCGTATCCACCGGGCTCGACTTTCAAAGTGGCCGTGGGCATCGCGGCGTTGCAGGAGCACGTCATCGAGATCGACAACGAATTCAGTTGCCCGCCTTCGATGGAAATCGGGCACCTGACTTTCCGCAATTGGAAGAAGTCTGACGCCGGTTCGCTGAATTTCGCCGATGCGCTCACGCAGTCGTGTGACACTTGGTTTTACCAAGTCGGGATCAAGACCGGAGCTCGCAGGATGGGCGAATGGGCGACCAAACTCGGCTACGGCATGCGCACGGGCATTCCGCTCGCCGCTGAGGCTGAAGGCCGGATTCCGAACGACGAGTACATGAAGAAAGTCCACGCTCGGAAGTTGCTCGACGGCGATCTCGCGAACTTTTCGATCGGGCAGGGCGATGTCTTGAGCACCCCTTTGCAAATGGCGCAGGCGATGGCGGTCGTTGGCAACGGTGGCACCTTTTACCAGACGCGCCTCGTCAAGCAGGTGCAGAGCATC
>JBBSDS010000279.1:0-7028 GCA_038240495.1 Chthoniobacterales bacterium | reverse complement strand
GGGAGTGGGAACATCAGCACGGTGATCAACCTGGCCTCTGGCGGGACGGCGACGTTCACGGTGACGGGCACGGTGGCCTCGACGGCGACGGGGACGTTGGACAACACGGCGACGGTGACGCCGCCGGTGGGGGTGACCGATCCGACACCGGGCAACAACAGCGCGACGGACAGCGACACGCTGACCCCGACGGCGGACCTCGCGATCACGAAGACGGACGGGAGCGCGACCTACGTGCCCGGGACGGCGATCAGCTACACGGTGGTGGTGAGCAACACGGGGCCGAGCTTTGTGACCGGCGCAATGATCGCGGACACGATCCCGGCGAACATCGCCGGGGCGACGTGGACGGCGGTGTATGCGGGAGCGGGCTCGAGCGGAGCGGCGAGTGGGAGCGGGGACATCAACACGGCGATCAATCTCGCTTCCGGCGGGAGCGCGACGTTCACGATCAGCGGGACGGTGCTCTCGACGGCGACGGGCAATTTGGTGAACACGGCGACGGTGGCGGCGCCGGCTGGAGTGATCGACCCGACGCCCGGGAACAACAGTGCGACGGACACGGACGAGATGGACCCCCCGCCAGTTGTTCCTCCACCGAGCCTACCTCCACCAAGCGAACCTCCGCATGTGGGGACTCCGCCGCCCCCGCCTTTCGTCTTCGCGTTCGACGTGTTTCACGATTTTGCGACCGACGAAAGCCCGTTGCACATGACGCTGCGGCCCGTCCTCCAGTCGATCGATACATCGCGCCCGGCGATGCTGCCGCTGGCGCCGATTTATGCGGGTGAAGCCGATCCCGGAGCGACGCTGGTCGTCGAGATTTACAACTCGACTGGCGTTCGCATCGCGTCGCAGACCGTGCTCGCCGATGCCGGCGGAAACTGGCTGGCAAACTTCGCCACGACCACGCTCAAGGATGCGCCGAGCGACGTGCGCATCACCCAAGTCAGCGCGCCTTACAGCTTCGGCGACACCGCCGGCCACAACCTGCGCACTTACTACTCGCCGACCGCGATCAACCCCGGCCACTTCCTCTCGCAGACGATCAAGAACAGTCTGCTCTCCGAAGCGGCGCCGCTCCTTGGAGGCCTCGATTTGGCCAACCCCATTCAGCTCGGGTCGGTGAAATATGGGGCGGAGATGCTGCCCAGCGAAGGCGTGGCGTCGGGCGATTGATTGAGGAGATAGCGCATCTGCGTGTCATCCTGAGCGCAGTCGGAAAGGCGGGTGCAGCGCAGTCGAAGGATCCCGTGAATTCGCCAGCGACGTCGCACGGTGTCGCCGGGATTCCTTCGACAGGCTCAGGACAGGCTCTTCGACTCCGTTTCGTCCCGCCTTCGCCCATGACGAAACTCCGCTCAGGATGACACGCGTTCTTGGGCGGAAACTATTTCGACAGATGCGCTGAGAGGGTGGTGGTGGCGTTTCGGGCGATGGTGGGATAATGCCAAGGCCGTCTGCTGGCGTTGCCACGCTCCTTCCCGATGCCCATCCCCACACATGTTCCACCCGATGAGGCGGCCCGCATCGCGGCTCTGCGTCGTTTGCAAATCCTCGGCACTCCGCACGAGGAGCGGTTTGACCGGCTGGCGCGGTTGGTGGCGCGTGTTCTCGATGTGCCGATCGCCTTTATCTCATTCGTCGAGGCCGGGTGGCAGTGGCACCAGGCGACCGTGGGTCTGGACGCCGCGCAAACGGCGCACACGCTTTCCTTTTGCACGCGCACTTTAGACGGCGGCGATTTGTTCATCGTGCCTGATGCCACGACCGATCCGCAGTTTGCCGACAATGACCTCGTCGCGGGCGCCGCGGGCATTCGCTCCTATGCCGGTGTGCCTTTGACCGCGGCCGACGGGCGGAAGATCGGCATGCTGGCCGTCATGGATGCGCGGCCACGTCAGTTCGCCGCGGCGGATGTTCAAGTGCTGCACGACTTCGCGGTCATCGCCGGGGACAAGATGAACGTGCTCACGACGGAGCAGACGCTCCGCGAATTGGCCGACGCGCGCGAGCAACTCGCGGTCGAGCGCGCGAAGTTCGAGGCCTTCATGAATTGGAGCCCGTGTGTTATTTTCATGAAAGACCGGGAGAGTCGGAATGTCTTTATGAACCGCCGCGGTGAGGAGCTCTTCGGCTCGACCGACTACAAGATGCGCAGCGATGCGGAATGGCTTCCGGCGGAGGTCGCGCGGAAGTTGAGGGAAAATGACGGGCGTGTTTGGGAGTCGGGCGAACCGCTTCAAGACATCGAGGTGGTGCCCACGCCAAACGGCGATCCACGCTACTGGCTGGTCATGAAATTCCTCGTGCCAGCAGGGGTGGGGGAGCAGTGGCTGCTCGGCGGTGTGGCGATCGATGTGACGGCGCAGCGAAAGGCCGAGACGCGGCTCCGGGCAATCGCGGACAATGTGCCCGCGCTCATCGCGTACATCGACGCCGAGCAGCGCTTCCGTTTTGTGAACGAGTCCTACCGCACCTGGTTCGGTCTCGATCCGGAAGCGATGATCGGGCGGACCGCGACGGAAGTCTTCGGGTCAGTCATCGATGCGAAGAGCCGGTCGCGGATGGCCGCAGTCATGGGCGGTGAGCACGTGCGGTTTGAAGGCGAGATCCTGGTGGGTGGCAGGGAACGTTTTCTGGAAGCCTCCTACGTGCCCGACCGCGACGAAAACGGAGTGGTGCGCGGCTTCTATGTCACGGTCAATGATCTGACCTCGCGGCAGCGGTTTGAGCAGGCTTTGCAGGATCTGGCTTCACTCCAGGATGCGATCCTCGACAACGCGAATTTCGCGATCATGACGACCGATGCCCGAGGCGTGTTTCGCACCTTCAATTCCACGGCCGAGCGCTGGTCGGGCTATCGCGCAGAAGAACTCGTCGGACACGCTACGCCGGCGCTTTTCTTCGACCCAGAGGAGGTCGCCGCGCTCCGGGCCAGACTCGAGCTCAAGCTGGGGCGGCCCATCGCGACCATGATCGACTGGGTGGATGCCCTCATCGGCGATAGCGGGCGAACGCACGACGAGCGGGAGTGGACGTGGGTGCGCAAGGACGGCACCCGCTTTCCAATCTCGCTCTCGCTCACGGCGCTGCGGAACGCCGAGGGGCGGCCCACTGGCACGCTCGGTGTGGGGCGCGACATCACGGCGGAAAAAGCCGCCGAAACCGCGAAGCATCAAGCGCAGGAGACGGTGGTCCAGGCGAAGCTCGCTGCCGAGCAATCCAGCCGGGCCAAGTCGCAGTTCCTCGCGAATATGAGCCACGAAGTGCGGACGCCTTTGCACGGCATCCTCGGCGTCACCGGCATGCTTCTCGAGACGCCGCTGAGCGCCGAGCAACGATCACTCGCCGAGACGGTCCATGGCAGTGCGCAGTCGCTTCTCTCAGTGGTCAATAGCGTCCTTGATTTTTCCCGAATCGAAAGCGGCAAGCTGGTCCTCAATCCCAGCGATTTCATACTGGCCGAACTGATCGGCGAATTGATCCGACTGCACGCCTTTCGGGCGTCGGAGAAGGGGATTGCTCTCGACTGGATGATCGCGCCAGAACTGCCCGGACGCGTCCGCGGCGATGCCGACCGGCTGCGGCAGGTGCTGCACAATCTCCTCGGCAACGCGATCAAATTTTCAGCGCGCGGAATCGTGCATTTGCGCGTGGAACCAGTGCCCCGGCCCGGGCCCGCGGCGGCGCCCGATGACGACCGGTGGAGGCTGCGCTTCTCCGTGCGGGATGAAGGGATCGGGATCGCAGCCGAAGCTCAGGAGCGGATTTTCGAAGCCTTCGCGCAGGCGGACGATTCGATGGCGCGCCGCTTTGGCGGCAGCGGACTCGGTCTGGCCATCGCCCGGCAATTGGTCGAGCTGATGGGCGGTGAGATGGGAGTCGAGAGCGCTGCCGGGGCGGGTTCGACATTCTGGTTCACGGCCATTTTTTCTCCGGCGCAAGCGCTGGCGGTGATGCCGCCGCTCGCGCGTCGCAAGGAATTGCTGCGCCCCGTTTTCGCACCCCGCTGCCTGCGCGTGCTGCTCGCCGAGGATAGCGAGATCAGCCGCGTCGTCGCCGAGCATCAGCTCCGGCAGCTTGGTTGCAGCGTCACGGTCGTCAGCGACGGGCTGGCTGCGATCGCGGCGGCTGATCCCGCCGCGGGCGGTGACTTCGATCTTGTGCTCATGGACTGCCAGATGCCGGTCAAGGATGGCTACTCCGCGGCGACCGAGATTCGCCTCCGCGAGGCCGGGACGGGTCGTCGGACGTGCATCGTGGCGCAGACGGCCAACGTGCTCCAAGGCGAACGCGAGCGGTGCCTCGCGGCGGGGATGGACGACTACCTTTCCAAGCCGTATCGGCCGGCTCAACTCGCGGCGGTTGTCCGTGCTGCTGCCTGTCTCGTCCGTGACCTGTCGAACGCCGACAGCGGAATTAGCGAGGCGCGACTCGCCGAATTCAGAGCCGTTTCGCCCGACGGTGGTGTGCCGCTCGTCGAAAGGCTCGTGTGCATTTTTCGTCGCGAAGCTCCGGAGTCGCTCGCGGCGATTCAAGAGGCGGCAGCCTTTGACAATGCAGAGACGCTCGAAGCCGCGGCGCACAAGCTCAAAGGCAGCGCGGGCAATTTTGGGGCGCGCCGTCTTCAGCGGATGTGTCTGGCGATCGAAGAACTCTGCCGGGAGGACATGGCACGATTCGCCCGTTCGCTCCTGCCTGAACTCGAGGACGAATTGAGCGCAGTGCTCGAGCTCCTGGAGCGCAAGGATTAGCCGTTCTTGCAAAAAGACGGACGGTATTTAGCTTGATCGCTAATGTCCGTATCCCAGCCATTCGACGTTCTGCTCGCCGAAGACGACGGGGTGACGCGCGAAGTGCTCGCCTCGGCTCTCGAAGGAATGGGTTACCGGGTGCGGCAGTTCGCCGATGGTCGTGCGGCGTGGGAAGCCTACGACGCGGAGCCCGCACGGGTGGTGATCAGCGATTGGAAGATGCCCGGGATCGATGGCTTGGAATTTTGTCGCCGGGTGCGCAAGCGGCTGCTTACCGCGTACACCTACTTCATCCTCATCACGGCCAATGAAGCCGGTGAACTGGGATATGAGTACGAGATCGGCGAGGAGGTGGACGATTTTCTCATCAAGCCGGTCGCGCGTGGGCAGCTCTGGCGCCGCATGCGGGTGGCCGCCCGCATCCTGCGCTTTGCGACGCAGATGCAACAAATCGAGCAACTCCTCCCCATCTGCAGCTATTGCCACAAAATCCGCGAAGGCGACTCCGGTCCCTGGGAGACGCTCGAACGGTATGTCGGCCAGCGCACCGGGAGCAGCTTCTCCCATGGCGTGTGCCCGGATTGCGAAGATCGATGGCTGGCCGATCTTAATCTCTCGGCGACGCCAGCGCGCTAACTCCCCCCGGAACCTGGTCGCTTTGCGGGGCGGCTTCGGGATGCGAGGCCGACGAGCCGGGCAATCCCGGCCCGTGATTTGGTGCCGATCTTGGCCAGAATGTGCTCGACGTGCTTTTCGACGGTCCGCGAGGAAAGGCCAAGTTGGGCGCCGATCTCGGCGTTCGACAGATCTTCCCCCACGAGTTGCACGACATCCATCTCCCGCTGAGTGAGGCCGTAGCTGGCCAGACGGCGCGGTGGCTGGGCGGGCGCGCGGGCGGTCTGCAGGTCGGCGGAGAGCGCCGCGATCTGCGCGGCATCCGCGCGCTGGCGCTCGCAGATTGTGCCCGCAATCGTGATGGCGGAGCGCAATTGCTCTTTGCTGGAGAGCGGCTTTAACAGGAAAGCTTGGACGCCCAGAAGGCGCGCCTCTTCCAGCGTCCGGTCGTCTTGCAACCCCGTCAGCACGACGATCGGGAGCAGGAAATCGGCGAGGATTCTGCGGGCTGCTTCGAGGCCATCGAGCACCGGCATGGCGATGTCGAGCAAGAGCACGCCGGGTTTCAGGGCGAGGGTTTTTTCCACCGCTTCGCGGCCATCGCGGGCCAACCCGGCGATGGGATAGCCAAGTCTGCTCAACATCGATCCGAGAAGAGAGCGCGTCGCGTCGTCATCCTCGGCGATAAGGATTGACGGAAGTGCAGTCATGTCATTTGAGGAAGTCATCGCATTGCCCAGTCAGAAGCCCTGTCATCCGTAGGCCGAACGATGGGTGGCTGCAAGGGATGTTTAGCGTCTGCCACAATCTTCGTCCTCGTGCTCGTCCTCGTTCTCGATTTCTGCCATCCGACTACGAGGACGGAGATCGGAGATCGGAGATCGGAGATCTAAGGACGAGGACGATTATCTGCGAGGCCGGTGATGCCGGACTTTGGCCTGCCGTTTGCTTTATCGAGTTTGCCGGGTCGCGGACTTCTCAAGTGCGCAGGCCCGAATCTTGATGCTCACATGACTTCGATACAATCCTCTACGGTTTCTCGGACGAGTGTGCCGCCCGCGGGTTCGGGGGGCACTCCGCCGGATGCCCAGCGGCTCCAGGCGCAGCTTGCCGGGATCGTCGATGGAGGCTCGGAAACGGCGGCTGCTGGCGCCTTGGTCCCGCTGCTCCAGCTCCTGCGGGCGCTGCTCGGTGCGCGCACCCTTGCGCTGGTTCCGACCGGGGGAGCCGGCGACTTGGAGAATGTGAATTTTACCACTGTCGGCGCGGCGGCTTCGGGGTTGGGAAAACTCTGCGCGGCACTCGATCCGGCGAAGGCGATGGTGCTGCCCGCGGTGGCGCTCGGCAGCGATGGCTACACGCTGGCGGTGCCGCTCTGGCGCGAGGGTCGGCAGCTCGGCTGGCTCGTCGCCCAACTCGTCGTGCCCAACACGCGCGACCTGCAAGCCTTCGTCGTCCTTCTGCAAACATCCGCCGGCTATCTGCTCTATCGTGAACAGCGCCGTGCCACGGCTGAATTGCACGCTGTCCTGGAGCGCACTTCGGGTCTGCTCGGCATCTTTCGCCGTGCGGGTGCGGAACTCGATTTCGATCATGCCTGTCGGCTGGCGCTCGAAGCCTTGCGCGAGGATCTCAGTTGCGAGCGCGTCTCGCTCG
>JBBSDS010000278.1:0-7086 GCA_038240495.1 Chthoniobacterales bacterium | reverse complement strand
GCTGGTCTTGCTCGGACTGGTTCTCCTGCTCAGTCTGCTGGCGCTGCCGAGCCGTCTAAAAATTCACGAAGAAGCCAATGTCTGATTGCTGCCCGCCACCTTCCGCGACCGCCGTCGAGCCGATCCTCGAAGCGCGGAATCTCGAAGTCCGCGCCAACGGCAAGCCGCTCATTCGCAATGTCAGTTTCGGCGTTCGGCCCGGACAGGTCTTCGGTGTCATCGGCCCGTCGGGTGCGGGCAAAGCACACTGCTGCGCGCGCTGAATCGGCTGACCGACTTGATTCCCGGCCTACGCGTGAGTGGCGACGTGATCCTCCGTGGCGAATCCATCTACGCACCCGGCGTCGATGTGAATGCGCAGCGCGCCCGCATCGGCATGCTCTTTCAACAGCCCGTCGTCTTCCCCACGAGCATCGCAGAAAATGTCCTCTTCGGCGCGAAGCGACTGCGCCAGCTCTCGCGTTCCGAGCGTTCCGATCTCGTCGAATCCGCGCTCACCGAAGCCGCGCTTTGGAACGAAGCGAAAGACCGCCTCAGCGAACCAGCGCTCGCACTTTCCGTCGGCCAGCAACAACGCCTCTGCCTCGCGCGCACCCTTGCCGTGCAGCCCGAAGTCATCCTCATGGACGAGCCCACCAGCGCGCTCGATCCGAAATCCACGCAAGCGATCGAAGACCTCATCGTCCGGCTGAAAGAGCGGCGCACGATCATCATCGTCACGCACAACGTCTCGCAGGCGCGGCGCATCACCGATTGGATCGCCTGCGTCTGCACGCGCGATGGCGTCGGCGAAATCGTTGAAAGCGCCTGCTGCGACGCCGTGCTCGGAAATCCGCAATGCCGCGAGGTCGTGGAGTATCTGGCGCACGCCTCCTGACGTCCCACGACGACGGGGTGGTACACCACAAACGGGCCTATATTGCCTTATCCTCGTGTCCGAGTTGAGGACCGAGGCGGCGGCGCACGGGAAAAGGGGTGGGAGGTGAATGGGCGAGTCATGGGTCATGGGTTCGCATTTGCCGGGCAATTCCATTGCGCGGCGGGTGGTGAGCATCGTCCGCGCAAAGTCCACCCACTGTTCCTTGTCACCAATGCTCCGACCTCTTCCCGCGAAGCTCAGCTTCCCCGCTCAAAGCTTGCGTCACGAAGTCCTCAACTTTGTGACGAGGGCAAAAAAACGGCACGCGCAAACCGAGCGGCGCCGCCTTGCGCCTGCTGGCCGTGGCCAGACATCACCCGGAAGCACTTCATGCGGCGCAGGCTTGAGCCCGCGGCGAAACCGACGCGGCATTGTGGACTTCCCATGGAAGTTCCAATTAGCCTGCTCCCGTGAAACTGCCCGCCCACGCGGTCATCGCGCCCGAGAAGCTGACCCGTTATCTGCTCGTCCGGCAGGCCCGCGGCGACAAGTCGGCGTTCCTCGTCCGAGCCGGTTACACCGCGGCGAATCCCGACCGGCTGCTGCACGACCTGCGGAGCCAGTTGCTGGCGCAAGACGCCGCGCCGCTTGAGACCACGCCGTTCGGCCAGCTTTACGAAATCCTTGCGCCGCTCACCGGCCCAAACGGTGCCACCCTGCGCATCCGTTCCATTTGGATGAAGGAGCACTTGTCCGGCGTCACCAAGTTCATTACCCTGATGCCTGCCAGAAAGAGCTGACATGCGATTCGAACTCTATACCGACGCCGCCCTGACCCGCGACATGCCCGAGTTGGGACTGCGCCGTGGCGACGTCGTCAAACTCATCGACCACCACGTTGCTCCCGATGGCGGGGAAGGCTACTCCATCGAAGTCTTCAACGCCGTGGGCGAGACCCTCGCCGTCACCGCTGTCCCCGCCGCGGCGCTCGAAGCTCTCCGCGAAGATGAAGTGTTCAGCGTCCGGCCCCTCGCACGGGTGGCGTGATGGGGTTTACCCGTTGCCGTTGTGCCCGCTGCAACCGGTGAATCCGCGTGGACTTACAAATCGTCAGATAATTCGGACACGGCATTTCCCCCATGAGTAAAATCACCGATCAAGCTATCGACCAAGCATTCGCCGACTTCAAAGGCGTATATGGAGGCGTCCGAAACGATTATTTCGCGCCGCTTTTTATTGCCAATGAGCATGGGATCGATGCCGAGAGCGCATTGCTGCACAGCACATTTGGCGGCAACGATTATGGGTTCGACGCCTTCTATTTCGATCCGAAGACGTGCAACCTCTATTTGTATCAATTTAAGTGGTCCGAGGATGCTTCCCAATTTAAGGAGTCTTACCGTCGGCTGATGGATGCCGGATTCGACCGCGTTTTCGTCGGTTCCTTTCAGGATGCGAAACAGAATCAAGCCCTGCTCCAACTTAAGAGCACGCTGATGGAAAAGAAGGCGATCGTGGCGGGCGTTTACATTCGATTCGTCTTCCGCGGAGATACGAAAACCGCCGAGAACAGCACTGTACTCGAAAAATTACGCGAGGATCTTGAGACAAAAAAGTATATCATCGACGGCTTTTTCGGTCGCGAGATGAATCTGGTGATCGATTACCGCTCGGCACGCGGACACATCGGCGGCGTAACGGTCGCGACGAAGACGCACACCTATTCGATTGAGTTTGCAGCTCCCATGCTGAAGCGAGGTCCAGACGGACAGTTGATGCACGTCGGCTCAATCAAGCTCCACCAGTTCAACGCAATGTTCGAGGAGATGCGGCAGCGCCTCTTCGATAGGAACATTCGCTCGGGTTTAGCCGGCGACGAAGCTCCCAACCGAGCCATTATCCGGTCCCTCAAGGAAATTGTCCTGGATGAAAAAGCTGATCCCGCTGTCTTTCTCTTCAACCACAATGGCATCACCGTTTACGCTCAGAGTCTCGACAAGGACGAAGACTGCTATCGGCTCACTGAACCGCGTGTTTTGAACGGCGCGCAAACAATCACCTCGTTCAATGGCTTCTTGAAGAAGTTCGCCGACCATCCGAAGCTTAAAACAAATCGGGCGAGGCTTGAATCTATCGAGGTGATCTGTCGCATTATCACTCACGCGAATGACGATTTTGTGATCACCGTCACGGTGAACAACAATCGGCAGAACCCGGTGAAGCCTTGGGCATTGCGTGCCAATGACATGATCCAGTTGGAGCTGGCCGACAAGTTTAAGAATGACCTCCAGATCTACTACCAGCGACAGGAGAACGCGTTTCACAACCTGACAGATGACGACCTTGAGCGAATGGAGATCGAGCAGCAGAAGGCAATCGAACTTCGTTTGCTCGCGAGTACGTTCCTCATAGCTGACGGCGAAGTGGATAAGTCTTCGCGACTCGCTGAGATATTTGAAGATGACAAAGCGTATTCGGTTGTTTTCGCTAAGTCTCGTCTCGCCGACGACTCCCGAAAAATTCTTCTTTGCTACAAAGCTCAGCTTCGACTTCGGAAAATCACGGAAGAAATTGTCGCAAAAGGTCAGCAAAAATACTTCTTCGCTCGACGCGCTCGAAATCTGATTTGGGCGCTCGTCTGCCAGGGGATGCTGAACGATCCCGAGCTTGAAGAATATGCCGAGAATTTCGGCAGAAATATCACGTTCGAAGCGGGACTGATGCAGTGGATGGCAGGCATCGCCGTCAATCGCGTAAGACTCCTTTTGAGTGACCTGGTGGCGGCCGATCTCTACCGCGAAAAAATTGAACAACAACGGTATGACTTTCTGCGAACTCGCGCTGCTTTCGACTATTGCATGGATCAGGCTTACAAACGCTGGAAGTGGACGATCCAGAAGCTGAAATGAATTGGCACTGAAGGTGATTCAGCCTGCAAGTCGCTCGTCTATTATAGGGGAGCAGTAATTCCGGCAGGCGAAAGCGCGCAGTGAGCAGGCGTATGAGGAGACGGCCCAAACGCTGTCCGCGCGCCGCGAGTTGACCGCCAACGAGCAAGGCAAGCTGCGCAAGCTGTGGAAGAAACTCGTGAGCCTCTACCACCCCGACCGCTTCGCTCACGAACCGGACTGTAGCGGTGCTCTATGAGCGTTGGCCTCCCCGTCGGCGGTCACAGACCGCCGCTACAGCACGAGAATCTGACCGCCGCGATCAATCACGCGAACGCGCTCGCGTTCGCGTTTGGCGCGGCTAGCTTTCGAGGCAAGTTTTTCCTGCCATGAAATCCCTCTGTTTGCTAATCGCCGGGTTTTGTTTTCTCACCCAATTTTCCGCGAACGCAGCGAAGACACCGGAACCGCCGCCGGTGGAATTGCTCACTGACACGCCACGATTGCAGCCGTCGAGCACGCTGGATTTTCGCTTTGCGAAGCCGATGATCTCGCGGGATGAAATCGGGCTCGTGGCAAAAATTCCGCCGATCGTTTTTGCGCCGGCAGTCCGCGGAAATTTCACATGGCTGAGCCGCAGTAGTGCGGTCTTCACGCCGGATGAAGCATGGCCGCTCGGCACGGAGTTTGTCCTCACCTTGCGGAACGGAGTGAAATCCGAAGACGGCATTGCGCTCGCCGGCAGTTTTCGCGCGTCGTTTCGCACGCCACCTTTCATGCGAACGATGATGCGTGGTGAATCGGACGATCCCGACGAACCGCTGCGGCCATCGCCGAAGATCATTTTTGCCTACAATCTCGCGCTCGATCTCGCGAGCGCCGAAGGGCTGTTTCAATTCGTCAACTCCAGCGGAAAAAAAGTCCCCGCGAAAGTCCGTTACGGGACGCGGGCGGATTACCTCTCGCTCCAGCCGGAGCAGGGCGACTGGGAAGACCGCTGGCAGCGGGCCAAACACGGTGCGCCACCGCCCACAGAAGGAAGCGAAGACGAGGATGAAGCGACTGACCAGGCTGAGTATCCGCCGATCCTCAGCAGGCTCGTGATCACGCCCTCGTCGATCCTCACACCGGGTGGCAAATGGCGCCTGGAAATGAAGCGGGGGCTGAAAGCAAAATCGGGGCGTCATCAAATCACCGAACAGACGAGCATGCCGCTGGGTGTCGTGCGGTCATTCATCATCTCCAAACTGGAGCCGCAGAACTACATCAACTCAGGCCGCAGCGTGCTGCTGGAATTTTCCTACGGACTTGCGCCGGACATCACGCCGGAGACGGCGGCGAAGTATTTTCGCTTCGATCCGCCGGTGCCGAATCTTGTGTTTGAGGGCTTCAGCACGTCGCTCACCGCGCGCGGCAATTTCGAGCAAGGCCGACCATACCGGCTCGAGGTGGATGCGGCGGTGATCTCGGAAGACGGGCTTCCGTTTGACGACAATCGGCGGCGCACCTTTCATTTCTCGCCGGTCGCGCCGCGCTTGTATTTACCGACGATCACGGCGCATCAGCTTCGCGGCGGACTGCGAAAATTTGAGGCGCTCTCGGCGAATCTCAAGACAGTCAAAGTAACCGCGCAACTCGTCGCGCCGGCGGATGCAGCGGCCAGCGTCGCGGCTTTTAAAGATTACGAAGCCAAGGATAACAGCAACGGCGAACAGTATCAGCGCCTGCCCGCGGGCTCGATTAGCGGCAAGACCATCTACGAACGAACCATCGAGCTGCCGCGCGGCGCGATCGACACGCATCAGCAAACCGTCCTCGACTGGGATGAAATCCTCGGGGCCAAAAAAGCCGGCGTTATTTTTCTGACCGTGGAAGGCGAACCGATCCGCGAGGTTGGTGGCAAGCGCCCCGGCGCGCAGGCGCTCATTCAACTCACCGACCTCGGCGCGTTGTGGAAAAAAGTCGCGGAAGGTCTCCGCGTGAGTGTCTTTTCGATGGCGACCGACCGCCCGCTCGCCGGTGTGAGCCTCGCCCTTCTGAACAAGCAATTCGTGGAAACAGGACACGCCACGACGGATGCGGAGGGCAATGTCGCGCTCGCTCTCGTGCCTGAGCTGGCGTGGCTGGTGATGACGCAAGGTGAAGATGTGCATGCGCTTCGCATCGGAGCCGACGGTAGCGACCTGCCCATGGCGGCGTTTCGCGTGCCGGTTAGCTACAGCGCCTGGGTTTCTGAGAAGGAGAACTCGCTGGACCTGCGCACGTTTATTTTCACGGATCGCCCGCTCTATCGACCCAATGAAACGGTGCACGTCAAAGGCATCGTGCGCGAAGTGACAGCGGCGGGTTTGACCCGGCGCGCCGGGCTGGAGGGCGTCTTGAAACTGCGCGATTCGCGCGGCAGCGAAGTCTCGGATACGGACATCCGCACCGATGAGCGCGGAGCCTTCGACGCCGAGTTGACGCTCAACGGATCGAGCACCGGTAACTACTCACTATCGCTGGATTTCAAGGACTCGCGTTTCTCTTCCTGGCAAAATGGTTCTCACTGCCGGTTCGTGGTTGCGGACTTTCAACCGAATGCTTTTGAACTCGATCTGCCGATGCCTGCGCGACTCGCGCCGGATGCGGCCGTCAGCACGAAGGTCGCGGCGAAATACTTCTTCGGTGCACCGGTGACGAAGGCCGACGTGCGCTGGACACTGCGTTATGCCCGCACCCTTTTCGCGCCCGAAGGTTTTGAAGGCTGGCGTTTCGGCGAGGATGAGGGTCCCGAGAGCAAGATTCTCACGCTGCGCGGCGGCGGCGCATTTGCTGGCGCCGACGGACTGGCCATCCAGCCGCAACTGCCCGCGGCGAAAGATGCTCCTTACAAAGGCGTGCTCACCGTTGAAGCCACCGACGTCAATCAACAGACAGTTTCTGAGAGCCGGCTCTTCATGCGCGATGCCGCGGACTTTTACCTCGGCGTCGAGGCCGCGGATGAAGGCGTAGTCTTTCGCCCCGGTGACCGCATCGCGGGTCGCGTCGTGGCCATTCGTCCGGACGGAACGCCGATGCCACAACCGGTCGAAGTGAACGCGGAACTCATTCGCGAGCGCTTCGAAACCGTGCGCGTGCAAGGCGCGGATAAGGCGATTTCTTTTCGCAGTGAAAAGATCGAAGAGGTCGTGGCCAAAGAATCGGGCCGCACGCTCCTGCCGGTGCATGCGAATGACGGATGGCAGGTGCCCGAAGGTTCGAGTGTGAGTTTCAAGACGGACCGCGCCGGCGAGTACCGGTTGCGCGTGACGGCGAAGGATTCGGGCGGGCGGTTGGTCACGAGCGTGCTGACGGTGT
>JBBSDS010000277.1:0-7103 GCA_038240495.1 Chthoniobacterales bacterium | reverse complement strand
TTCCGTTGCGCGAGCGTGGCGCGGCTGAGATCGACTGGCGGCGGATACACTCCGCCCCCAGCCGCAGTCTTGCCGCGCCCATCGAAGCCGTGACAGACCTCGCAATTTTTCTGATACACCTCACGCCCCGCATCGATAATCGCCGAGCTGGAATCCAGCGGATTCTTCCGCGCTTTGGCTTCCTTGGGGATGCTCAAGTTGACCAGCCGATCGGCCACGAAAACCTCCAGCGCGGAGGGCGTCTGCCGGGCGATCAAGCCGCCCGTCGTGACGGAGCGGTAAAGCGCCGCGCCGGCGAGCAGGAGCAGGAGGAAGAAAATCGCGACGATCCGCAGCGCGGATCGTTTGGGCGGGCGTGGAGTGGGGTGAGTGGCGGACGTGGGGTTGTCGTTCATTCAAATGAATCATCGTCTATTCGCGGTACTTTTACGCGCTGCGCCAAAGTTCTCTTTAGGGCCGACATGCTTTCGAATGTTTCTATATCATTCTAATAGAGTTTATCCCCAAGACACTCGCGGGGTGAATTGGCTGGAATTATTTCTTTGGCCGCCGGGCCTTCCTGCCACTCGTTCGCACGGCTTGTCCCGACCGATTCGGCGATTGCGATTGTTCCAACTCAGCGAGGAAGCCACCGGATACATTGTGTTCATCGAATGGCGGCAGCCCGTTCATTTGCAGCGCAGGATGGAGGAGTTGCTCGACCATAAATGGAATCGTCACACCGTCGCGCCGCATTTTTCGCAGCGTGATCTCCACCACGTCGCCGAGCACATAGCGGTCGAGGATGCGGGCGATGGCGTTGCGCACGTCGAGCATGAGCATGCGCAGGCCGCAATGATCTTCGTCGGGGCATGTGCAGCGCTCGTAGGCCGTCACACTCACGCATGAAATCGGCGCCAGCGGGCCATCGATCAGGCGGATGACTTGTCCCAGCCGGATTTCATGCGGCGATTTCGCCAGCGCATATCCGCCAGCCTTGCCGCGCTTCGTCTCGATGTAGCCGGCCCCGCGAAGCTGAGTGAGGATTTGCTCGAGAAACTTCACGGGAAGCCGTTCCTTTTTCACAAGCTCGCTGATTTTCAGCAACGGACGACCGAGTTCGTAAGCGATGCCAAAGTCAATCAGAGCGCGCAGCGCGTATTCACCGCGTTTGGAAAGTTTCATGGCAGGAAATCAGCGCATACTAATCTCCACCATCGCGCCAGACAAGATTGCGCTGTGGCCCACAGCGCTGCCTCGCATGGATTCGAACCATGACAAAGGGCTTCAAAGACCCTTGTGCTACCATTACACCACGAGGCAAGTGGCATGCGCCCGGGGACGCGAGGCGGAGAAAGCTACGAATCCGCGCGTCTTGCGCAATGCGAAAACGTCGGTGAGCGAATCGCGTTTTGTGCAGCCGCGTCGAGACTTCCCGCAATTGACAAAGCGCGCGGCGATAATGACTCTGGCCGCGATGCGCCTCGACGCCGCCAGGATGAAATCCCCTTTCCCGACCAATCGCCCGGCGGGTGTGGTGGGCGTTCGATCTGCGTCCTGATCCGCGGTTCGAATTTTTCCCCTCACCCACCGTCCGGCTTTTGCAGCGGTGGGTTTTTTCGTCCCGCGATCTGTGGCTCACTCCTCTCTCTTTCTCCGGTTCCATGTCCGCCTTTCCCACTCCCACTCCCGAAACCATCGCCACCGCACCACCCGCAGCGCGGACATGGCCGTCCTTTGGACGCGAGAGCCGCGATACTCTCGCGCTCGCGCTGCCTATCATCGCTGGACAGCTCAGCCAGATGCTCATGGGAGTGGCCGACACGGTGATGGTCGGACGCCTCGGCGTCGTGCCGCTGGGTGCAGCGACGATCGCCAATAACCTGCTCGCCGTGCCGTTCGTGCTCGGCATCGGATTGCTCACGTCCGTCTCAGTGCGCGTCTCGCAAGCAAACGGCGCAAATCGCCCCGCGGATGCTGCCGATGCGCTGCGCCATGGCACGTGGATCGCGCTCGCCCTTGGCCTCGTGATCGTCTTCGCCATCGCTCTCGGGCTGCCTTTGCTCGGCTTGCTCGGGCAGCCGGCAGAAGTCGTGGCGGGCACGCCGACCTTCCTGCTCACCTGCGCGGTTTCGCTCATTCCCGGGCTGCTTTCGATGGCGTGGAAAAGCCACGCCGATGCGCTCAATCACCCGTGGCGGCCTTTCTGGATCATGCTCAGCGGCGTCGCCCTCAACGTCTTCCTGAATTGGCTCTGGATCTGGGGCCACTGGGGTTTTCCCGCGCTGGGTCTGGAAGGGGCGGGCTACGCGACGCTAGCCGCGCGCACCGCTGTGGCGGTGATGATGTTCCAATGGCTCACCCGCTCGCCACTGGTGCGCGCCTGGACTCCGTCGCGCTGGCTGACTCCGTGCCGGCGTGAGGCTTTCCTCCACCTGCTCGCCATCGGCTTCCCCGCGAGTCTGCAACTGCTCACCGAAGCTGGAGCATTCTCGACCGCCGCGTTCCTCGTCGGGACGCTCGGCGCCGTGCCGCTGGCAGCGCATCAGGTCGCCATCACCTGCGCGGCCACGACTTTCATGGTGCCGCTCGGGCTGGCTCTGGCCATGACCATTCGCGTCGGCGAGATCGTCGGCGCTGGCGAACGACCGCGGCTGCATCGCGTGCTCGTCGGCGGCTGGATTTATGCGGTCGTGTTCATGACCCTTTCCACGCTCGGATTTCTCATCTTCGGACGCGAGATCGCCGGGCTTTTTGTGAGTGATCTCGCCGTCGTGGACATCGCAGCGCGTCTGCTCGTCATCGCCGGAATCTTCCAGCTCTGCGACGGCGTGCAAATCGTCGCCGCGTGCTCGTTGCGCGGCGTGAACGACGTGCGCGTGCCTGCGTGGATCGCCTTCGTCGCTTACTGGATCGTCGCTCTGCCCTGCGGCGCCATGCTCGGTCTCTGGCAAGGGCAAGGCGCGCTCGGAATGTGGACCGGCCTCGCCGCTGGTCTCGCCGTGGCAGCAGGTGCGCTGAGCGTTCGCGCCTGGCGAAAGCTCGCGTAGGAGCCTGCGTTGTTTTTCGATGATGCAAGTCGGCCCGGGCTGCGTATAGCTTTCCCCCACATGCACGCTCGTCCCCTCCTCGCGTCACTCGTCCTGCTGCCCCACCTCCTTCTCGCGGCCGATGATTGGCCGGAATTCCGCGGCCCGACGGGCGACGGCCATAGCGATGCGAAGGGACTGCCCGTCAAATTCGGCGACAGCGATCATGTGAAGTGGAAGACGGCAATTCATGGAAAGGCCTGGTCTTCGCCCGTCATCTGGGGCTCGCAGGTGTGGCTCACGACGGCGAATGAAGAAGGCACGGAGTTGAGCGTCGTGGAGGTGGATAAGGAGAGCGGGAAAATTCTGCGCGACGAGATTCTCTTTCGCGTCTCCACTCCGCAGTTTTGCCACAAATTCAACAGCTACGCCTCGCCGACTCCGGCGATTGAAGAAGGGCGCGTGTATGTCACCTTCGGCTCACCGGGCACGGCGTGCCTCGACACGAAGACCGGCAAAAAACTTTGGGAGCGCACGGACTTTGTCTGCAATCACTACCGCGGCGCCGGCTCATCGCCGATCATTTGGAACGATCTGCTCATCGTGAATTTCGACGGCAGCGACCATCAATTCATCGTCGCGCTCGACAAGAAGACAGGCAAGACGGTGTGGCAAACCAAGCGCTCGACCGACTACCACGACCTCGAAGCCGATGGCGTCACGGTGAAGAACGAGGGCGACTATCGGAAGAGCTTCGCGACGTGCCACGTTTACCTGCAAGACGGCCAGCCGATCCTGCTGAGCAGCGGAGCGAAGGCGCACTACGCTTACGATCCGCGCACGGGAAAAGAAATCTGGCGCTTCGACGAACCCGAGGCCCACAGCGCAGCGACGCGGCCGGTCATCGGAGACGGCATCGCCTATATTCCCGCGGGCTTTGGCAAAGCGGGCCTGCTCGCGCTCAAGCTCGGCCACACCGGCGTGCTCTCCGCCAACGATCTCGTCTGGCGCTTGAAAAAAGCCGCGCCGAACAAGCCCAGCGTCACGCTTTCCGACGGCCTGCTTTTCACGGTGAATGACGGCGGCATCGCTTCGTGTCTCGAGGCAAAAACCGGCGACACTGTCTGGAGCGAACGCCTCGGCAAGAGCGGCAACTTCAGCGCGTCGCCCATCCTTGCCGAAGGCCGGCTCTACGCCGGAAATGAGGAGGGCAAATTCTACGTCATCGAAGCTGGCCGGCAGTTCAAGGTGCTCGCGGAAAATGAATTTCCCGACGGCTTCATGGCGTCCCCGGCCGTGTCCGGCAAAGCGCTCTACCTGCGCAGCAAGACAAGCCTGTATCGCATCGAGTAAGTGAGCGGCCCGCGTCGCCGGCGCGAGAGCGCACAGCGCCCGATGCGGATCGTCCCGTCGCTGCTTCCGAGGCGAGCATGGAGCCGTTGGGGGAAAACGTCACAGCACCAATCGCCCCGGATGGATTTCGAGGATGCGCAGGAGGCTCAAGCCCGCAGGCCATTCAGCGCTCGCACTGGATCCATCCTTCAGCATGCCCGGCACCACGCTCCTTCAAAGCAAGGTTCGCAACTTTCGGGAGCAGCCTCTCGGGCTTAGCTTTCGCTCAAGACAACAACGCCCTCGGCCACCGTTTGTTCCCCGACGCGCGCCGCCACTTCAAACTGCCACAGCCCTCCCACCGCGGCCACTTTGCGCGCGGTCAAAGTAAGCGCATCGAGCGGACGCACGACGCGAAGAAATTTCATCCCCTTGATCGCGGACAGCCGAAAGGCCCGCCCCGGTTTTCCCGCCGCAATCCCCGCCGTCTGCGCCAGCGCCTCGGTGAGGATCACTCCCGGCACGAGCGGATCGCCGGGAAAATGTCCGCGAAAAAATGGCTCCTCGGGCGGAAACGTTTTGCGGCACATCGCAGTTTCACCGGGTTGAACGTCCAGCACTTCATCGACAAAGATGAACGGCTCGCGATGCGGGAGACCGAGCGCGATCGGATCGGCGGATTTCACTGCGCGGGTTGCGCGGGTTCGCCCGGAACAAAGTAGGCGAATTTCCAACTGCCACCGACGGTGCGCATCCCGACGCGATAACCCGAATAGCCGGATTGGGTGACGACTTGTGATGGCGAAACCATGTAGAGGTCGTTCGGGACAAATTTTTGCCGCAAGAGTTTTGCCAGTTCCGGCCAAAGATTGTTGTGATCCCAAAAATCGAAAACACTCTCGGCCTGTGGTGCGGCGTCCCAGCGATAACCGAAATCATTGGTCATCAGCGAGGCCAGCATCTGGATGTCGCGCTTTTCCACCGCGATCTTCAGTCGCCCAAGAAAAGCTTGAAATGCCTGATCGTGGCTCTGATCCTTGAGCGGCTTGCGATCTTCAGCATCCTTCTTTTTGTATGGAGCCTGACAACCGGCGAACGCCACGGAGATTAGTGCACAGAGGAGCAAACGAAAAGTCATGGCCTTGGGAATAGAGGCCCGCCACCGGCAACGCCAGCGGTATTTTGGCGCGAAGACGCCCGACGCGAAAACTACTGAATGAAGTGCTCGGCGAGGGATTCGAAGCCAGCCATTCGATGGCCGAAAGCCGCCTCTCGAGAAGTTCTTGTCGATCAAGCCGTCGCTCTGGACGATCATGTTGTTGCCGCGAATCTCGAGAAGTCGTGGGCCGCACGCGAGCCCCCACCCCCACTGCCCCATGAATAGAAGAATCCTTTCCCTCTGCGCGGCGAGCCTCCTCGGCTGCGCTTCCACCCACGGCGAGAATCCGCCCGTCGTGCCTTCCAGTGACGACCGGCTTGCAGCGCTCAAGGCGTTGAAAATCGAAGCGGGCACGATCACGCTGGTGCAGCGGGACGACGCGCCCAAGGCGCCGCGGACCATCGTGAAGCTGGTCCTCAATCCGGCCAAGGGATCCAACATCAACGTCGAAATATGGCTGCCAGATGCGGAAAAGTGGAACGCCCGTTTTCTCGGCGTCGGGAACGGCGGATCCGCGGGACACATCAACCCAGGCAGCCTGGCCGGGCCGCTCGCCGGCGGTTTCGCCGTGGCCACGACGGACATGGGGACCGCGCCGAATGCCGACTCCGGCAACGGCAATTCGGAAGTCTGGAAAGACTTCGGTTTTCGCGCCACGCACCTCATGACACTGGCCGCGAAGCAAGTCGTTGCGGCCTATTACAGCAAGGGACCGGATTTATCTTATTTCAACGGAGGCTCGACCGGCGGCCAGCAGGCGCTCCAGGAAGCGCAGCGTTACCCCGAGGATTACGATGGCATCGTCGCCGCTGTTCCCGCGCACTGCCGCACCCCGCTGCACGCTTACTTTTTATGGAATGAACAGATTCTAAAAAAACGCCCGTTCACGAAAGAGCAGGAAACCAACATCATCGCCGCAGGTAATGAATACATGGCCGCCCGAGAGATTCCGCCCGTCGCCGGCAAATTCGTTTCCGATTCGCGCTGCAACGTCAGGGACATCGAGGCGGTCATTGCGCTGGCAGTGCAAAAGGATCCGACGCTCACACCGGAGCACGCGGAAGCATTGCGAAAACTCTTCGACGGACCGAAGCACGCCGTCACCGGCGAACGCATTTTCAACGGCATTCCGTTGGGCAGTTCCATCGAAGCCGCGCACGGACATCTCTATCTTTTCAAGTGGGTCTTCGGCGCGGAGAAGCGGCTGGAGGACATCAATTTTGGCGCGGACATCGACACCTACACCACGGCCCTCGGACCTTATCTCAACGCGGAGAATCCCGACCTGAGCGCGTTTGAGAAACGCGGAGGTAAGATCATCATGACGTCCGGCTCCGTGGACTCGGTCGTGCCCCCGCACGCGACGCTCGATTATTACGAACGGGTGATCGAACACTTCGGCAGCCTCGAAAAAACCAGGTCTTTTTTCCGGTTTTACATCATTCCCGGAATGAGCCACGGCGGAGGACCGGGGATCAATCAAACGCCAAACCTGATCGAGGCGGTGAAAACGTGGCGGGAAAAAGGCACCGCCCCGGAGGTGCTGGAAAGTCGGCGCGTGGCGGAGGGGAAGACGGAGTTGGAGATGCCGCTCTATCCTTATC
>JBBSDS010000276.1:0-7134 GCA_038240495.1 Chthoniobacterales bacterium | reverse complement strand
CGAGCGGGTCGCGCCCGAACACCGCGGCGGAGGTGTTGGCGAGCCGGTCGACCAGCCACTTCTCGCGGAAGTAGTTGTAGAGCACCATCACGCCGCGCGGCGACAGCCGGTCGCGCACGGCCTCGAACGATTCCCTGGTGAACATGTAGCTCTCGAGCCGCACGCCGGAGAAGCTCGATTGCACGGTCAGCGAGTCGATCAGCGCGAACACGACGAGGTCGTAGCGCGTCTTCGTCGTCCGCAGGAAATGCCGCGCATCGTCGTTGACGATGGTGACGCGCGGATCGCTGTACGGCCTGTCGGGATGCCGTTCGGCGCCGAGGCGGAGGATGACCGGATCGATGTCGACCGCGGTCACGTGCCTGGCGCCGTGGCACAGCGCCGCGGCGACGTCGGTGCCGCTGCCCGCGCCAAGGATCAGCACTTCGATTTTGGTCCGCGGCTCCTTCGGCTCGCGTCGTGGCAGCTCGAGCACGTCCGCGAGCCAGGTGAGCGCGAGCACCCGGTCCTCGTAGATAATGGTTTCGCGGTTCTCGACCGTCTTGATCTCGTCAAGTTTGGGGCGCTTGATTTTCTCGACGCTGGCCGTCGGAACGACAAATGTCTGCCCGCCAGCGGTGATTAGAATGCCCTTGAAGGTCGCCAGTGTCACCGGCAGCAAGATGCGAAACGACGTCCCGACTCCGGGCTTTGTCTCGATGGCGATTTGCCCGCCGAGTCCCTCGATTTTTTCCCGCACAATCGCCATCCCCAATCCCCGCCCGGAGATTTCCGTCAGGATCGGGCTCGTCGAAACGCCTGATTGAAAAACGAGCGCGAGCGCCGCCGCTTCGCTCATATCGTTCACGTCCGACGCATCGATCACGCCGTTCTTCACCGCGGACGCTTTCACCTTCTCGACGTTGATGCCATCGCCATCATCCGAAACCACGATTTCCACTTTGTTTCCGTCCCGCTGCAACACCGCGATCGTCAACTGACCCTTCGGAGCTTTGCCGCGTGCGACGCGCCGGTCCGGTCTCTCGAAGCCGTGGTCGATGGCGTTGCGCACCAGATGAATCATCGGCACTTTCATTTCCTCGAGGATGCGCTTGTCGATCTCGACTTCGCTGCCGTGGATGATGAGATCGATTTCCTTCCCCTGCTCGCGCGAGAGGTCGCGGACCTGTTTCGGAAAAATATTGAGCAGGCGCGCAAACGGCAGCATGACGAGCCGCTTCGCATCTGCGAGCAGGTCATCGACCAGGAAAGTCACGGTGCGCTCCTCCTGTTCCGCCGACTTCGTCAGCTCGGCAATGGATTTGCCAAGGCCCTCGATCTGGCTCTCGTTCCATTCGAGAAATTCGTGCAACCCCGTCCCGATCGCGCCCCGCTGGGGCGTTGCGCTCACACTCATGGCTCGGCGGACTTTCAACCATTCCTTGCGCCACGTTTCGAGCCGCGCTTTCGCTTCGCGCAATTCCGCCGCCTGCTGCCCGGCGATGAGCTTTAAGCCCACCATCTCCTCCGCCTGCAGCAAGACCGAATCCAGTTTCGCCAGCGGGACGCGCACCGTCTCGGCCGGGCTAAGATGCTCGATTCTGGCCGAAGGTGGTTCCGGCAACAAAGCCACCGGCGCCACTGCCGGGATCGCGGCTGGCGATTCCGCCATGACGGGAGCCATCGCAGCTTTCTCCGGCACCGATGCAGGAGGTGGCGCTTGGGGCGGACGTTGCGACCGGGCCGCAACCGGCGTCGCCACTTCCGTGACCTGGCGCACCGTTTCCAGCACGGCCGGGCGTTCGGCATCCGCGGCATCCGGTTGCGCGCGCAATTTCCCGACGTGGTCGAGCGCACGGTTAAGCACATCGAAGGTCTCGGCAGAAACATTGCCGGCCTTGCGCTTCCAGCCAGCAAAGACGCTTTCCAGGCCGTGGCAGATCGCCTCGATATCCGTCCGATTTACGGCCCGCGCCGCGCCTTTCAAGCTGTGGGCCTCGCGGAAAATCGTCTCGGTGATTTTTGCCCGCACGTCCGGCGCCGCGGCCTTTTCCAGATCGAGCAGACTCGCCGTCAGAGTTTGCAGATGCTCCTCCGCCTCGACGGAAAAAGCCTCGCGCAATTTGAGCATGAACTCCTCGTCGTTCATGGCGCGGCGGCTTTCTGCAAGTCGTAAAGAATTGTGCGCACGAGTTCGGATGCCAGGCGGGACCGTTCGGAAGGATACTTTACTACCCGCGCGACACCCGCGAATCCTTTTCCCAGCTCGCCGTCCACCGCGGTGAAGGACCACGCGCTCCGCTGCGCTGTAACCTGGCTAACACCTCCTGGCGCGTGGCGATTCATGATTGGGGAAACGGGCGTCGGTCGGCCCTGCGGTCACACCTTGAAGCGTTCGACGAGGAGCTTGAGTTTCTGGCCGAGTTCGTGGAGTTGCTGCGCGGCGGCTTCGGCCTGCCGCGTGCTGACCACGGTCTGCGCGCTCGCCGTCTTGATATTGCCCATCGCCAGCGCCACCTGGTCCATCCCTACAAACTGCTGCTGGCTGGTCGCCGCAATCTGCGTCGCCGCCTGCGCCGCTCCCGCGATGCTGTCGGCCAGCGCGCTGATCGATTCCCCGGCCGACGTGGACTGCCGCACGCCGGCTTCCACCGCTTTGCTCCCCTGCTCGGTCGTCAGCACCGCGCTGCTCGTCGCTTTTTGGATGTCGCTCAAAATCGCCCGCACTTGCGTCGTCGCCGCCTTGGATTGCTCGGCCAGCAGTTTGACCTCCTGCGCCACGACCGAAAACCCGCGCCCTTCCTCTCCAGCCTTGGCCGCTTCGATCGCCGCGTTGACCGCCAGCAGCTTGGATTGCGCCGCCAGGTCATCGACGCTCGCGATGATCTCCCCGATCGCCTGGCTCTGCGCGCTCAGCCCCAGGATGCTCTCCGCGATCGTCGTCATCTGTCCGCGGATACCGTTCATCCCGGCGATCGTTTCGTTGACCGCCAGCTTCCCGCCCTTGGCCACTTCCGCCGCCGCCTGCGCCTGCCCGGAGACATACTTCGCCCGCTCGCTGGAAAGCTGCGAGGCCTGCCGCACTTCCTCCACCGTCGTCGTCGCTTCGCTCACCGCCGTCGCCGCGTCCGTCGCGCTCCCGGCCAGTTGCTGCGTCGCCGCCACGATCTGGCTCGCCGAAGTCGCCAGCACCGCCGCCGCTTCCCGCACTTCGCCCGCCTGCGTCCGCAGCGATTCCTGCGCTTCGCTCACCGCTCCGGTCCGCTCCTCGATGTCCCCGAGCATCTGGTTGAAGGCGTCGGTCAACAGCCCCAGTTCGTCCCCACTCAGCTTCTCCGCGCGCACCGTGTAGTCCCGCGTCTGCCCGATGCGCCGCGCCGTCTCCGTCAGCGCCAGGATCGGTCGCAAAATCAGCCGCTGCAGCGCGCTCGACAGCCCCAGCGCGAGCAGAAAGGAACCGACCAGCACCAGCCCCGAGATCCCCGCATAGGCGCGCAGCCGCGTGTTCAATTCCGTCAGGTCCGAGCGCAAATAGATCGTCCCAATCCGCTTGTTTTCATTGAACACCGGTCGCACCACCACCATCGAGTCTCCCTCGATCCGCGTCCCTTCCTTTTCCGGCTTGGCTGGAAGATCCTTCGCCGCACCGGCGCGCGCGTAGCTCGCATGCACGCTGCCCTCTTCGGTGTAGAGGCCCGCCACCACCACCGCCGGTTCCGCCCCCAGCGCTTGCAAAGTCTTCTCCGCGTCCTCCGTCGTGTCCTGAATGTCCGCAAAGGCCAGCGCCGCCGCGCTGTTGCGCGCCAAGGCGTCGGCCAGCACCGTCAGGTTACGCCCCATCGCCTGCCGAAACGTCACCCGCTCGTATGCCAAAAACGTCCCGCACGCCACGACCAGCGCCATCGTCGTCGTCCCCAGCACCGCCACACTCATCTTCTGCCGGATCGGCAGATTGCGAAATCGGGTCACAATTGGCTCCTTCTATTAAAAAACACGGACCGCGAGCCTTAAGAGATTCGAATCGATATTCAATCCGGCCCGACGCGCCGCGCCCGCGTTAATCTCAAAGCGCACTTTGTCGCCGACCAGCACAAAGCCAATCGCCCCGCCCTGCTTCGCAAATCCATCGGATTCTCCCACGGTCAGAATATTCGCGCCCCCGAGATTCTCGAGTATCGCACCGATGTTTCCCCGCTCCGACTTACTGATGAAGATAATCTGGCAACCCTTTAGATCCTCAACCCGCTTCGACCGCTTGACCTTCATCATCTTCTCCAGCGAATCGCCGAATGGGTCTTCACCCAAGACCCCAACCGTCATCACCGAGCGGGACGCAGGCCACTTAACGAACTGCGCAAACTTGGTCATAAAGGCCGCTTTCACATCGTATTCCGAAAGCTGGCCTTCGGCATGCGCTCCCACCCTGAAGAACACGATCATCCAGACGATACCAAGCAGACACAAGACCGCGGCCCGCCGCTCATCGTGGCCTTGCCAGCGCGACCGGAGTCGCACGGAACGGCCAGCTTTTCTCATTGGTAAGTGCGCCATTTATTTAGAAAGCAATCCGCAATCCAAACACACCGCTGAAAGTCTCCTGCGGCGAGGCAAACGCCGTGAATTGTGTGAGCGCATAGTGATTGTTCGTAATGTTTCTCAGGTCGGCAAAAAACTCGATGTAATCTTTCGGCGCATACAGAATGTGCAAGTTCACCTCCCACGGATTGTGCAATTCATCAGTCAGGGTGCCACCAGCGACATTTCTTGGGGTTGAGCGCGCGATCAGGCTCGGAGTCACAAATAGCTGAGGTGTAATCGCCCAAGTCGCCCCCAATCGAAAGTTATTCTGGGAGATTCCCTTCAAGCCGGTGGTTATGCCGCCTGTCATTTCCTCATAAGTCGTATAAGAATATGAAAACCAGGTACTGAGATTTCGGGTCAGTTTCGCCTTGCCATAGAAATCAAGCCCCGCATTGCTGCTCTTTCCGCTGTTGACGGAGTTCACCAGCGCCCGAGAGCTTGTCCCCGCAACATCGACAAACACGGGATTGAGGAGAGTGTTCGCCGGAAAGGCTCCGTCGGAAACCAAAATCAAGCTGCTCTGAGTACCATAATAGAGACTCAACCCTAAATTAATTGGATCCTTATTATACGTGAAATTAACTTCGTGTGTCTTCGAAGTTTCTGGTTGCAAGTTAGGATTTGAGGTCGCGAGGATATCACCGCGATCATAACTCGCGTCAAAATAGGGAGCAGGAGAAATGTATGCCCAGGAATAGGTGTATTTTGCCGTGATCGCGTCGGTTACGTTATAAATGATCGCGCCTCTGGGGGTATAAGACGGGTCGTCAATTCTCGTATCCTTGTCCACCCGTCCTCCGGCGATGACCTTCAGACGGGACGCGATTTGCCACGAAAGCTCGAGGTAAGCGCCATAGCGCGAAAACTCCGAATCAACGACGCGCGGAATGAGGTGCATCGAAGCAGGATTCCCCGGTTCCGTGTAATAAATGAAGTTTCCTCCCTGCTTGATAATTTCGTTGTGCCCACCCGGGCGCGCACCACCCGGAATGGTGGACTTCGGGATAATGTCGTAGTTGGTGTAAGTGCCTCCTAACAGGGCGGAGAGCGAGGAGGAAAAATCGACCCGCAGCGTCTCCTCCACGGCGAGGCTGTGCCCATTGGCATACTTAAAGTCGTTGAGGAACCATTTTTTCTCGTTGAGCGGAAAGACATAGCGGCTGACGGGATCGACCTCGTACCAGTTATAGGTAACCGACGAATCCAGCTTCACCTTGTTCGTGATTTTCCATTGATACTTTGCTTCGGTGACCCACGAACTGTCCTGCCAGCGCGCTTCGGGAATAAATGCCAGCACCGCCGGGCCGTAGCCTTCCCCACTGCTGCGTTTGGAATTGCGATACCATGATTGGATCGAGAAATTGCCGATTTCCAGTTTGACAAAGGCGTTGAGACCGTAATCCAACCGGTCCGGCACGGTCCCACTGCCCTTGGGTTCGGCGACTTCCCTGAAACCCTTCCAATATTGCGGATACTCACGATCCAGCCGGGTCAAGTCGGAGTCATGATACTGGACGTAACCGTTGAAGAGAATGTTGCGCGCCGAATCGAAAACCTTGCCGAAGGAACCCCAGAATTCGCGCTCATTGTTGAACCCGCCATCGCCACCGAGTTCGACGGCGGTCTTTCCCGAAGCTGGAGGCTGCTTGGTCTTCACGTTGATCACGGCATTGATCGCGTCCTGTCCGTAAAGCGTCGAACCCGGTCCATAGATCACCTCAATCTGCTCCGCTTCCCGAACGCTGAAATCGCTGCGGAGGGGAAAGTATTCGCCACCCGGCGGATTGACCCGCATGCCGTTGACGAGCACGACGATCTTATTGTTACCGGTGATGCCGCGCACGGAAGCCTGAGTTCCAATCTCGGAGAAGAAATTACCCGCAAGATCCATCCCCGGCAGATCGCGCAGCACATCCTTGAGCGTGGAGTAACCGCGCAGGCGGATGTCGTTCTTGTCGATGACGATCACCATCCCCGGTGCTTCGGTTACTTTTTCCTCCTTTTTGGAGGCCGTCGTTACGGTCGCAACACTCAACTGCGTAAGATCCTCCAGACTAAGCTTCTTCAGTTGCTCCGGGGAGGCCGCGACCGGCCCCTGCGCGACTTGTGGTGGCTCAACAGCCCACACATGGGGTTGAGTGAGAGCGGATACAACGGCGATACTAACTGAGAGCATCGCGAGAAACCAAGAGCGGCGGGGGACTGTGGTTTGCATTGGTGTTTTACTTTATTTGTTCATCGGTGAAACAGCCCCCAAATCGTGCCAGCGCTCCTTCGTCCTGAAGCGAAGACCCTCATTACCCATACCATGGGAAAGTGATAAGGGGCGGGATGGCAGGACGATGGTCATAGGTTTCCCTTCATGGCGCTTTTTCTGGGGGGAAGAAGCGCGCTCGTCAATGCCAGTATTGATCGCGGATTGGAAGCAGAAAACACGAAGCCGCAGGGTCACACCTTGAAGCGTTCGACGAGGAGCTTGAGTTTCTGGCCGAGTTCGTGGAGTTGCTGCGCGGCGGCTTCGGCCTGCCGCGTGCTGACCACGGTCTGCGCGCTCGCCGTCTTGATATTGCCCAT
>JBBSDS010000275.1:0-7140 GCA_038240495.1 Chthoniobacterales bacterium | reverse complement strand
TACGGCACTGTTAGCGATCAGCGGCTCCACTCTGCGGCCGCCTCGATCCATTTGGTTGGCAGAAGCGTTATCGCCCGTGAAGCTTCGGAACGCGCCCAAGCCCTGTGCCGGGATGCCGAAGTGATAGCTTTCCTTGGGTTCGCATATCACCCCGAGAATATGCAGGCGCTCGGATTCGAGAGGTTGTTGGCAGAGAGAGAAGGTCATCTCCCAGAGTTACGGCTTCTGGGTTACGGCATGAGCGATGTCGCACATGCGCGAGCGAATGCGCACCTCAGCGGTTTCCCTCAGTATTGGCATCACTTGGTAATCCGAGAATATCTGGATCACGTGGATCTCTTTGCGTGAACTGCGGCTGACCTCCTTTATTCCCAGAGTGCGGGAACACACTTGTACGGGAGAAGCCGTGCTCGTGGCGTGGGGCAGGTTGAAAGAGGGCGCGCCGGACGGACCATCGCCCGCAGCGCAGTGCAACTGCACCGGCAAGTGCGTTCCGAAAGCTCGCCTTCGGAGCGAGAGCGGGAGAGCGAAACCGTCACCCCGTCTTGAGCGGTGACGAAATCGGCGTTTAATAGGAATTCCGCACGCAGGATAGCGTAACCGGCCAACATGCATCCGATTCTCTCCATCACATCACTGCTCCTGCTGACATCCGCCAACGTCGTACAGCAGATCCTCGCATGAAGGGCGGCTTGTCATGGCTGGGAATCGCCGCCCTGCTCGCGATGATCGCTCCAGGTCGCGCGGCTGATGACAAGGCGTTCCAGCAATCGATCCAGCCGGTGCTGAAGGAATATTGCACCGCCTGTCACTCGACGAAAAAGCAGAAGGGCGATCTGGACCTGGAACGGTTCTCGTCGGTGACGGAAGTGAAGAAGCACCCGCAGGTTTGGGAGAGCGTGCTCGAGCAACTCGCGAGCAACGAGATGCCGCCGAAGAAGGAACCGCAGTTGTCGGCCGGACAGAAAAAACAACTGACAGCGTGGGCGCAGGCGATGCTCAACGAAGTCGCGCTGGCGAGTGCCGGCGATCCGGGGCCGGTGGTGCTGCGGCGGCTGTCGAACGTCGAATACACTTACACGATCCGTGATCTCACCGATGTGGAGTCGCTCGATCCGGCGAAGGAGTTTCCCGTGGATGGCGCGGCGGGCGAGGGATTCACGAATGTCGGTGCGGCGCTCGTGATGTCGCCTGGCCTGCTGACGAAATATCTCGATGCAGCGAAGGAGGTCGCGAGTCACGCCATGTTGCTGCCGGATGGCATCCGCTTCTCTGCTCAGACTTCAGCGCGCGACTGGACGGATGAAACGCTGGCAAAAATCCGTGCGTTCTATGCGCGCTACAGCGAATCGGGTGGCGCAATGGCGGTGAATCTTCAGGGCGTCAAGTTTGACACGAATGCCGGCGGACGGCTGCCAGTGGAAAAGTACACTACGGCGTTGCTCACGGAGCGCGAGGCCTTGCGAGAGGGAAGGAAAACCATCGCCGCGGTCGCGAAAGAGCATGACTTGAATGCGAAATACTCCGCGACGCTTTGGGCGGCTTTAAACGACAGCAAGCCATCGCTCGTGCTCGACATGATTCGTCAGCGTTTCCGCACGGGATTGCCGGGTGAGGCACTGGCTGTGACGAAGCTGATCCAGGACTGGCAGCAGTCGCTCTGGCGCTTCGCGAGCGTGGGACACATCGGCAAGCAGAACGGACCGAAAGGCTGGCTGGAGCCGGTGACGCCGTTCGGCACGCAGCACGAATTGCGCGTCAGACTCGCTGCGCCGAAGGACGGCAGCGACACGATACTTTTTCTCACAACGAGCGATGCGGGCGACGGCAAGGCGAAGGGCACGGTGGTGTGGGAAAATGCGCGGCTCGTGACGAAAGGTGGCAAGGACGTATCGTTGCGCGATCTTCCCGGCGCAGCGCCGGGCGCGATGAGCACGCGGGCGGCCGGATTTATTGAGATCAAGATTCCCGCGGTGCAGATCAAGGACACGGAGTTCGTCGTGACCGCCAGGCTCGATGATACGAGCGACGCCGAGGTCGCGCTGCAAGTGCAGGTGAGCACGAGCAGGCCGGAGCAACGGAGCGGCTTGCTTGCGGGTGGCGCCGAATCCGCGCTGGCGAAGGGTCAGTGGTCGGACAACAATCTCCGCACTTCGCACAGCGCGCCGATCCTCGTGCATGACGGCAGCGCGGTCCGGCGGCACCTTGAAACAGCCTTCGATGATTTCCGCCGGTTGTTCCCCGCCGCACTTTGCTACACGAAGATCGTGCCGGTGGACGAAGTGGTGACGCTCACATTGTTCTATCGCGAGGACGACCAACTGAGGCGCCTGATGCTCGATGATGCACAGGCGGCGGTGCTGGATCGCCTGTGGGATGATCTGCGATTTGTCAGCGAGGCTCCGCTGAAGCAGGTGGATGTGTTCGAGCAGCTTTATCAGTTCGCCACGCAGGACGCGAACCCGAGCGCGTTTGAGCCCATGCGCGAGCCGATCATGCAAGGCGCCGAGGCATTCAAGAGGCGGCTTGTCGAAGTGGAACCCGTGCAGGTGCAGGCCGTGCTCGACCTCGCCACACGCGCGTGGCGGCGCCCGCTCACGGAGGCGGAGCAGTCCGAACTGCGGGCGTTGTACTCCAGGCTGCGCCAGCAGGAACTGCCGCATGCTGCCGCCGTGCGCATGCTGTTGGCGCGCGTGCTGGTCGCGCCTGCGTTCCTGTATCGCGGTGAAAAAGCGGCGCCGGGACCAAAAGCCGCGCCCGTGAATGATTGGGAACTGGCGACGCGCCTGAGCTACTTCCTCTGGTCCTCCGAGCCGGACGACGAACTGAATTCGCTCGCGGCCTCCGGCAAGCTGCATGAACCCGACGTGCTCACCGCACAAACCCACCGCATGATGAAGAGCGAAAAAGTGCGTCGTCTTGCGACCGAGTTCGGCTGCCAGTGGCTGCACGTTCGCGATCTCGAAACACTCGACGAAAAGAGCGAGCGGCATTTCCCCACCTTCATCTCTCTGCGCGGTGCGATGCAGGAGGAGTCGGTGCGTTTCTTCATCGATCTGTTTCAGGAAGATCGTTCCGTGCTCTCGCTGCTCGATGCGGATCACAGCTTCGTGAATGGCGCGCTCGCGAAACACTACAGCCTCGATTTGAAGGGCGAAGACTGGCAGCGCGTGGATGGTCTTCACGCGCGCGGTCGCGGCGGTATCCTCGGTTTTGCGAGCACGCTCGCGAAACAGAGCGGCGCCTCGCGCACGAGCCCCATCCTGCGCGGGAACTGGCTCAGCGAAGTCGTGCTCGGTGACAAATTGCCGCGTCCACCGAAAGGCGTGCCGGTGCTGCCTGATGAAGCCCCGCGAGGCCTCACCGAGCGTCAATTGATCGAACGTCACAGCAGTGATGCGAAGTGCGCGGGTTGCCATCAACGCATCGATCCATTCGGTTTCGCACTCGAAGGCTTTGACGCCATCGGGCGAGCCCGCAGCGAGGACGCCGGCGGTCTCGCTATCGACACCAAAACCAGGCTGGCGAACGGCACGGAACTCGAAGGACTCGACGGTCTCCGCGCCTATCTCATGACCACGCGCCGCGACGATTTCCTCCGGCAATTTTGCCGCAAGCTCCTCGGCTACGCCCTCGGACGCAGTGTGCAGCTCTCCGACCAGCCGCTGATTGCATCCATGCTCACCGAACTCAAAGCCAACGATCATCACGTTGCCACATCCATCGAGTGGATCGTCCGCAGTCCGCAATTTCGCGAAGTGCGGGGGAAGGATTTTGGAGTAAACTAAGTTGACTAAGTGACGGCGCAAAGCACTTTGCCGGAATGAAAACAATCACCACGCACGAAGCGAAGACGCACCTTTCGCGCTATCTGGCGGAAGTCGAGAAAGGAAAGGAATTCATCATCGCCCGTGGTAAAAATGCCGTGGCGAGGCTGGTCCCAATAGCGCCACCAAAAAAGAAGCCGCGCCCCAAGGTGGGTCAGTGCATCGGGCCGATCATCAAGGTTCCCGACTCCGCGTTTGCGCCACTCACGGAGGAAGAACTCAAGGAATGGGGCCTGTGAACGTCATGCTCGACACCTGTGCCTTCATCTGGCTGGCGATGCCGCAGGGAAAACTTCCGGCACTTGCCTCCGAATTGATTGACGACTCTGCAAACAGACTCTTCCTCAGCGACGTGAGTGTGTGGGAGTTGTCCATGAAGCACTCCTCCGGAAAGTTGCTATTGCCCGGCAGCCCGCGCGTCTGGGTGCCTCAGCAAACGAAGTTCTTCAGAATCGAGCGGCTTCAACTCGGACAAGAGGAAATCTATCGGAGCGGCGAACTTCCCCGGGTCCATTTCGATCTTTTTGATCGGCTCCTCGCCGCGCAGGCGATCGAGAATGGAATGACGATCCTTTCCCCCGACGCGCAGCTATCTCTACTGGGAGCGTCGAGAGTTTGGTGAAATAACTTCACCCACAAAAATCCATGAACACACATCACTATTCAAGGCGGGCCTTTGTGCGCGGGATCGGCGTTATCATGGCCCTGCCGTGGCTGGAGTCCTTCAACGTCTGGGGCGATGAACCGCGTCGGAACAAACCTGCGAGCGAAGCGCCAGTGCGGCTCGCCGTGCTGTTCTCGGGCAACGGATTTCACTCGAAGGAATGGTGGGCGAAGGGCGAAGGCGCAGCGATGGAACTCGGCAAGGTGCTCGCGCCGCTGAACGACTTCCGCGAGAAGATGCTGTTCGTGCGCGGCCTTTTCCACGCCGAGGCGCGCAAGGGAAACATTCACAGCTCGCAGACGGGCAATCTGCTTTCCGGTGCGCCGATTGCATCCGGTGGTGAGATTCGTTCGGGTACGAGTTTCGATCAGGTGCTCGCGCAGACCTACGGACGCTCGACCAAAGTGCCGAGCCTTGTGCTCGGCTGTGAGCGCTCGAATCCATCGGTGCATAAAAACTACTCGATGCTTTATAGCTCCCACATTTCGTGGAGTTCGCCGACGACCCCAACGCCCCTGGAACTCTATCCCGCGCTCGCGTTTGATCGTCTGTTCAAGGACGACGCCGCACCCGGCGACAAGAGCGTGCTCGATGCCGTGTTATCCGACGCGCAGGATCTCCGCCGCAACCTCAGCGCGAGCGATCAGCGCAAGTTCGACGAATATCTCGATTCCGTCCGCGACGTGGAGAAACGCCTCGAGAGCGCCGGCAAAAAGGGCGAACTGCAAGGCTGGCGGCCGACGCTCGACCAACCAAACATCCAGCGCCCCGCCGACGGCATCCCCCAGGACATCGGCGAGCATATGCGCCTGATGATCGACATTCTCGTCCTCGGTTTCCAGACCGACACCACGCGCATCACGACACTGAAACTCAACAACGATCACAGCGCACTCCGCTTTCCGAACATCGATTCACTACAGCAGCCCGGGCACGGCATAGACTACATGATCCATCACCTACTCTCGCATTCCGACGGCGACGACTGGCTAAAGGTGAATCAATTCTTCGTCGAGCAGATCGCCTATCTCGCCCGCAAGCTCGACGCCATCCAGGAAGGTCCGCGCACCCTGCTCGACAACACCATGCTTCTCCACTGCTCCAGCATGATGGTCGGTGCGAAGCACGACAACGACCAACTCCCTGTCATTATGCTCGGCGGTGCCGGCGGACGCATCAAGGGTGGTCGCGTGCTCGACTACAAAGACAAACCCGAGCGCCAGTTGTGCCGCCTGTTTCTCTCGATGATGGACAAGATGGATGTACGTCCGAAGACCTTTGGCGATGCCACGATTCCAATGGACGAAGTGTGAGGCGCAGAACTGATGTGCGGCGCGTTTAGCGCGGCTCGCTCTTTTTGATCGGCGGGGAATTCGACACCGATGTCATCGTTAGAACCCGCATGGTGCGCAGGGACTGAAGTGCGATTAGATTGGCGCATGAAAATTCTGACGCGGCTCATCCCCCTCGCGGCGTACGTTTGTTTGTTCACCGCATGTCTCTTTAAGGAACCGGTCTTTACCGAAGGCTTCGCCAAAACCGATGCGACTCTCAGCGGAGTTTGGGCGACTGATGGAGAGGATGGTGATCCCAGAAAGATCGAGTTTGTGATATGCGCTGCCTTGGACGACGACCGGTATGTCTTGCACCACCCCGCGGGCGAGAAAGGCGGGCTCTACTATGAGGCGAAGCCCCTGACGATTGGCAAACGCACCGTGCTCCAATTGCGCGTGCTCGCGTCTTTCAGCGACGGATTGCCGAAGGCCGACGCAGAGCGTTTCACGCTGGTATGGATCGAAAAGGAGCGGGACGGGCAGAAACTGAGCGTGCGTGTGCTCGGTGGCGATGGCGTCGATGAAAAGAGTCCGGCGCAGATTCGGAAGGAACTGGAAACTCCGTCAACCGATTGGAGAAAGCTCTTCGACAAGCCCGTCGTATTTCACCGGCTGCAGGATCGTTGACGCAGAGCATTAGCGCCCAACTACCGGCCAGGATAATCGCCGGCTGGCGAATTCTCCCGGCGAAGTATCTACTTTCACAATCCCCATGAACCGCCGCCATTTCCTCGCCACCACTATCGTCTCCAGCCTCGCGCTTGGTGCTCGTGCGGCTGATTCGGAACGCAAACTCCGCGTCGCTGTCATCGGCCACAGCGGTCACGGAGACTATGGTCACGGGCTCGATGCCATGTGGCTGAAAATTCCGGAGACGGAGATTGTGGCGGTCGCCGATGCCGATGCCGCGGGTCTCGCGAAGACGCTCAAGAAATTGAATGTGACGAGCGGGTTTGCCGATTACCGCGAGATGCTCGCGAAGACGAAACCCGACATCGCGGTGATCGGTCCGCGGCACCTCGACGAGCATCGCGACATGGCGCTGGCGGCGATCGATGCGGGTGTGCGCGGCATTTACAGCGAAAAGCCTTTTTGCCGCACGCTCGCCGAGGCGGACGAAATCATCGCAGCGTGCGAGGCCCACAAAGTGAAGTACGCCGTGGCACATCGAAATCGGTATCACCCGGCGGTGCCGGTCGTGGAGCGGATGGTGAAGGAGGACGCGATCGGGAAACTTTTGGAGATTCGGACGCGCGGCAAGGAAGATGCGCGCGGCGGCTCGCTCGATCTCTGGGTGCTCGGCTCTCACGTTCTG